>NZ_JBFTID010000004.1:0-460613 GCF_056394605.1 Rhizobium sp. 10N427 | reverse complement strand
GGGTGGAGCAGCCCGGTAGCTCGTCAGGCTCATAACCTGAAGGCCGCAGGTTCAAATCCTGCCCCCGCAACCAAATCCTCTTCATGGATACAAAACAGAATAGATAGAACCCGCGTTAAGCGGGGCTTTTGCGTTCAACCTTGGTGTGACCGGACGGCACGCGGAATTGGGCGCGGAAGAAATGAAGTAGACTGGCAGGCTGAAGACTCTACCGCTCGCCATGTCTCACGACGCAATCTTCACGACAGTATATTTACGTGCTAATGTAAACCTGCAGTGATAGATTTTGATCATGCCCTGCGTGGCGACAGTTTGTCAGGCCAGCGTTATTTCATCGGCCCCGCCACGTATCTGCATATATCCAGATAATTTCTTCCTCGGGGAGGGAGCCATGGGGAAATTTGCGGCCTTTCTGGCGAATATTCTGCATATCAGATTCTCGTTTTCAGCGAGCAGGGCCTTCGGCCTTCTTGTCTCGTCCGCGATGTGCCTTGCGGCCGGCGCAACTTACGCGCAGCAACCGACTGATGCCCAGCGGAATGCGGTCCGGTCGGCGTGCCGCTCCGATTTCATTGCGCAATGTTCGGGTGTGACGCCCGGGGGCATGGAGGCGTTGAATTGCCTTCAGCAGCATGATGCATCGCTCTCCAAGGCCTGCCGCGACGCGATCTCGGCTTTGGGCGGGACGAAGAAGAAATCGACCGATGCTGCGCCGGCGCAAACGCCGGCGGTCCAGCCAACCACAGCCGCAGCTCCGGCCGTTTCCCCAAAACAGACTGCGCAGCCGACGGAGGCGCAGCGCGATGCGATCAAATCGGCGTGCCGCTCGGACTTCATGGCGCAGTGCTCGGGTGTGACGCCGGGTGGAGCGCAGGCGCTTGCCTGCCTGCAGCAGCATAATGCGGCGCTTTCGCCATCCTGTCAGGCCGCCATTGGCGCGATTGGAGGAAGCGGATCGTCTCTTCCTGCTACCAATACAGCCAAGGCGGCCGGTGGTGCCGGAGCGATGGCAGCGATGCCGATGGCGTCATTCACGCCACGCGAAGAACTGATTGTTCTCCGCCGCACCTGCGGACCGGATTTCCGGGCGCTTTGCCGCTCGGTGCCGCTCGGTGGCGGCCGTGGGGTCAATTGTCTGCGGGATAACTTTCAACGGCTGTCGCCGACATGTCAGCGGGTGCTGACCAGCGGCCTATAGCTTCGCGATCTTTAGACGTTCCCATTGCCGTGGAGGGGAGATGGGAGTGGTGTACTCTATTCATGATTCCCAAACCTGGCGACCGCTCGCGGCTGCGCACCGCCTGCATCGATAATGCTGAAATTTCATCTATTCTCTGATCTTGCAGATCGCCGGTAGGATTCTCGCTGAAGGGCACCTGTCCGGGGACTTGGGGATCAACATGATCGAAGGGAAGGCATTGCAATGTCATCGGTTCCCCATTTCAGAACGCTGCGGCGCCTGCTCGTCTGCGGCTCTTTTGCGATCAGCCTGATCCTGCCCGCGACGGCTGCCGCCGACGATGCGAAAGATATCCTGAAGTCCATGTCGGACTATCTGGCGGGGCAGAAGGCGATGTCGTTCAGCTACCAATCGTCGATCGAAGCGGTAACGCCTGACTTCGAGAAGCTGCAGTTCGTCAGTTCGGGAACTGCGAGCCTGGCACGGCCGGACAAGCTGCGGGTCACCAGAACCGGCGGATTTGCCGATGTCGATGTCAGTTTTGACGGGACGACTCTGACGGTGCACGGCAAGAACCTCGATGCCTATGCCAGTATCGAGGCCAAGGGCTCGGTGGACGAACTGTTCGAGCGGTTGGCGGATGCGGGTATCGAGGCGCCGGGAGCTGATCTGCTGTCGTCTCATGTTTTCGACATTCTGATGACCGACGTAACGGATGCCAAGCATATATCGAGCGCTTATGTCGGTGGGGTCGAATGCGAGTATCTGACGTTCCGCACGCCCGAGATCGACTGGCAGATCTGGATACAGTCGGGCGCCAAGCCTGTGCCGCTGCGCTATGTCATCACCAGCAAACATGTCGGGCAGGCGCCGCAATACACGCTGGAGATCAGCGATTTCAAGAGCGGGCCGGATGTCGCCAAGGCGTCCTATGCAATCGAGATTCCGAAAAGCGCCAAGAAGGTCGATCTCAGCGAATTGCAGTCGCTCGATGAACTGCCAGCACCCACCCAACCGGGAGACAGCAAATGAGATATCCGAAATCCCTGCTTGTTGCCGGGCTGACCGGCGCCTTTCTCCTTGCCGACGCTCATGTCGAGCCCGGCGGATGGGTACCGTTATCGCTCAGCTTTGGTACGCCCGCCAACGCCGTGATCGGCCGGCCGTTGACCCCGCTTTCCTACGCCGGCGTTGCGCGCAGGACGACGCGGCGCGTGGTGACGAGGACAACGACGACGATTGCCGTCTTGCCCGCGGGCTGCGTCTACGGCGCCTATTACGGTGGCTATTATTACAGGTGTGGATCCGGCTATTACGCCAAGAGCGGCGGCGTCTATGTGCGCGTTGTCGTGCAATAGAGCGAAGCGCTGATCACTCTGCTGCCTGCGGCGCCGTGTTCGTGCGCCGCTTTCTGTATTCCTCGAATCGTTGCAGCACCACATAGAACGACGGAACGAAGAGGACGGCGAGGCAGGTCGAGGCGATCATGCCGCTGAAAACCGATATGCCGATCGACTTGCGGGCCGATGCACCGGCGCCGCTCGCCAGCACCAGCGGCAGGACGCCGAGGATGAAGGCGAAGGATGTCATCAGGATCGGCCGGAAGCGAAGGCGTGCGGCCTCGACCGCGGCCTCGAGGATTTCCATGCCCTCGGCCCGCTTCTCGCGCGCATAGTCGACGATCAGGATCGCGTTTTTCGATGCAAGCGCGATCAGCAGGATCAGGCCGATCTGCGTGTAGAGATTGTTGGCAACACCGGCCGCACTTAGCGCGCCGACCGTTCCTAGAAGCGCCAGCGGCACGGCCAGCAATACGGCGAGTGGCAGGATCCAGCTCTCATATTGCCCGGCTAGCACGAAATAGACGAGCAGCATGGCAAGCGCGAAAACGAAGTAGATTTGTCCGCCGACGGTTTTCTCCTGATAGGAGAGGGCTGTCCACTCGTAGCCTGCGCCGGGCGGCAATGTCCGGTCGGCGATCTGCTCCATGACATCGAGCGACTGCCCCGAACTAAATCCGGCGGCAGCCCCGCCGACGATGGTGGCAGTCGGATAGAGGTTGTAGAGGCTGATCAGCGACGGCCCCTGAACGCTCTTGACGTCGACGACAGTGCCGAGCGGCACCATCGTGCCGTCGCCAGCCTTGACCTTCAGGTTGCGGATGTCGTCGGGGCGGACGCGGAATTCCGGCGCCGCCTGCGCGTAGACCTGAAAGGTTCGTCCGAACTTGTTGAACTGGGTAACGTAGCTCGATCCGACATAGCCTGAAAGTGCGGAAAACACCTGCCCGACTGTGATGCCGAGCGTCTCGGCCTTGATGCGGTCGACCGACACCGAAAGCTGGGGCACGCCGGCACGAAACGATGTGCTCAGCCGCTGCAGCGACGATTGGGCATTGCCGTTGCTGACGATGGTATCGGCCATGCTCTGCAGCAGCGGATAGTCGAAATTGCCGTTGCGGATTTCCACCTGCATGGTGAAGCCATTGGCATTGCCGATGCCCTGGATCGGCGGCGGCACGACGACCAGGGTCTTCGCCTTCAGCACATCCGACAGTGCGCCGTTCAGGTGCTCGTAGATCGACAGCAGGTCCTGTCCCTTTTCCTTGCCCCTGACATCCCAGTCCTTGAGCACGACATAGGCGACACCGGCATTCGGCAGGCTGGCGCTATTGTCGAGGATCGATATGCCGCTGATCGTCAATACCTGATCCACGCCCGGCGTCTGCTGCGCGATCTTGCCGACCTCCGCCATGACGGCGTCGGTACGCTCTTTCGAGGCGCCGTCGGGCAGCTGCGCGCTGATCAGCACATAGCCTTGATCCTCGAGCGGCAGAAATGCCGTCGGCAGGCGGGTAAGCCCCCAGATGGCGACGCCGATCAGCGCCAGCGCGAAAAGAACAGCAATGGCGCTGTGATGGACCATGTTGCCGATCAGTTTCGCATAGCCGTTCTCGGCCTTGTCGTAGACCTTGTTGAAACCGCGATAGAAGAAATTGCGTTTTTCGGGAGGCACCGGCGTGCGCAGCCAGAGGGCGCATTGCGTTGGCTTCAGCGTCATGGCGTTGATGGCGCTGATGAGCGCCGTGGCGGCGATGACCAATGCGAACTGCTTGTAGAGCTGCCCTGTCAGCCCCGGAAGGAAGGCGGCAGGAATGAACACCGCCATCAGCACCAGCGTGATGCCGATCACGGGGCCGAAGAGCTCGTCCATCGCCTTCTCGGCGGCCTTCTTGCCGGGCATCCCTTCCTCGATATGGCGGGCAACGCCCTCGACGATGACGATGGCGTCATCGACGACGATGCCGATCGCCAGCACGATGGCGAAGAGCGTCGAGAGATTGACGGTGAAGCCGAGCGCCGCCATGGCCGCAAAGGCGCCGATGATCGTCACCGGCACCGTCGTCGCCGGAACCAGCATCGCCCGCCAATCCTGCAGGAAGACGAGAATAACGATCAGCACGAGAACGCCGGCTTCGATCAGCGTGACATAGACCTCATCGATCGATGCCTTCACGAATTTGGTCGTATCGAATGGCACGGTATAGGCGAGACCGGAGGGGAAGTCTTTCGAAAGCTCGGTCATCTTCGCCGCGACGTCCTTGGCGACGTCGATGGCGTTGGCCTCGGGAAGCTGGAAGATGCCGATACCGGCCGCCGGCCGCCCGTTCTGCATGAAGGACTGGCTGTAGGTCTGCGCACCCAGCTCGACGCGGCCGATATCGCGAATGCGGGTGATCCGGCCTCCGCTCTGGTCGTCGACCTTGATGATGATGTTCTCGTAGTCGACAGCGTCGTTCAGCCTGCCGTTGACATTGAGCGTATACTGGAAGTCCTGACCGGCAGGCACTGGCGGAATGCCGACCTGACCGGCGGTCACCTCCTGGCTTTGCTGCTGCACCACGTTGATGACATCCTGCGGTGTCAGCCCGCGGGATTGCAGCAATCCGGGGTTCATCCAGATCCGCATCGCATATTGGCCGGCGCCGAACACAGCCACGTTGCCGACGCCGGGCAGGCGGGCGAGCTCGTTCTGCAGATTGATGACGGCATAGTTGGAAAGGAAGAGACTGTCGTATCGGCTGTCAGGCGATGTCAGGCTGACGAATTCGAGGATCGAGGTCGATTTCTTCTGCGTCGTGACGCCCTGCAACTGAACCGCGTCCGGCAGCGACGACATGGCGATCGCCACGCGGTTCTGCACCAAAACCTGCGCCTGGTCGGGGTCGGTGCCGATTGCAAAGGTAACGGTCAGCGAATAGGTGCCGTCGCTGGCGCTCGTCGACTGCATGTAGAGCATGTTCTGAACGCCGTTGACCTGCTGCTCGATCGGCAGTGCCACGGTGTCGATCAGGGTCTTGGCGCTGGCGCCGGGATAGCGGGTCGAAACCTGCACGGTCGGCGGCACGACATTCGGATATTGTGCCACCGGCAGCTGGAACAGCGCAACGGCGCCGATGAGAACGAAAACCAGCGCCAGGACATTGGCGAGAACCGGCCGCTCGATGAAGAAGCGCGAGATCATGCCATCCTCCTCCGCTGAGCTGACAATGCCGGGCGCGGGCTCATTGCGCGACAGCCTGGGGTGCGGCAGCGGCTGAGGCCTCTGCCGCTGGAACGTCCATCGTCACTTTTTCCGGGGCCACCTTGTTGCCTGGAATCGCCTGCTGGATTCCTTCGATCACCACCAGGTCTTCAGCGCTGAGGCCGGATTCGATGACGCGCAGACGGCCCTCGCTCTGGCCGGTCTTTACGGTTTTCTGCTCAATCGTATCGTCCTTGCCGACAACCAATACATAGCTGCCCTGCTGGTTGGTGCCGATCGCATCGTCCCTAACCAGAAGCGCCTTGTCCTGATGGCCAACAGGCACACGAACGCGAACGAAGAGGCCGGGGATGAGGGCGTGGTCCTTGTTGTCGATGATCCCGCGCACCGTCAGCGTGCCCGTTGCCGCATCGACCTGTGGCGCCGCATAGTCGAGATGGCCCTTGAAAGGATAGCCGGTCTCGCCCTGCAGGCCGATTTCGAACGGGATGGCGGGAAGGTCGGTTTGCTTGAAGGTCCTGCCCTGAGCGGCCATTCCCTGCTTGATCAACAGCACCTGCGTCTCGCTGATGCTGAAATTGGTATAGATCGGATCCGTCTGGACGATCGTCGCCAGCGTCGTCGGGCCGGATACACCGACCAGCGTGCCGACATCAACGAGATGCGCCGTCACAGTGCCGTCGAACGGCGCCTCGACCTTGGTGTATCCGAGGTTGATTTTGGCGAGATCGAGACTCGCTTGGGCGTTGAGGATCGCTGCGTTCGATTGGTCGAGCGTTGCCTTGGCGCTGTCGAGTGCCGTCTGCGTTCCGACCTTCTGGGCGCTGAGATTGACCTGACGCGTATATTCCTGATTGGCGCCGACCTGTGCGGCCTGTGACGAAGCGAGCGTTGCCTGCGCCTGGTCGACTTGCGCCTGATAGGTGTTGCTCTGGATGCCGAAGAGCTGCGTGCCCTTGGTCACCATCATGCCGTCGCGATAGTCGATGGTTTCGACGAACCCTTGGACGCGGGCTTCGATATCGACCGATTTGAACGCCGCCGTGTTGCCGGTCAGTTCGAAATATTGGGTTACATTCTGCTGCAGCGGTGGTGCCACATGCACCTTCGCCGGCGGCGGGGCAACATAGGTGTTGCTGCCGCTGTCGCATGCTGCAAGGCCCGTCGCGCATAAAGCCGCGGCGAACAATTGCAGACCTCGAGACCCCCCCTCACGCATCCTGTCACCTCATAATTTACGAGTTGCAGTCCTCATGCGCGTCCCTTTGCAGCCTACCGGTTGCAAGGTTCAAAGCTGCCACAATATGAAGCCGCATTTTGAAGAATTGCAATAGCCCTCGATTGCACAGCAAGGACAGCATCAGGCTAAGACCAAAGGGCTAGGCCGCGCGGACTTTCCGATAGGTCAATGCGCAGGCGATCACGAGGGCCAACGCGGTCGCGATGGCGATGAGAACGTGCCGGTGAAGCGGCAGATGGCCAAAAATCTGTTCGATGCCTTGTCCGAAGAGATAGCCGATAGCGGTGAAGACCGTTCCCCAGATCACGGCCGCGGCGGCATTGACGGCCATGAATTTCGCGGTCGGGACATCGGACATGCCGATCGCAACCGGACTGATCGTCCGCAATCCATAGATGAAGCGAAATGCGAAGATAAAGCTCGCAGGGTGGCGCTCCAGAAGCTGGGTAGCGCGCTGAAAGGCCGGTCTCCCGGCGATCCTCTGGATTCGCGGCCAGCGCCGCGCATGGCGGCCGGTGAAGAAAAACAGCTGGTCGGCGATGAAGGAACCGGAGCTCGCAGCAATGGCTGCCTCCCAGAACGTCATGAGGTGGCGATGCGAAAACACGCCACCCAGAATGACGATCGTTTCCCCTTCTATCCCGGCGCCAAGAAAGACTGCCAGCAAGCCGTATTTCGCAATCAGAAGCTCGAAAGTCATTGCTGCAGGCTCCTGCCGTTGCGGCTTATTGCTGGAAGATCAACAGGACGTAGGCCAGGAAAAGCACCAGATGGACGGCCCCCTGCATCATGTGGGTCCGGCCGCTGGCAAACGTGATCATACTGACGGCAAGCGTCAAGGTCAGCATCACCAGATCGCTGCCTTCGAGACCCAAGGTGATGGGATGACTGGTGAGATGGGCAACGAGCAGCATCGCCGGCACCGTCAGGCCGATGGTCGAGAGCACGGAGCCGAGAAAGATGTTGACCGACCGCTGCAGGTTGTTGGCGATCGAGGCGCGAACGGCGCTGAGCGCTTCCGGCGTTGCCACTAGAACTGCCATGATGATGCCGCCCAGAGCGGCGGGCGCGTGCACGGTCTCGATGATGTAGTCGATCGGCCGTGCCAGTTGTTCGACGAGAAAGACCACCGGCGCCATATAGGCGAAGAGCAACACGGCATGGAGCAGTATCGTGCTCTTCTGCGCTGCGCCATCGCGCTTCTCATGCCGCGGTTCACTGCCATCGGTGAAATAGCGGTGATGGCGTCCTGCTTGGAGCATCAGGAACACGCCGTATAGGCCAACCGAAATGACCACCAGGATCATCTGCCTTGGCGTCGAGGCCTGGCTGCCGTCGGTATGAAGAAAACTCGGCAGGATCAGGCTTAGCGCCGCCAGCGGCACGATGAGGCCGAGATAAGCATTTGCGCCCTGCATGTTGTGCGACTGCTCCGGCCGCCGCCAGCCGCCAACCAGAAGCGACAGGCCCACCATGCCGTTCAGGATGATCATGACCACGGCAAAGAGCGTGTCGCGGGCGAGCGTCGGATTGTTCGCCCCATGGATCATCACGGCCGAGATGGCCATGACTTCGATCGAGGTGATGGCCAGTGTCAGGATCAGCGTACCGTAGGGCTCGCCGAGTTGCTCGGCCAGATGATCGGCGTGCCGTACCACCGACAGCGCCGAGCCAAGAACCGCCGCAAAGAGCCAGAAGAAGACCAGCACGAACCCGGCCGGACTGGACATCTGTGCAAAAAGAGGCTCGCCGAAACCGAGGATGATGGCGCTGGTCAGCAGCCCGACCGCAAGAAACCATTCCCGGCGCAGGAGGCGCGACATGCTGAAGGATGGGATGGTGAGACTGTTCGTCATGGCCGCGGCAGCCGTTCAGGGATATGCCGCCGCCGAATGATCATCAACGCCATCAACTCTCCCAACCCGGCCGCCCGCCTCTTGCGCACCGATCCTCGCCAAACCTCGCCACAGATTACATCTGTTTGCGATTTTCAGCGAGGGCCGTTTGCAGCTGCGCTTGAGGTCAGCTCAGCCGGCGCAGGTCAGGCTGTCCGCAGGCTGTACCCGTTCACCGCGTCAAGCATCTCGCGGACCTTGCGGCGCTCGGCTTCCAGTTCCTGCATCAAAGCCTGATTCTGCTCGGTCAGTTTCCGGGACTGGCTCACCAGATCGCGGATATTGGCGAAGTTGATTCTCCGGCCGAGAGGCGCCACCAGCGCCGAGGCGTTGGGTTGCAGATTGATGCCCGTGACGGAACTATGGAAGCGGAGATCGGCAACGTAATAGTCGATGATCGTCTGAGCAGCCACGTCGTAGCCCAGATGCTCGTAGGTCTGGAAGATCAAGTCGCCGATCTTGTCCTTGGTATCGGACGTGGGAGGCGCCACGCCGCGCATGTCCGAGAGCAGGTCCCACAATGCGCGGAAAATCAGGTAGCCGAATTCGATCGGCTGGTCATAGGACCATTCGAGGTCGATGAAGCGCTGCTGTTCACCGACGATCAGGTTGCGCGGAATGGCGTCGAGCAGCGAGCCCGGGATCATATCCGTCAAGGCTGAGGGTGCCGGATGGCCCATGCCGGCAAGGTGCTGTGCCAGCGCCTCGCGCCACACACCGATCCAGTTTGCCAGATGAGCGGCGGACCATCCATCCTGCAGCAGGCACCGCTTGCCGATGTCGCGCCACAGCAGTCCGTTCTCGAAGCTTTCGTTCTCGAGATTAATCTTCAACGGCCTTCCGGCATCATCCTCGGAAGGCTTGAGTGCCTCGCGCTCGACCACCAGTTCATTGCCCTTGCGGACGAACCGCACCAGCTTCTGGTAATGGGCTTCTCGCCCGCCGGTGAAATGCGTCGCCATGACATCATGTGCGGGGATAGCCTGATCCGAGGACACGAGAAGGAACGAGTTCGCGAGGTCGCCCTGAAGACCGTTTCGGGCGATCACATCCCAGGCGAGGTCCTGCTCGAACGCGAGAAGGCTCGGCCGCTGCGGGTCGGTGTTGACGGCGCTGCGGATCAGCGACGAAAAGTCGGTCGGCAGGTCGGCATCAAGCGCCTCGTCGTTCAGCACGAAGCGGGGCAGCTTGTAGTCCGGGAAGGGGAACCAGTATTTCTGATGCGGCAGGCCGGCAGCCTTGACGCGGTGCGACAGCTCGCGCTTTCCGAAAGTGACAGGCCCCGTCTGCGTATACTGGTCCTCGACGCCGACCATCGGCCGCGACAGGTGATCCTCGGGGAAGCCTGCGAGATACTTGAGACCGATCTGGTTTTCGATGGCGATGATCAGCCGACCGCCGGGCTCCAGGAAGGACCGGGCCTTTGCCAGCATGTGATCGATCGCGTCCTGGCCGGCTTCCGCGCCGAAGAAGACGCGGGCATATTCCAGCACGCCGATCAGCGTCACCGTCGCGAATTTCTGCTGCACCTCGAAATGCTGCAGTGGCTCGGCGAGGACGGTGACATTCGGAAGGTCGCGGCATCTCTCGGCAATGGTGTTTGCGCGGCGCGCACTGCCCTCGAGCGCTAGAACGGTATGGCCTTCCTCACCCAGGAAGCGGGTGATCGCGCCGCAGCCGGCGCCGATCTCGAGGATCGGTCCGCGCAGCATATGCTTGATCGGACGGAAGAGATTGGCTCGTATCGGGCTGAGATGGTAGTTCGACGGCCAGTCGGAGATCGCGCCTGCGAGCTCTTTCGAGAAGAGCGAGGTATCGGTCGCCGACTGCATGATATTCAGAATACGCGTTTCGGATGCGTCGCCATCGTTATACCGAAAAGCGCCTCGGGCGTCCTGATATGTCCAAATTTTACCGTTCTTGCGGTAACCCGATGCCTGTAAGAGGTCTTGCATGTCTTCTCCATTACGGCCGTGCTGATTCTGACGGGTGGTGGGAAACCAGTGGCACGACAGGCTGGATTGAGGCTGACGAAGGCCCTTTCCGGACGGAGGAGTGCTCATTGCAAGATGATAGACTTCCATGGCCAGGAGCTTGCGGTGGCCAACTGCAACGCAAAAGAGCCCGCATCGACGGGCTCTTTCGTTGTTTTCAGCTGAAACTTCAGCTTCTGATCGTCGCCTTGCCTTCTTCGACGAGCCGTTGCGCGGCCTCGGCGGGCGTGGTTCGTTCGAAGGCGAGTTCATCGGCGATCGGGCGGAACAGGCGCTGGTCGAACTCCGTCGATCCCAATGGCGCCGGTGCCGGATAGTCGCCGACCTGGTCCTTCAGAAGATCCACGTATTTGACCGCCGCCTGCTCCGTCGGGTTGAGATTCGGCAGGATCGCCTGGCGGACGGCCGGCGACATCGGTACGCCGCGCTCGACGCCGAGGATCTTACCAGCATCAGGGTCGTTGACGAAGAAATCGATGAACTTGGCCGCAGCTTCGCCATTCTTCGTCGTCGCGCCGACGCTCCAGATCAGTGCCGGGCGATAGTAGTGGCCGGAAGGTCCGCCCTTCTTCTCGCGCGGCAGCGTGGTGATCGCCAGCTTGTTCTTGGAGATCAGCTGGTAGCCGACGAGCTGGTTGGAATAGGCCATGCCCATCGCCGACTTGCCGAGTGCCAGCGCGTTGGTATCGATGGTGTTCTGGTCGAGTGTCTGCACGTCGGCAGCGACCGTGCCACCTTTCTTGCGCAGATCCTCCCAGAAGCTGTACCACTCCTTGGCATCGTCGACGCCGAAGCCCAGTTTGCCGTCGGCATAAAGGCTCTTGCCGCGCTGGCGCAGCCAGGCATCGAAGACATAGGTATAGCGGGCACCGTAGGGACCGCCCCAATAATTATCCTTGCCGCCGGCCTTGGTGAGCTCGACGGCAAGCTTGGCATATTCGTCCCAGGTCAGATCCGTCGTCGGAAGCGGCAGGCCCGCCTTTTCGAATACGGCTTGGTCGAAGAACAGCGCAAAGGAATTCAGCCCAAGGCCGATGCCATAGAGCTTGTTGTCTACGGTCGTCAGCTTCAGCATGTCTTTGCCGAACGCATCGACCTTTAGCGTCGATGGGACGAACTCGTCGAGAGCAAGGCAGGCGCCGCGCTTGGAATAATCGGAAATCGTTCCCGGCTCGAGCTGGAAGACGTCGGCGATGGCGCGGCCGGCCATCTGCGTCGCCAGTTTCGTCCAGTAGCCGTCACCGCTCATGGATTCGCCAACGATTTTCACACCTGGCGTCTTGCCTTCATAAAGCTTGGCAACGTCGAGTGTCCGTTTGGCGCGATCGTTCGATCCCCACCACATCGCGCGTAGCTCTGTGCCCTCTGCATAGGCCGGGATGGCGCTTCCGGCGCCGAAGGCAAGCCCGGTGGCGACGCCAGCCGAACCCATCAGAAATGTCCGTCGATTGATCTGCATGATGTTCCTCCTTGTGCCTGCCCCTCGCCGTCCTCCAACATCTGAGGGCAATGCGGCGAAGACTACGCAAAAAAAATAAACTTGCAAGAAATTATATAACAATTGCAAATTTGCATTATTTGCATAAGATCGGGCCATGAACGAAATGAAACCCAAACGGCCGCGGCAGGCCGATATCGCAACGGCGGCCGGCGTGTCCGTTTCCACGGTTTCTCGCGTGCTCGCCAATGAGCCGGGTATCAGCGGCAATGTGCGCGAGCATATTCTGCGGGTGGCCGCCGAATATGGCTATCAGCCGAGGTCCACGGTCGAGCCGCCGCCCGGCGGGTTGGCGCTGATCGCCAGCGACGGGGTTACGGGCGGGCTCAGCGTTTTCTATGAAGCGATCGTCGAAGGGCTGCGGGCGAGCGCTCTGGAAGCCGGGATGGCTTTCGAAGTCCGGCTCATCCGGGAGGACCGCGCTACGCCCGAGGTTGTTCGCAGCTACATGACGACGGCGCGGGCCGAGGGGCTCTTTCTGGTCGGTATCGATCCGAGCGATGCACTTCGCGGCTGGATAGAGGCGGAGAAGGTGCCGGTAGTGCTCGTCAACGGAACGGATCCCCGTCTACAGATTGACGGTGTGTCGCCGTCCAACTTCTTCGGTGCCTATCAGGCAGCCGAGCGTCTGCTCGCTGCCGGACATCGCAAGATCCTTCACTTCACCGGATCGCATCGCCACACGATCCGCGAACGCGTTCGCGGCTTCGATGCGGCTGTCGCCGTTCATGGCGGCGAGCGGCGCCTAGTGTCGATGGGATTTCAGGGTAGCGCCTCGCGTGAGGCGCATGAGCTGATGGCCGCAGTTCTCATGGAAAACAAGGGTTTTACCGCCGCCTTCTGCATGAACGATTTCGTCGCCGTCGGCGTCCTCGAAGCCGTCACCGAAGCGGGCCTTCGCGTTCCCGAAGACTTTGCGATCGTCGGTTTCGACGATCTCCCCTGTGCGATGATGACCAACCCACCGCTGTCGACGATGCATGTCGACCGGGCCGCAATCGGCCGTGAGGCGATTGCCTTGATGATAGCCCGCTTCCGCGACAGGACGGCTCCTGCGCGCCATGTATGCCATGCGGTCGTCCCGGTTGCCGGGGGGACTGTGCCAGATGCAAGAATCGATGAGTGATGCAGATGACCTATGATCCGGCCAGCGCCAATCCGCTCGCAGGCAATCCTCTCCAGACGCGCAGCGACATGAGCCGCGCCCTTCATGATCTCTTCAATCCGCTGCTTCCCTATTTTTCCGAGGGCAACGCGCGTGTCAGGCTCGATGGCGCGGGCGCACATTTCGACCGGGCGGCCGCTGATCTTGAAGGTTTTGCCCGGCCTCTCTGGGGCCTGGCGCCGCTTGGCGCCGGAAAGGGCGACTTCGCACATTGGCAGCGTTTCGCCGACGGTATCGCCAACGGCACCGATCCCGATCACCCGGAATATTGGGGCACGGTCGGTGGCCGCGATCAGCGGATGGTGGAACTTGCGGCTCTGGGCTTTGCCATCGCGCTGGTGCCGGAGAAGATCTGGGAGCCGCTCGATACCGCCCAGCGCGCCAATGTCATCGCCTATCTCAAGCATGCCCGCCAATTCGATTATGCCGACAACAACTGGAAATTCTTCCGCATCTTCGTCGACATCGCACTCGATCGCGTCGGGGCCGATTTCGATCGCAGCTTGACGAAGCAATATCTCGAAGAGCTCGAAGGCTTCTATGTTGGTGATGGCTGGTACCGCGATGGCAACGTTCGCCGCGTCGATCACTACATCCCCTTCGCCATGCATTTCTACGGGCTGATCTATTCGAAGCTCGTCGATGACGACTATGCGAAGCGCTACCGGGAACGGGCCCTGCTCTTTGCCCGGGATTTCCGGCATTGGTTTGCCGATGATGGCGCGACCATCCCCTTCGGCCGCAGCCTCACCTACCGTTTCGCCTGCGCAGGCTTCTGGTCGGCGCTTGCGTTTGCGGATCTGGAAGCGCTTCCGTGGGGCGAGGTCAAGCATCTCTGCCTGCAGCATCTGCGCTGGTGGCGGGACAAACCGATGACGAACCGCGACGGCATCCTGTCGATCGGCTTCGGCTATCCGAATTTGCTGATGTCCGAGAGCTATAATTCGGCCGGTTCGCCATACTGGGCGTTCAAGGCTTTCCTGCCGCTGGCAATCCCGGAAGATCACGCGTTCTGGACGGCGAAAGAGGCGGTACCGGCCGCCGCACCCGTCACACCGCAGCGCCATCCCGGCATGGTGATCATGCATACCGGTGAGGATGCCGTGGCCCTGTCATCGGGGCAGGAAAACCTCCAGATGCGGTTTGGTACCGAAAAATACGCCAAATTCGCATATTCGGCCCACTATGGCTTCAGCATCGAAGCCGACGAGCGGAGTTTTGCCGGCGGCGCGTTCGATTCTGCATTGGCTTTCAGCGATGACGGCTTTCACTATCGGGTCCGTGAAACCAATACGGTGGCGAAGATTGCCGGCGACGTGCTCTATGCAAATTGGTCGCCTTTCAAGGATGTCAGCGTCGAGACCTGGCTCGTTCCGGCCGCGCCCTGGCATCTTCGCGTCCATCGCATCCAGTCGCCGCGTGCGTTGCAGATTGCCGAGGGCGGCTTTGCGATTGCCAAGCAGGATTTCGACCTCGATACGCTCGAAGCCGCGGCCGGCCAGGCCTGCGCCCTTGGCGAAGCTGACTTCTCCGGCATCGCTGATCTCGGCTCCAGCATCGAGCGCGACGGCCTCGTGCAAAAGGCATTGCCGAATACCAACATGATCGTTGCCAAGACCCTGGTGCCGCAGCTGCGCGGTGAAATTCCGGCGGGCGAGACCGTGTTGTTCACGGCCGTGATAGCCACGGGTGACCGGCAGGTTGTGTCGGGTGCGTGGCGAACGCCGCCTGAACGGCCGGATTTGTCTTCGCTGGAAGCGATCGTCGCCAAGGAAGGCATCACCGTCAGCGCCATCGAGGCGCCGGGGCAAATGCCATGAGACAAAGAGGTATTGCGCTTGCTATGCAGCCCGGGCAGCGGACGGAGCATGTGCTCCCTGATGCCCTGCTCGACCGGCTGGAACAGCTCGGTTTGCTGCTCGACCGGCAGCCGCTCGAGAATTTTGGCGATGCGCGGGCCAGACGGATCCTGGCCGAAACCGAAATCCTGATCACCGGCTGGGGCGCGCCTCATGTTGGTGCCGATGTGCTTTCGGCCGCGAAAGGGATGAAACTTGTGGCCCATGCCGCCGGCACGGTCAAAGGCATCATCGGCGAGGAGGTCTTCAGATCAGGTGTGCAGGTCACCCATGCGGCGGAGGCCAATGCCGTTCCCGTCGCGGAATTCACCCTTGCGGCGATCCTGTTTGCCGGCAAGCACGTCTTTCGTTTCCGCGACTATTACACGGATGACCGGAACCGTGAGCGGACCTATCCGATGCAGCGGCTGGCGATCGGCAACTACGGCCGGACGGTCGGCATCATCGGCGCTTCGCGTATCGGGCGAAGGGTAATCGATCTGCTGAAACCCTTCGAATTCAAGATCCTGCTTTTCGATCCGACATTGAGCGCTGCGCAATGCGCGGAGCTAGGTGCTGCGAAATGCGACCTCGATACGCTCATGCGCATGTCGGATATCGTCTCTCTTCATGCGCCTTCGCTTCCCTCGACCCGTCATATGATCGATGCGCCGAAGCTGGCGATGATGAAGGATAGCGCAACGCTGATCAACACGGCGCGCGGGGCAATCATCGACGAGGCGGCATTGCTGGCGACGCTGGCCACTGGCCGGATTGATGCCATCATCGACGTCACAGATCCGGAGATTCCCGAGACGAGCTCGGCATTTTACGATCTCCCCAACGTGTTCCTGACGCCGCATATCGCCGGCGCGGTCGGATTGGAGCGTTCTAGGCTTGGCGCAATGGCCGTCGATGAGATCGAGCGCTTTCTGAAGGGCGAGCCGCTGCTCTACGCGCTGACACTGGCCGATCTCGACCGGCTCGCTTAGGGCCTGCGCCAACATTCGAAATTGAAAGCGCCAGCTCCACTCGAACTGACGCTTCGATTTTATTAGCCGGCTTTTACGCTATTTGGCGAGCCGTCATTCGCGAGCTCTGGCATCAGCTCGGCGAGCGTAACCACCTTGCCGGTGCGCGAGCTCTCCAATGCTGCAATCCCGCAGAGAACAGACATTGCCCCGGCGCGCGTACCGGCGCGCTGATGCAGTCCATCTTCGATGCCGGGCTTGAAGATCATATTGCGCATCCGGTCGTCGCCGCCGTAATGCCCGCCGGACGAATGTGGAACGACGATACGTTCGAGCGCTTCCTTGCCGTTAGGGAAATTGCGGATCAGCAGGATTTCGTCTTCCTTCTTCACCTCCCATGGCTGCGTTTCGTGTTGGCGAACCTCGATCCGGCCCTTGGTGCCGTTGAAGGCGAGGTGATGCCCCTCGATCGGCTGGAAGGTGTTCAGCGAGTAGGAGACATGCACGTTATTGCGGTAGCGGATACTGACCACCATCGTATCGGGTATGTCGATATCCTCGCGGAAGACGCAGCCGTCGCGGAAATAGCCGTCGATCTTCGAGGGGTCCTCGTAAAGCGTGTCCAGGAACGGATCTGCCTCGAGGTCAAGATAGTAGTCACAGTCGGCGGTGTGAGGACAGATCTTGCAGCGCGGGCCGCGGAACGGCCCCTTGCGGCCGTAATTCTGCAGGTCGGCAAAGGATGTGACGGCTTCGGGATCGCTGTCGAGATACCAGTTCAGCAGATCGAAATGGTGTGTCGCCTTGTGGACGAAGAGGCTGCCCGAATTCTCGGTATAGGCATGCCAGCGACGGAAATAGTCGGCGCCGTGCTTGGTGTTCAGGTACCAATGAAAATCGACGGAGGTGACGCGGCCGATCTCGCCGGAGTTCAGTAGCTCCTTGATGCGCGCTGCCGTCGGCGAATAGCGGTAGTTGAACGAAACATCGACGCGCTGGCCTGTCCGCTTCTCGGCGTCCATGATCCGCCGGATCTTGTCGACCGCCGTCGTCATTGGTTTCTCGGTGATCACGTCGATCCCGGCCTCGAGCGCCCGTACGACGATCGCGTCATGGGTATGGTCAGGCGTACAGACGATCACGAGGTCGGGCTTGACCTCCTTCAGCATCGCCTCGATGTCGTCATAGATGGGGGCATTGCTGCCGATCATCGTGCGTGCCCGCTCGCCGCGCAGCGAATTCTTCTCGACGATGGCGACGAGATCGACATGCTCCCGCCAGCCGGCGAGCAGATCTTTCCCCCACATCGTGGTCCCGCGATTGCCGGTCCCTATCAGTGCAAAACGGCGCTTCTCCATCGAATGATCCTCCTTCATACGTGCTGAAACGAATATATCCAATTAAACTAGGCAGCAGCCATGATACCGGTCGACGCAGGTGGCGATGACCTCCTCCGCCGGGCGCTTCCACCAATTGTCTGCCGAAAAGATTTCGACCTCCTGGGCGCCGAAGAAGCCCGCTTTCTCGATCATCTGCCTGATGCCTTTGAGATCGATCACGCCGTCGCCCATCATGCCGCGGTCGGTCAGCATGTCCTTGGTCGGCACCAGCCAGTCGCAGATATGGTGCGCGAAGATGCGCTTCATCCGCCCGGCACGGGCGATCTGCTCGGCGAGTTCCGGATCCCACCAGACGTGATAGACGTCAATGGCGACGCCGACATCGGTGCCGAGCAGTTCGCACATGTCGAGCGCCTGGCGCAGGGTATTCACGCAGGAGCGGTCGGCGGCATACATCGGGTGCAGTGGCTCGATCGCCAGCGGAACGCCCGAGGCTTTCGCATGCGGCAGGACGGCGGCGATCCCGTCCGAAACCATCTGCCGGGCAACACTGATATCCCGCGATCCACCCGCCAATCCACCGACAACGAGCACCAGGCAATCGGCGCCAAGCGCAGCGGCCTCGTCGATCGCTCGTCGGTTGTCGTCGAGGTTTTTCTGCCAATCGCGGTCATTAGCCGCCGGAAAGAAGCCCCCTCGGCAAAGGCCGGTCAGCTTCAGGCCGTTCGACTTCACGATACGGACAGCCTCGTCGAGACCGGCCTTGGCGATCTGATCGCGCCAGGGCGCGATCTTGGTGATGCCGTGCTTCAGGCAGAGATCGACGGCTTCGGCAAAGCCGCATTGCTCGCGGATCGTTGCGAGATTGATCGAAAGTCCTTCGACCTGCATGTTATATCCTCCCTGCCTGATGGTTCACTGCACGCCGTGAACGGCAAGCACCTGCTTCATGCGGCTGACCGCGAGATCGGGATCGGCGAGGACACGCGCCTTGTCAGCCAGCCGGAACAGTTCGGCGAGATGCGTCAGAGACCTTGTGCTCTGCTGTCCGCCGACCATCACGAAATGGTCCTGCAGCCCGTTCAGATAGGCAAGGAACACCACACCGGTCTTGTAGAAGCGGGTCGGCGCCTTGAAGATGTGGCGCGACAGCGGAACGGTCGGGTCGAGCAGGTCGAAGAACTCGTTGTTGCTGTGGCGCCCGAGCGCGTCCATTGCCGCCGAAGCCGCCGGTGCGATCGCATCGAAAATGCCGAGCAGGGCGTCCGAATGCCCCTCTTCGTCGCCGGCGATCAGTTCGGCATAGTTGAAGTCGTCGCCGGTGTACATGCGCACCGCCTTGGGCAACTGGCGGCGCATCGCCACTTCCTTTTCCTTCGAAAGCAGCGAAATCTTGATGCCATCGACCTTGGCGGCATTGGCTTCGATCACTTGAAGGCTCGTCGACATTGCCCTGATGTGATCGGCGTTGCCCCAGTAGCCTGCGAGCGCCGGGTCGAACATTTCACCCAACCAATGGATGATCACGGGTTCCTTGACCTGGCGAAGGATGCGGTCATAGACGCGGATATAGTCGTCCGGGCCCTTGGCGGCGGCGGCCAGCGCCCGGCTTGCCATCAGGATGATGCGTCCGCCCTCGGACTCGATGGCTTCGATCTGTTCTTCGTAAGCCCGGATGATCGTATCGACCGTCACATCAGGACCAGGTGTCAGATGATCAGTGCCGGCGCCGCAGGCAATCAGCGCGTCCTTGCGGGTGCGTGCTTCGCGCAGCGCCCGGCGGATCAGCTCACGGGCCTCAGGCCAGCCGAGGCCCATGCCGCGCTGAGCCGTATCCATCGCCTCGGCAACGCCGAGGCCGAGATCCCAGAGCCGGTGGCGAAACGCAAGCGTCCGCTCCCAGTCGATCGCCGGTGTCAGCCACGGGTCGTTGTCTTGAAGCGGATCGGCCACCACATGGGCGGCCGCATAGACGACGCGCGGAAAATCCTTGGCATCGCGCGTCTTCAGCTCGATCGGCACGCCGGTCAGCTGATAGGGCGCGATCTTGCCGTCCAGCGGGAGATTGATCGTTCTTGCCATGATCAGAATTCCAGCCGGGGAACGTCGAGCCAGCGGCGTTCGGCCCAGGACTTCAGGCCGAGTTCGGCGAGCTGCACGCCCTTGGCGCCAGCCTCCATGCCATAGGGCCACGGCGCGTCCTCGGCGACATGGCGCAGGAACATTTCCCACTGCGCCTTGAAGCCGTTGTCGAAGACCTGCGTATCCGGTACCTCGTCCCAGGTCTTGTAGAAGTCGATCGTCTGCGGCTGATCGGGATTCCAGACCGGCTTCGGCGTATTGACGCGGTGCTGGGTCCAGCATTTCGTTAGCCCCGCGACCGCGGAACCATGCGTGCCGTCGACCTGGAACGTTACGAGGTCGTCGCGGCGGACGCGAACCGCCCACGACGAGTTGATCTGCGCGATCACCCCGCCTTCAAGTTCGAAGGTCGCGTAGGCGGCGTCGTCGGTATCGCAAGGATAGGTCTTGCCCTGTTCGTCGACGCGGCTGCCGATATGGGTGGCACCGAGGCAGGAGACGGATTTCACCTCGCCAAAGAGATTGTCGAGCACGTAGCGCCAGTGGCACAGCATATCCAGGATGATGCCGCCGCCGTCGCCCTTGCGGTAGTTCCAGGACGGACGCTGTGCCGGCACGCCCCAGTCGCCCTCGAACACCCAGTAGCCAAACTCGCCGCGCACCGAGAGAATTTTGCCGAAGAAGCCGGAATCGCGCAGCAGCGCCAGCTTGCGCAGCCCCGGCAGGAACAGCTTGTCCTGAACGACGCCGTGCTTGAGCCCGGAAGAGCGGGCCTTCCGGGCAAGATCGACCGCAACCTGCAGGTCGTCGGAAATCGGCTTTTCGCAATAGACATGTTTGCCGGCGTCAAGCGCCCGGGACAGCAGCTCGGCACGCATCAGCGTCGTGCCGGCGTCGAAGAAAATATGGTCGTCGGGGTTGGCAAGTGCGGCGTCAAGGTCGGTCGACCAGCGCTTAATGTTATGCTTCTTCGCCAGCTCTTCCATCTTGTCGCGGTTGCGGCCGACAATGATCGGATCGATCTCCAGCCGTTCCCCCGATTTCAGCAGAAGGCCGCCCTGATCGCGGATGGCCAGGATCGATCGCACCAGGTGCTGATTGTATCCCATGCGGCCTGTAACGCCGTGCAAAATGATCCCGAGACGTGCCATTTGTTCCTCCCTGCCAATCGTTTTCCGGCAGGGAGCGGGCTTGGCCCAGCCCTCCCAAGCCAGTAACTAAACAGTTACTTGATGGCAGAAGGAAACCGGACCTGTCAATAGGCAAATCCGTTTCGGCTTCTCAGCGCTTAATGGAGGCGAGCGTCACGTGGACGATATGGCGCTCCCAGGTGTCCAGATTCGTGGTCTCGATCAGGGGGCGGCCGAAGATGGTCGAGAGCGTGTACTGGTTGGAAAGATAGAAATATCCGAGCGATGCGATCGTCAGATAGACATGCAGCGGATCTGCCGTCTCGATGAAGACGCCTTCCTTTTTGCCGCGTTCAAGCACCTGGGCCAGTTCGCCAATCAGATGCGAGTGAAGCTCCTTCAGCCGCACCGATTGGCGCAGCCAGCGGGCGCGATGCAGATTTTCAGTTCCGAGCAGACTGAGGAATTCCGGATGCTGGAGGAAATAGCGCCAGGTGAAGAGAGCGAGTTCCGTGATGCCTTCTTCCGGATTGCGGTCGCCGATATGCAGCGCGCGTTCGGCGGTGCGGATGCCGACATAGGCTTCTTCGAGCACGCGCAGGTACAGCTGCTCCTTGTCGCCGAAATAGTGGTAGAGCATGCGCTTGTTGGTGCCGGCACGTTCGGCGATCGCATCGACGCGGGCGCCGCCCATGCCGTTTTCGGCAAATTCCTGCGTTGCCGCCTCAAGGATCGCCGCCTTGGTTCGTTCAGGGTCGCGCTGAAGCACCCGCTCGCCGCTGGCACGCTTCTGCTTTTTCTTGTCCCCAGTCTGGCCGGTATCGTTCATCGGCTTATCTCCCCAGACGCTAATGTTGCGCTCATAAGGCTTCGGTGCGAGGTTGTACAAGCGAAATTCGAAGAGGAGACCTCGCGAAACCAAGACCGCTTGACAGGCTTCGTGCTTGTCCATAGCTTGTAACCAATTAGTTATTTGTTGCAAGAGAAACCAGCAAGGAGCGTGTGGAGGCGCTCCCCAAGGGAGGAGGAAAAACAGATGACATTCAGCATTAATAGACGTGGCTTCATGGCGGGAGGGGCTTCGCTGCTCGCGCTTTCGGGTATGGGTGCCCCTGCATTTGCGCAGGACGCCCGTCTCCGCCTGATCTGGTGGGGCTCTCAGCCCCGCGCAGACCGCACCAACAAGGTGTCGGATCTCTACAAGGCCAAGAATTCCGGTGTTTCGATCACCGGCGAATTCCTGGGCTGGGGCGATTACTGGCAGAAGCTCGCGACCCAGGTCGCCGGCAAGAACGCCCCTGACGTGATCCAGATGGATTACCGTTATATCGTCGAATATGCCCGGCGCGGCGCTCTTGCTCCGCTGGAATCCTATATGCCCTCGAAGCTGCAGCTCGGCGATTTCGATCCGGCTCAGATCGAAGGCGGCAAGGTCGATGGCCATCTCTATGGCATCAGCCTCGGCGCGAACTCGGCAGCGACTGTAATCAACACTGTTGCGCTGCAGGAAGCAGGCGTCGAAGCCCCGAACAACAAGACGACCTGGGAAGAACTCGGCAAGATCGGCGCCGAAATCACCAAGGCAGGCAAGCGCAAGGGCTTCTTCGGCTTTGCCGATGGCAGCGGCGCCGAGCCGCTCTTCGAAAACTACGTTCGCCAGCGCGGCAAGGCGCTGTACACGGCGGATTCGAAGATCGCCTTTGGCGTCGAAGATGCGTCCGAATGGTTCGACATGTGGGCGAAGTTCCGTGAGGCCGGTGCCTGTGTGCCGCCTGATGTTCAGGCGCTCTACAAGGATACGATCGACACCGCCCCGCTGACGATGGGCAAGGCTGCGATCGATTACGCGCACAGCAACCAGTTCGTCGGCTTCCAGGCCGTCGTCAAGGACAAGCTGACGCTCAGCAACTACCCGCGCGTCACCGCGGACTCGAAGGGCGGCCACTACCGTAAGCCATCGATGTTCTTCTCGGTGTCGGCGCAGTCCAAGGTGCTGGATCAGGCCGTCGATTACGTCAACTTCTTCGTCATGAATCCCGATGCCGCCAAGGTGCTCGACGTCGAGCGCGGCATTCCGGAATCGAAGTCGATGCGTGATGTCGTCGCCGGTACGCTCGATGATGTCGGCAAGATCCCGCTGAACTACGTGGCCAATCTTGGCGATCTCGCCGGTCCGTTGCCGCCACCGCCGCCGACAGGCGCCGGTGAAGGCCAGACGGTTCTGCGCCAGCTCGCCGAGCAGGTTGCCTTCGGTCAGGTAACCCCTGCCGATGCCGGCAAGCAGCTCGTGGATGAAATTACGCGCGTCCTCGCGCGGGGTTGAACCACATGAACAATGCGATGCGCACAACGGCCGACGGAGCCGTGACGGTGGAACGTTACCAGGGAGCAGTGGCAGACAGCCGCCTCAGGCGGATGTGGAATGCCAATGCTCCAGGCTATCTCTTCCTGCTGCCCTGGCTCCTGGGTTTTTTCGGGCTGACGCTCGGCCCCGCCCTGATTTCTCTGTACCTGTCGTTTACGGACTTCGACATGTTGAGAGCGCCGGGCTGGGTCGGCACGGACAATTATGTGCGCATCGCCACCGCCGATCCCAAATTCGCCGCGGCGATGAAGGTGACGCTGACCTATGTCGTGCTCTCCGTCCCCTTCAAGCTCACTTTTGCGCTGATGGTGGCAATGGCGCTGAACCGGGGCATTCGCGGTCTTCCTGTCTACCGCGCCATTTTCTATCTGCCCTCGCTGCTTGGCGGCAGTGTCGCCATCGCCGTTCTCTGGCGGCAGCTTTTCGCCGGTGACGGCCTGGTCAATGCGGCGCTGGCACAGTTCGGCATTCAAGGACCGAGCTGGATCTCGCATCCGAGCTATTCGATCTACACGCTGGTGGCGCTGTCCGTCTGGCAGTTCGGCTCGCCGATGATCATCTTCCTTGCCGGTTTGCGCCAGATCCCGCAGGATATGTATGAGGCGGCCAGCCTCGACGGCGCCTCGACATTCCGCCAGTTCTACAAGATCACGCTGCCGCTTCTGACGCCCGTCATTTTCTTCAATGCCGTGGTGCAGACGATCGAAGCCTTCAAGGCCTTCACGCCTGCTTTCATCATCTCAGGCGGCACCGGCGGTCCGATCAATTCGACGCTGTTCTATACGCTCTATCTCTATCAGGAAGCCTTCGGCAATTTCCGCATGGGCTACGCTTCGGCACTCGCGTGGATCTTGGTGGTCATCATCGCGATCTTCACCGCCTTCTCGTTCCTGTCCTCGCGCTATTGGGTTCACTACGATGACTGAGATGACCGCTGCAGTTACCGCGGCCAGGCCGCCATCCGACATTAACAAGCGCAGCCTGCCGGGTTCGATCGTCGTCCATGCCCTGCTGATCGGTGCGTCGCTGCTGATGCTCTATCCGCTGCTCTGGATGCTCTCGGCCTCCGTGCGCCCGGAAAACGAGATCTTCTCGTCGACCTCGATCATCCCGTCATCAATCGATTTCGCGTCCTATGTGCGCGGCTGGACCGGCCTCGATATCAGCTTCGGGCGCTTCTTCTGGAATTCGCTGGTTATTTCGCTGCTGACGGTCACTGGTAATGTCATCGCCTGCTCGCTGACGGCTTTCGCCTTCGCGCGTCTGCGCTTTGCCGGCCGGAATTTCTGGTTCGCGATCATGCTCGGCACCCTGATGATCCCGTATCACGTGACGCTGATCCCCCAATATGTGCTGTTCCTCAACCTCGGCTGGGTCAACACCATCCTGCCGCTGGTCGTACCGAAGTTCCTGGCGAGCGACGCCTTCTTCATCTTCCTGATGGTGCAGTTCTTCCGTGGCATTCCGCGTGAGCTTGATGAAGCGGCGATGATGGATGGCTGCAGCGCCTGGCGCATTTATTGGAAGATCATGCTGCCGCTGTCGCTGCCGGTGCTGGCAACGGCTGCCATCTTCTCCTTCATCTGGACTTGGGACGATTTCTTCGGGCCGCTGATCTATTTGAACGATATGAACACATACACGATCCAGCTCGGCCTGCGCACCTTTGTCGACTCGACCAGCGCATCGGACTGGGGTGGCCTGTTCGCCATGTCGACGCTGACGCTGGTGCCGGTGTTCTTCTTCTTCCTGTTCTTCCAGCGCCTGCTGATCGAAGGCATCGCCACAACAGGCATGAAGCGCTGATGCCGATGGGAAAGAGTGACATGAGCATAAAGACTGTCGCCATCGTCGGCTGCGGTATCGGCCGTTCGCATATCGTCGAGGGCTACCTGCCACATCCCGATCGCTTCAAGGTCGCGGCGATCTGCGATCTGAACGAGGAACGGCTGAAGACCGTCGGCGACGAATTCGGCATCGAGCGCCGCACCACGTCCTTCGACGAGTTGTTGGCGGACGACGGCATCGACATCATCGATATCTGCACGCCGCCGGGCATCCACAAGGAGCAGGTGATCGCAGCGCTTGCAGCCGGAAAGCATGTCGTCTGCGAAAAGCCGCTGACGGGATCGCTGGCTGGCGTCGACGAGATCATGCGTGCCGAGAAGACGGCCACGGGCACGCTGATGCCGATCTTCCAGTATCGCTACGGCGATGGCATCGAGCAGGCGAAGCGCATCATCGATACAGGCATTGCAGGCAAGTTCTATATGGGTTCGGTTGAGACCTTCTGGCTGCGCAAACCCGAATATTACGCCGTGCCCTGGCGCGGCAAATGGGCGACCGAGCTTGGCGGTGTGCTGGTCACGCATGCGCTGCACCTGCATGATATGCTCTTCCATCTGGCCGGCCCGGCCGCGCGGGTCTTCGGCCGTGTTGCCACCCGCGTCAACGATATCGAGGTGGAAGACTGTGCCTCGGTGAGCCTTGAGATGCAGAACGGCGCCTTCGTGTCGCTTTCGTGCACCCTGGGCTCCCAGCAGGAAATCAGCCGCCTCCGGCTGCATTTCGAAAACGTCACGTTCGAGAGCAATCACGAGCCATACTCGCCAGGCAAAGGGCCCTGGCAGATCATCGCCGCAAATGATGACGTGCAGGCGCAGATCGATAAAGCGCTTGCGAAGTGGCAGCCGGTGGCGCCGCGCTTCAACACGCAAATGGTCCGCTTCCACGACTATCTCAGCGGCAATGGGCCGCTGCCGGTGACGTCGGCAGATGCGCGCCGCGCTCTGGAGCTGGTGACGGCAATCTATCAATCCTCGGACAGCGGAGCTGACGTTGCGCTGCCGATCGGGCCGGAGAGCCCCAAATACGCCGACTGGCGTGCAAAAACGCGATAACGGGATCAGGAGAGGATTTGGGAAGATGGCAACAAGTGTCGTTCTTCAAAAGGTCGAGAAGCGCTACGGTTCCCTGGATGTCATTCATGGCATCGACCTGACGATCGATCCCGGTGAGTTCACCGTCTTCGTCGGCCCGTCCGGCTGTGGCAAGTCCACGCTGCTGCGGATGATAGCCGGGCTCGAGGAAATCTCGGGCGGCGCGCTGCTTCTGGACAACGAGCGCATGAACGAGGTCGCGCCGGCAAAGCGCGGGATCGCCATGGTGTTCCAGTCCTATGCGCTTTATCCGCATATGTCTGTCTACAAGAATCTGGCTTTCGGGCTGGAGACAGCCGGCTACAAAAAGGCTGAAATCGAGCCGAAGGTGCGCCGCGCCGCCGAGATTCTGCAGATCGAAAAGCTGCTGGAACGCAAGCCCAAGGCACTTTCCGGCGGCCAGCGCCAGCGTGTTGCCATCGGCCGCGCCATTGTCCGGGAGCCACGCATCTTCCTCTTCGACGAGCCGCTGTCGAACCTCGATGCGGAACTGCGCGTGCAGATGCGCGTCGAGATTTCCCGCCTGCACAGCAGCCTCGGCAATACGATGATCTATGTGACGCACGATCAGGTCGAGGCCATGACCATGGCGGACAAGATCGTCGTGCTGAATTCCGGCCGCATCGAGCAGGTCGGCGCCCCGCTCGACCTCTACAACAACCCGGCCAACCGCTTCGTCGCCGGTTTCATCGGCAGCCCGAAGATGAACTTTCTCAAGGCGAAGATCGACCAGGTGAATGACGGGGACACGACCGTCAGCGTCTGCGGCAGTGCGATCCGCCTGCCACGGCGCCTGAAGGGCTCCGCAGGCCAGGATGTGACATTCGGAATTCGCCCTGAGCATCTCGGCGTTGCCGATGCCGGAACGGCGCTTGCGACCGTCAATGTCGATCTCGTCGAAAATCTCGGCGGCGCGACGATGCTTTACACGACGACGCCGGATGGCCAGCAGCTGACCATCGCTCTCGATGGCCAGCAAAAGGTCGAGCGCGGCACCAATGTGAAGACCTCCTTCGATCCGGCCCGCTGTCACGTCTTCGATGCGTCCGGCGCCACGATCTGACCGGGCCTCTGCTTGACAGCCGATCCTCCTCTGGCCCATCATTTTGAAAATGGGCCGCGAGGGGGACAAGCGTGACGCCTGAAGATAGGATTCATGCACTCGGCATCTGGCACGGACCGCTCGAGATCGAACCTATCACCGGCGGCATCACCAACCGCAACTACCTCGTCCGGGATCGCAGCACGCGGCGCGTCGTCCGGTTGGGCGATGATATCCCGGTTCATCACATCAACCGCCAGAATGAGCTCGCCGCCAGCATCGCTGCTCATGCCGCGGGCCTTTCGCCCGCCGTCATCCATCACGCGCCCGGCATCCTCGTCCTGGATTTCATCGAATCGCGGGCGCTGTCTGCGGCTGATCTGCAGGATGAAGCAACCTTGCTGCGGACGCTGCCGCTGGTCCGGTCCTGCCACGGCGACATCGCTCGCCACTTCCGCGGCCAGGCGATGATCTTCTGGGTCTTCCACGTGATCCGGGATTATGCGGCTAATCTTGCCGCAGCAGGTAGCGCCTACGCACCGCTTCTACCCGGCTTGCTTGAAAAGGCCAAGCGTCTCGAAGCTACGGCCGGCCCCTTCGAAATCGGCTTCGGGCACAACGATCTGCTGGCCGCCAATTTCCTCGATGACGGCAAACGGCTCTGGTTGATCGACTGGGACTATGCCGGCTTCAACACGCCGCTCTTCGATCTCGGCGGCCTTGCCTCCAACAGCGAACTCCCGGAAGCCGCCGAGCGGACGATGCTTGAAAGCTATTTCGAAAAGCCGCTGACCCCCGATCTCTGGCGCCGCTACAGCGCGATGAAATGCGCCTCTCTGCTGCGCGAGACGCTCTGGAGCATGGTCTCCGAGATCCATTCGACCATCGATTTCGATTACGCCGCCTATACCGCCGAAAATCTCGCGCGCTTCGAGCGCGCCTACAAGGCATTTGAACAGGATCAGTAGAATGACGAAGGAATTACCGAAGACGGCGAAGGCCGTGGTCATCGGCGGCGGTATCATCGGCTGCTCGACGGCCTATCACCTCGGCAAGCTCGGCTGGACCGATACCGTGCTGCTCGAGCGGAAGAAGCTGACATCGGGCACGACCTTCCACGCTGCCGGCCTCGTCGGCCAGCTGCGCACCAGCGCCAATATCACCCAGCTGCTCGGCTATTCCGTCGATCTCTACAAGAAGCTCGAAGCCGAGACCGGACTTGGCACCGGCTGGAAGATGAATGGCGGCCTGAGGCTTGCCTGCAACGAGGAGCGCTGGACCGAGGTGAAGCGCCAGGCGACCACGGCGCAGTCCTTCGGCCTAGAAATGCATCTGCTGACGCCGCAGGAGGCTTTCGATCTTTGGCCGCTGATGACGATTGATGACCTCGTCGGTGCGGCCTACCTCCCGACCGATGGTCAGGCCAACCCCTCTGATATCACTCAGGCGCTTGCTCGTGGCGCCCGCATGGCCGGTGTCTCGATCTTCGAAGACACCGAAGTCATCGATCTCGAAATCGACAAGGGCCGTATCCGCGCCGTCATCACCGCCGATAGCCGCATCGAATGCGAGCGCGTCGTCGTCTGCGCCGGTCAATGGACGCGGGCCTTTGCGGCGCGCTTCGGCGTGAATGTGCCGCTCGTCTCTGTCGAGCATCAATATCTGATCACCGAATCCTTCGGCGTTCCCTCGAACCTGCCGACACTCCGCGATCCCGATCGCCTGACCTACTACAAGGAAGAGGTTGGCGGTCTTGTCATGGGCGGCTACGAGCCGAATCCGATTCCCTGGGCGACTGGCGGCATTCCCGACGGTTTCCACTACACGCTGCTTGACAGCAACTACGATCATTTCGAGCAGATCATGGAACAGGCGCTGGCTCGCGTTCCGGCTCTCGAAACCGCCGGTGTGAAACAGTTGCTCAACGGACCGGAAAGCTTCACGCCCGATGGCAACTTTATCCTCGGCGAAGCGCCGGAGCTGAAGAACTTCTTCGTCGGTGCCGGCTTCAACGCCTTCGGCATCGCGTCCGGCGGCGGTGCCGGCATGGCGCTGGCCGAATGGGTGGCGAAGGGAGAGCCGCCCTACGATCTCTGGCCGGTCGATATCCGCCGCTTCGGCCGCCCGCATTTCGACACCGACTGGGTCCGCACCCGCACCCTGGAGGCCTACGGCAAGCATTATACGCTGGCCTTCCCCTTCGAAGAGCATTCGAGCGGTCGCCCCTGTCGCAAGTCGCCGCTCTACGATCGCCTGAAGGCGCAGGGCGCCTGCTTCGGCGAGAAACTCGGCTGGGAGCGGCCGAACTGGTTCGCCGATCTCTTCGCCAACGAGGAGCCGAAGGATATCTACAGCTACAACAGGCAGAACTGGTTCGATGCCGTTGGCCGCGAGCACAAGGCCGTGCGTGAGGCGGCCGTCATCTTCGACCAGACCTCCTTCGCCAAGTTCGTGCTGAAGGGCCGCGATGCCGAAGCAGCGCTCGGCTGGATCGCTTCGAACGACGTGGCAAAGCCTGTAGGCTCGCTTGTCTATACCCAGATGCTGAACGACAAGGGCGGTATCGAATGCGATCTCACCGTCGCCCGCATCGCCGAGAACGAATATTACATCGTCACCGGCACGGGATTTGCGACCCACGACTTCGACTGGATAGCCCGCAATATTCCTGACGGCATGCAGGCCGAGCTGGTCGATGTCACCTCCGCCTATTCGGTTCTGTCGCTGATGGGCCCGAAAGCCCGCGCCGTGCTGGAGAAGGTCACCTCATCGGATGTCTCGAACGCCGCCTTCCCCTTCGGCCGCGTCAAGACCGTCGGCATCGCAGGCTGCCCGGTCAGGGCACTGCGCATCACCTATGTCGGTGAGCTCGGTTACGAGCTGCATGTGCCGGTCGAGTATGCAACGACCGTCTATGATGCGTTGATGGCCGCCGGAAACGGCCTCGGTCTCATCAACGCCGGCTACCGCGCCATCGAAAGCTGCCGCCTGGAAAAGGGCTATCGCGCCTGGGGATCGGATATCGGCCCCGACCATACGCCGGTCGAAGCCGGGCTTGCCTGGGCCGTGAAGACCAAGAAGAACATCCCCTTCCGCGGCCGCGAGGCCGTGGAGCGTCAATTGACAGGCGGCGTCAAGAAGATGCTCGCCTGCTTCGTGCCCGATGATCCTGATGTCGTCCTGCTCGGCCGCGAAACCATCTATCGCGATGGAAAGCGCGTCGGATGGTTGTCGAGCGGCGGCTACGGCTACACGCTCGGCAAGGCGATTGGCTACGGCTACGTCCGCAACGTCGACGGTGTGACGGAGGATTTTGTGCTGTCGGGCAAGTACGAGCTCGATGTCGCCCGCGAGCGGGTGCCGTGCTCGGTGTTGCTGAAGCCGTTGTATGACCCGGAGATGAAGAGGGTGAAGGGGTAGGCGCACCTCTGCTTCCCTCATTCCTGTGCTTGTCACAGGAATCCAGCCACGGCGCTTCTGCGCCGTGAACGAATCAACGAGGAATTAAGAGTCTTCTCGGCCCAAGGACTTGGGCCGCTGGATCCCTGTGACGAGCACAGGGATGAGGGTGGCGGACGGTATCGGCCTTGCCAGACCGCCTCAATACAACGGCAGCCTGTTATCCTGGATCAGAATATCCAGCTTGTTCGCCACATCCTCGGTCCAGCCAACATTGTCCGTCAATGCCTTCGGGAACAGCCCCGGCAGCTTGAACAACGCCGCCGAAACGGCCCCACCGTTGCGTGGGATATCAGCGAGCAGCGCCGCAATCTCCTCCGCACGGGGATCACGCAACTCGTAGGCCTTGCCGTTGCGGTCGACGCCGATGGCATAGCGCATCCATGCAGCGACGGCGATGGCGTAGGTCTCGGCCTTGCTGCCGTGGGCCAGTGCTTCGGTTGCCGGCTCCAGCAGGCGCTGCGGCAGCTTCTGCGTTCCGTCCATGGCGATCTGGTAGGTACGGTGGGCGATCGCCTTGTTTGCAAAGCGCGCTATCAGTTCGTCGGCATAATGGTCGAGATCGATGCCGGGGACCGGATCGAGCGTCTCGGCCGCAGCATTCATCTGGCGTCGGGCAAGAGCTGCCAATCCCTCGTCGTCCATGACATCGCGGATATATTCATAGCCGCCTATATAGCCGAGATAGGCGAGCAGCGAATGCGCGCCGTTGAGCATGCGCAGCTTCATCTTCTCGTAGGCCGAGACTTCATCGACCATCAGCACGCCGGCCTTGTCCCATGCCGGGCGGCCGTTGGCGAAATGGTCTTCGATCACCCATTGGGTGAAGGGCTCCGTCTCGATGGCGGCCAGATCCTGGCGCCCGGTCAGCCGCTCGGCGTCCGCATAGGTGGCGTCGGTGCTGGCGGGCGTGATGCGGTCGACCATGGTCGAGGGGAAGGGGACGTTGGTTTCGATCCAGGCGCGAAGCTCCGGATCGACGCGGCCGGCGAAATCGAGCACGAGGCGCTTCAGCACCGCACCGTTGCTCGGCAGATTGTCGCAGCTGAGCGGTGTGAAAGGGGCGATACCCTTGTTGCGGCGGCGGGCAAAGCCTTCGACCAGATAGCCGACGACGCCGCGCGGCGCGTGCCGGTCGGCAAGATCGGCGGCAACATCCGGATGCGTAAGATCAAGTCCGCCGGTACGCACGTCGAGGCCATAGGCTTTTTCCGTCACCGTCAGGCTGACGATGCGGATCGCCGGGTCTTCGAGACGCGACAAGAGCAGCGACGGATCGCGCGGCGCCACATGCGCCTTCAGGATCGGGCCGATCACCTCAGCCGTCGTGCCTGACGTGTCGCGGATCAGCACGGTGTAGAGGCCGTTCTGGGCATTCAGATTATCGGCAACATCAGGTGTTCGCAGGCTCGCCACCTCGATGCCCCAGTCGCCGCCTTCAGCGGCCAGCGCCGCATCCGTAAACGGCGCGAAATGGGCACGGAAAAAGGCGCCGGGGCCGAGATGCAGGATGCCCGCCTTCAGCGTGCTGCGGTCATAGGCGGGAAGCTTTGCGGTCGGCGCCAGGCCGTTCAGGTCCTTCAGTCGATTGCTCACAGCTTGTAGGCCTTCTTCGCGTTGTCATAGGAGAGTTCGCGCGCGACGATCGCCGCATCCTTCCGGGAGATGCGGTGCTCGGCGGCAAGCTGCGCCAGGAAGCCGCAAACCTCGCGGCGCCAGACGTCGTGGCGGGCGGGGATCGAGAGCAAGGCGCGGGTATCGTCGTTGAAGCCGGCCAGATTGGCAAAACCCGCAGTCTCGACGACCTGGTCGAGATAGCGGCGAATGCCATTCGGGCTGTCGTGGAACCACCAGGGTGGCCCAATCATCAGGCATTCCCAATGTCCGGCCATCGGCGCCAGCTCGCGCGAATAGGTCGTCTCGTCGAGCGTGAAGAGCAGGATGCGAAGGCCCTGCGAATGGCCGTACTTGGACAGCAGCGCATTGAGCCCGCCGATCCAGTCAGTCCGGGTCGGGATATCGGCGCCCATGTTCGGACCGCGGGTCGCAAAGAGACCGCTGTCGGTGTTGCGGCGCGAGCCCGCGTGGATCTGCATGACCATGCCGTCTTCGGCCGAAAGCCCGGCCATCTCGGTCATCATCTGACCACGGAACAGCTCGGCATCGGCAGCCGAAAGTGGACCCTTCAGTGCCTTGTCGAGAAGCGCTTGCCGCTCGGTGGCCGAGAGATCCGCGGTGAATGCGGTCGGCACGCCGTGGTCGGTCGCTGTGGCGCCGAACTGGCGGAAATAGGCGCGGCGCTTGCGATGCGCGTCGATCATGCCGTCCCATTTGGTGACGTCAGAGCCGGTGATCTCACCGAACTTGATGAGATTGTCGCGGAAGCCGACAGCGTCAGGATCGGTAACGCTGTCAGGGCGGTATGTCGTACGAACCTTACCGATCCAGCCATCCTTCTGCATCTTCTGGTGATGGACCAGCGGATCCAGCGCGCCTTCCGTCGTGGCGATCGTCTCGATGCCGAAGCGCTGGTGCAGGGCACGCGGGTGGAACTCGGGCTTGGCAAGCTGATCGTTGATATGATCGTAGAGCGTGTCGGCATTCTCAGGCGTCAGCGGTTCGGTACAGCCGAGCACGGCAGACATCGCATGATCGACCCACAGGCTGGACGGCGTGCCGCGGAAGAGATGATATTTGGCAGCGAAAGCGCGCCAGATGTCACGGCCCTTGGCGACAGGCTTGCCATCAAGTCGGGGGACGCCCAGTTCATCGAGCTTGGTGCCGGTGCTGTGCAGCATGCGGAACAGGTAATGGTCAGGGATGACGAGCAGCGAGGCGGCATCTTCAAAGGGCTTGTCGTCAGCAAACCACGAGGGCTCGGTATGCCCGTGCGGGCTGACGATCGGCAAACCGGCGACGGTCTCGTAGAGGTCGCGCGCGATGCTGCGGGTTGCCGGATCGGCCGGAAAAAGCCGGTCCTGGTGAAGAAAGCCGTTTCGTGAATCCATAAGATTTCCTCCCTGATGGGTTAGGGCCTACTCCACGATCAAAGACACGGCAAGGCCCATTAGTAACCAATGAGTTCACTTTAGGAATCGATGCCGGGCGCCCCATTGACGCCGCCGCCGCTATAGGTTTTGGAAGAGCAGCAAACCGGTGGAGAACAACCATGGCCGAAGACATCAGCCGCATTACCCAGCTTGAAGAAGCCTTGGCCCATCAGGCAAAGATCATCGAAGAGCTTTCGGATCAGCTTGCCGAGCAATGGAAAGTGGTCGAACAGACCCGGGCGAAACTGGACCGTTTGACGGAACGCTTCCTGTCGCTCGAAGAGCAATCGCTGGAAGCGCCGGCGGTGACAAGGCCGCCGCATTATTGAATGCCGAAATGAAAAGGGCGCCCGGAGGCGCCCTTTCGATTTTAGAGATTGCCGATGCAGAGATATTTCATCTCGAGGTAATCATCGGCGCCATGGCGCGAGCCTTCGCGGCCGTTGCCGGATTGCTTGATACCGCCGAAGGGCGCGGTTTCCGTCGACATCAGGCCGGTATTGATGCCAACCATGCCGTATTCCAGCGCTTCCGCAACCTTCCAGACCTTCTTCAGGTCGCCCGCGAAGAAATAGGCGGCGAGGCCGAACTCGGTGTCATTGGCCTGCTGGATGACTTCTTCAACGGTGTCAAAGCGGAAGAGCGGCGCGACGGGGCCGAAGGTCTCTTCCCTGGCGACCTTCATGCCCTTGGCAACGCCCGTGAGTACGGTCGGCGTGAAGAAGGTGCCGGCACCTTCAATACGCTTGCCGCCGGTCAGCACCTTGGCACCCTTGGAGACCGCGTCGCTGACATGGTCCTCGACCTTGGCGAGGCCCTGTTCGTCGATCAGCGGCCCAATGGTGACGCCCGACGTGAAGCCGTCGCCAACAGACATGGCTTCAACCTTGGCGGCCAGCTTGGCCGCGAAGGCATCGTAGACGCCAGACTGCACGTAGAGGCGGTTGGCGCAGACGCAGGTCTGGCCGGCATTGCGATACTTCGAGGCGATCGCACCTTCGACGGCTGCATCGAGATCCGCATCATCAAAGACGATGAAGGGTGCGTTGCCGCCGAGCTCGAGGCTGACCTTCTTGATCTGATCGGAGCACTGGCGCATCAGGATGCGGCCGACTTCGGTCGAGCCGGTGAAGCTGATCTTGCGCACCTTGTCGTTGCCGCAGAGCTCCTTGCCGATCGCGGGGCCGTCTTCGCCGACGATGACGTTGAAGACACCGGCGGGAACACCGGCCTGTTCGGCGAGAACCGCAAGCGCGATGGCCGACAGCGGCGTCTGCTCGGCCGGCTTCGAAACGACGGTGCAGCCAACGGCAAGCGCCGGCGCGATCTTGCGGGTGATCATCGCTGCCGGGAAGTTCCAGGGCGTGATCGTGCCGACGACGCCGACCGGCTGCTTGATGACGATCATCCGCTTGTCGTTCGACGGTGCCGGAATGGTTTCGCCGTAGATGCGCTTGGCTTCTTCCGCATACCATTCGATGTAAGCGGCAGCGTAGAGGATTTCGCCGCGCGCTTCCGCAAATGGCTTGCCCATTTCGGCTGTCAGGATCGCCGCCAGCTCGTCGGCATTGGCGACCATCAGGTCGAACCACTTGCGCAGGATGGCGCTGCGGTCCTTGGCGGGTTTTGCCGCCCAGGCTGGCTGGGCTGCATAGGCTGCGTCAATCGCCTTGCGGGTGTCTGCAGCGCCCATATCAGGCAGCGAGGCCAGAACTTCGCCGGTGGACGGGTTCAGAACGTCGAAGGTTTTCGTTGCGCCGCCCTTCGTCCATTCGCCGTTGATGAAACCTGCGTCGCGCAGGAATGGCGAGGAGAAGGGAACGTGTTTGGTCAGTGCGGTCGTGAATGCCATGTCATTTACTCCGAAGGCGGTTACTTGCCCGCGCTTGCTTCAAGAATGGAGGCTTCGAGGATATCGAGCGCTTCGCCGAAGATATTGTCCTGAATGGTGATCGGGGCAAGGAAGCGGATGACGTTTCCGTGCACGCCGCAGGTCAAAAGAATGAGACCCTTCTCCAGCGCGATCAGGCGCACCTTGTTGGCGAATTCGGCGCTCGGCAGCTTGGTGGTCTTGTCGTTGAATTCGACGGCGTTCATGAAGCCCGGGCCGCGGATATCGACAATCTCCGGCACCTTGTCGCGCAGCGATTCCAGACGCTGCTTCAGGCGGCCGCCCAGCTGGTTGGCGCGGTTGCAGAGGTCTTCGTCCTTGATGACATCCAGAACGGCATGAGCGGCGGCGATACCGAGCGGATTGCCGCCATATGTGCCGCCGAGGCCGCCGGGGCCGGGCGCATCCATGATCTCGGCGCGGCCGGTGACGGCGGCGAGCGGGAAGCCGCCCGCGAGGCTCTTCGCCATGGTCATTAGGTCAGGGGCGACCTCATGGTGATCCATCGCAAACATCTTGCCGGTACGGGCAAATCCGGTCTGCACTTCGTCGGCAATCAGCAGGATGCCGTGCTGGTCGCAAAGTTCGCGCAGCGCCTTCAGGAAGGCGACAGGTGCCGCATAGAAACCGCCTTCGCCCTGCACGGGCTCGATGATGATGGCGGCAACACGCTGCGGATCGACATCGGCAGCAAACAGCTTCTTCAAGGCTGCGAGCGACTGCTCGGCGCTGACGCCATGCAGCTCGACCGGGAAGGGCACGTGGAAGACATCGCCAGGCATCGCGCCGAAGCCGACCTTGTAAGGCACGACCTTGCCGGTCAGGGCCATGCCCATGAAGGTACGGCCATGGAAGCCGCCGCCGAAGGCGATGACGGCGGAACGGCCGGTCGCGGAGCGGGCGATCTTCACGGCATTCTCTACGGCTTCCGCACCCGTGGTGACGAAGATCGTCTTCTTGGCGAAGTTGCCGGGCGCCAGCTCGTTCAGGCGTTCGGCAAGATGCACATAGGTTTCGTAGGGCACGACCTGGTGGCAGGTGTGGGTGAAATGGTCGAGCTGGTCCTTGACGGCAGCGATGACGCGCGGATGGCGGTGGCCGGTGTTCAGAACCGCGATGCCAGCGGCGAAATCGATGTAGCGGCGGCCCTCCTTGTCCCAGATTTCGGCATTCTCTGCGCGGTCGGCGTAGATTTGTGTCGTCATGCCGACGCCGCGGGAAATTGCGGCATTCTTCCGGTCCGTAAGGGTGGTCGCGTTCATCTATGCGCTCCTGCGCTCAAAGGGATTGGGAATTATCTTGCATAAGTTCTGCAAGATATATAGAAAAGTCCTACATTTTTCCTGCAAGAAATCAAGCGGCATTTTTTGCTTCAAACATCACGCCTTTTGATGGATGCTCACGACCAGAGATTCTGTCGCGGCAGGATGCATAAAGCACCACGGAATCAGGGATTTATTGGCGAATGAACAGTAACGGGCCGGTGCGCTACAAGGTCGCCGAGGCAGCGCGGCTGGCGGGAATTTCCGCCTCCACCGTACGGCTTTGGGAAAGCCAGGGCCTGCTTGTGCCTGATCGTTCGGAAACCGGCCACCGGCAATACAGCGCCGATGACGTCGCGCGGTTGAAGAAGATTTCCTGGTATCGTGTCGAGCGTGGCCTAAACCCGGCCGCGATCCGCGAGGCGCTGGAAAGCGAAGAGCCCTCCGGCGACAATGGCGAGACAGCCGGCGCGTCCGATATCGGCCGCCGGCTCCGCAGCCTTCGCCATGCCGCCGGCAAGACGCTGGATCAGGTCGCTGGCGAGATGGGCATCACGTCATCGACGCTATCGACGCTGGAGCGCACGTCGCAGGGCGTCAGCTTCAAGACCCTACATGATCTCGCCGAATATTACGGCACCACCGTTTCGCGCCTCTCGGGCGAAGAAGCCGATGATGCCACGGCGGTCGTCCGCTCCGGCGAATGGCGCACCTGGCCGGAAACCACACCGGGCGTGACCGTGCAGCTGCTGGCCGAAGGGCGGCGGATGATGGATTGCCACCGTTTCGTGCTGGCGCCCGGCGCCACCAGCGAAGGCGCCTACCGGCATGAGGGCGAGGAATTCATGCATGTCCTGTCGGGTCGTCTGGAGCTGGTGCTCGATTCCGACCAGTTCTTCGATCTCGGCCCTGGAGACTCGCTTTATTTCGAAAGCCGCCGCTATCATTCCTGGCGCAACCGCCACGACGGCGAGACGGTGCTGCTTTGGATCAATACGCCGCCAACCTTCTGAGGTCGAAAGCCGTATCGCCGCCAGCGCCTTTGCGCTATAGCGCCGGAAGAAACACGCGAGGTAAAAGAAGAGCCATGGCCGCCACCATCCGTTATCATGAAGGCGATATCTCCGCGGCGGATGCCGCGCGCTACAAGGGCGCAATCGCGATCGATACCGAGACGCTGGGTCTCGTTCCGCGCCGCGACCGTCTTTGTGTCGTCCAGTTGTCGCCGGGCGACGGCACGGCCGACGTCATCCGTATCGCCTCCGGCCAGAAGGAAGCGCCGAACCTGACGATGATGCTGGCCGATCCGGCGCGCCAGAAGATTTTCCACTACGGCCGCTTCGATATCGCCGTGTTGTTCCACACCTTCGGCGTGACCACGACACCTGTCTTCTGCACCAAGATCGCCTCGCGCCTGTCGCGCACCTATACGGATCGCCACGGCCTGAAGGACAATCTGAAAGAGATGCTGGAGGTCGATATCTCCAAAACGCAGCAATCCTCGGATTGGGCGGCGGCAACGCTCTCGCAGGCCCAGCTCGAATATGCAGCGTCCGACGTGCTCCATCTCCATGCGCTGCGCGACAAGCTGACCGAGCGCCTGCTGCGCGATGGCCGATTCGACCACGCCACCGCCTGCTTCGCGTTCCTGCCCACCCGCGCCAAGCTTGATCTTCTCGGCTGGGAAGAGACCGATATTTTCGCCCACAGCTGAGCAACGCGATCTTTGAGAGCCATGAGACGGCCGGGCGGGATTGGCATCCTGTCCGGCCGTTAGTTTTTCATTAACGGCCATTCGGTAGAATCATCATCAATTTTTAAGCATTCGTCGGTGCGATGACGCGCCATGCGGACGGGAGGATCTGCGGAAGAATGCGAGGGGTCCGATGAGCGCGACCCTCGTGTGATCTGCTTCGATTGTCACTTGCGAAAGTAGGAGCATGCCATGTTGACTCCGGTTCGTGCAGCGTCAAATACGAGTCTTTCTTCCAACGGACAGGCTGCGGCGATTGTCGCTAGCGGACTTGCCCGGTCGATCGTTGCCCCGGCGCCCGTTCAGGCGGTCGAAGGCTCCGATCTGAATTCGGCAATTGCCGGAAAGCTTAACCTCCTCTTGGCGGCAGCCCGCGAACGCATGTTCGACGCGCTGCTCGATGCCATCAATGCAGCATCCGTGGCCCTGCCGCTGCCGCGTCAGGATGGCGAAACCAATCTTACCTTCGCGTCCCGCCTTGCCGATGTCATCCAGAAGCTGCCTGCAACCCGCATCAACGAGATCGAAACGCAGCTCGCCGCCGATGGCCACACGCTGCCGCTGCGCCTGATCGCCGAAGCACTGAAGAATCCTGCAGGGCCGGAAGCCGCCCGGGTCGTCGCCTATCTGGAGACCGTCCGCTACAAGGATCGCGATCTGGTGGCTCGCGCGGTCGTTCGTTCGTATCGCCAGAACGATGCTTCACCGCTTCGGGCAGAACCACGACCTGACATCGCACTGCACGAAGACAGCGTTCTGCCGGCTCCGAAATCAGGGACCGATGCAGCGCATGAAGCGCGACCGCAGGCGCAAGCCAGACCGGCAGCAGTTGCGGCCCAGCCTTCTCCGCTTGCCGGTTTGTCCGATCTACCGGTTGACGAGATCGAAGAGATTGCCGAAGAGCCGCTGGCCGCCAACGAATTGGCGCAGGCTGCCGCATCGGAAGACCCGGAGCAACCGGAAACGGAAGCGATGGCGCCTGATGCGCCGCAGGTGCTTGAGGAAGCCGAAGCGCCACACGCGCCGCTCGCCAGGGAGCGCGCCGAACCCGATATTCCGAAGATCTGGCCTGCTGTTCTCGCGTCGATCACCGAGGAAGCATCCGAACTGCTGGTCGCCATCATCAACGAACAGGAGACCGCAACGCTTCTCGAGGTCCTGGCGGACGCACCTGAGGATATCGAAGCAGCGCTCGATCAGCCGGCGAGTGATGACATCAGCGAAGCGATGGATGGTCCGGACCAGATGGCGAGCGCCAAAGCCGCGCCGGCGGAAGCGGCACGCGCAGCGCCTGCAGCCGATCCGGCCCAGCTCGCTCGCCAGCAGAAGGAGATCGTCGCCCAGCCGCAGATCCTACCGGCCGATCTTGCCGAGATGGTTCAGAAAGCCGGTCTGCTGCGCTCACCCGACGGCGTCGGCTATATCGCTCAGCCCTATCAATTCGCCAAGGATGGCGCCGAACGCCGCGATGGCCAGATGCATCGCAGCGACTATGAAGGCAGTGCGGGCGAAGAAGAGCAGGATGCGCAGTCTGGCGAGGAGCAGCAATCGGCCTCTCAGCAGGAGCAGCGTCCGCAGGGCAGGGTGCCCGCCGATCTTCCCGAGATCGAAGCGCGCCACGAAGAGCCTCCGGTCGCCGATCCGGTTTTCGCGCTCTATCAGCGCATGGTCGGCTGGGAATAACGGCACTTCCAAAATTCAGGTCAAAGAAAAACCCGCCGGATCGCTCCGGCGGGTTCTTTGTTTCAATGCTTGAAGCGATTACTCGCCGCGGTTCTTCAGAGCCGCGCCCAGGATGTCGCCGAGCGAAGCGCCGGAGTCGGACGAACCGAACTGAGCGACGGCTTCCTTCTCTTCTGCGATTTCCAGAGCCTTGATGGACAGCATGATCTTGCGGTCCTTCTTGGAGAAGTTGGTGACGCGGGCGTCAACAACCTGGCCAACCGAGAAGCGTTCCGGACGCTGGTCGTCGCGGTCGCGTGCGAGATCTGCACGGCGGATGAACGAGGTGATGTCTTCGTGTTCGACGAGCTTCACTTCGATGCCGCCATCGTTGACTGCGGTGATTTCGCAGGAAACGACTGCATTCTTGCGCAGGTCGCCAGAGGCAGCGGCGTCGCCGACTGCATCCTTGCCGAGCTGCTTGATGCCGAGCGAGATGCGTTCCTTTTCGACGTCAACATCGAGAACGACAGCCTTGACGACATCGCCCTTGTTGAACTCTTCGATGACCTGCTCGCCCGGACGGTTCCAGTCGAGGTCAGAAAGGTGCACCATGCCGTCAACGTCGCCGTCGAGGCCGATGAACAGGCCGAATTCGGTCTTGTTCTTGACTTCGCCTTCGACTTCAGTGCCAGCCGGGTTGTTGCGGGCGAATGCTGCCCACGGATTTTCCAGCGTCTGCTTGAGGCCGAGCGAGATACGGCGCTTGGACGGATCGACTTCGAGAACGACGACTTCGACTTCCTGGCTCGTGGATAGAATCTTGCCGGGGTGTACGTTCTTCTTGGTCCAGGACATTTCCGAGATGTGGATCAGGCCTTCGATGCCCGGCTCCAGTTCGACGAACGCACCGTAGTCGGTGATGTTCGTGACGGTACCGGAGATCTTCTTGCCTTCCGGATACTTCGCCTGGATGCCATCCCACGGATCGGACTCGAGCTGCTTCATGCCGAGCGAGATGCGGTGGGTTTCCTGGTTGATGCGGATGATCTGAACCTTGACCTGCTGGCCGATGTTCAGGATTTCCGACGGATGGTTGACGCGGCGCCATGCCATGTCGGTAACGTGCAGCAGGCCGTCGATGCCGCCGAGGTCAACGAACGCACCGTAATCGGTGATGTTCTTGACGACGCCGTCAACAACCTGGCCTTCTTCGAGGTTCTGAACGATTTCAGAACGCTGCTCGGCACGGGATTCTTCCAGAACCGTACGGCGCGAAACCACGATGTTGCCGCGGCGCTTGTCCATCTTGAGGATTTCGAAGGGCTGCGGGTTGTGCATCAGCGGGGAAACGTCGCGGATCGGGCGGATGTCGACCTGAGAACGCGGCAGGAAGGCGATCGCACCGTCGAGATCGACCGTGAAGCCGCCCTTGACCTGGTTGAAGATCACGCCTTCGACGCGCTCGCCAGCTTCGAACTTGGCTTCGAGCTTGATCCAGCTTTCTTCGCGGCGAGCCTTCTCGCGCGACAGAACAGCTTCGCCAAGGGCGTTTTCGATGCGCTCGACGTAAACTTCGACTTCGTCGCCGACCTTCAGCGAACCGTCCTTGGCGCGTGCGCCGAATTCCTTGAGCGCGATGCGGCCTTCGACCTTCAGGCCGACGTCAACAACGGCGACATCCTTTTCGATGCCGGTGACGATGCCCTTGGTGACATAGCCTTCGGCCAGATCGTTCTTGGCAAAAGACTCTTCGAGAAGGGCCGCGAAATCTTCGCGAGAGGGAGTAGCTACTGACATAAAATCTCCTGCGTGGCCTTCGATAGCTGCAAGGCCCACGTATGCGCCGGTTGGTTCGTGTTGAACAGGCCTGAACCCAGTCCGCCTCCTTAAGGGAAGCAATCCGGCGCTTGGACGGAATTTCAGGCTTTTAAAAAGCGTCCCGCCGCGCAAGGCGCCAACGGACCGCTCGAATTTCAGTTATTTCGGCTCAAGGCCGCATCGATGATCGACTTTGCGGCTTGAAACGCGGCCTCTATACTCATTTCCGACGTATCAAGCAAGTGCGCGTCATCGGCTGGTTTCAAAGGGCTGTCGGCCCGTCCCATGTCGCGTTCGTCGCGCCGCTTCACATCCTCGAAAATTGCCTCGAAATCGGCAGCCGTTCCTTTCGCCGTGATTTCGTCGTAGCGCCGCCTCGCGCGCACCTCGGGCGAAGCCGTCACATAGAGTTTCACCGGGGCATCCGGACAGACCACGGTACCGATGTCGCGGCCGTCGAGCACCGTTCCCGGCGCCATTCCGGCAAAGCGCTGCTGCGCTTCTACAAGTGCGCGGCGAACCGCAGGCATCACGGCAATCTTCGAGGCGGCTTCGCCGATCTCATGCTTCGAAAGTATATCGCGATCGAGCCCGGCGAGTTCAACCTCGCGGGCGATCTTTTCGGCCACCGCCTCGTCATCGAGCGGCAGGGCGGCATCGATGAGCGCCTTGGCGGTTGCCCGGTAGGTCAATCCCGTATCCAGGTGGTGGAAGCCGTATTCATCGGCGATCCGGCGCGAAAGCGTACCCTTGCCGGCCGCTGCCGGGCCGTCGATGGCAATCGTGAATGTCGTTTTCAATGGTTTCCTTCCAGCCCGCCATAGCGTTTGACGAGCTCGATCATGTCTTCCTGGCCGCTTGCCGCGCCCAATCCTGCAGCAACGCCTTCGCGGTCGGCAACGGGGCGGTTCTGACTGACCTTCCATTTGCCTTCAAGCGCCGATATCTCGATTTCGATGCCGATGATGCCCTTCATCTGCGCCCGGATGAAATCGTCGGGCGCATCGTCCACCGCCCATGGCTTCTCGCGGTTGCCCTCATGCTGGCCAGTGAGCGCGTTGATCTGCGACCGCAGCCAGTCCGCATCGTCGATCACCCGGGCGCTGCCGCGCGCCTGAACGATCGCATAGTTCCAGGTCGGCACGACCTTGCCGGTTTCCTGCTTGGTCTTGTACCAGGACGGCGTCACATAGGAGTTGGCGCCCTGGAAGACGGCAAGAATGGGTGCTCCGTCCTGGATGTCGCGCCATTGGCCGTTGGCTTTCGCCAGATGCAGCCGCAACGTCCCTTTTTCTGACGCCGCGGCATCGAGATGGAAAGGGACAGGATTGGCGACCAATCCGCTCGCTCCGGCGGTGATCAGCAGTCCGAGTGGATGGGCGCGGATCAGCTGGTGCTGGGTCGCCAGATCGTCTTCCCGGAAGTGAGGCGGCTGATACATTGGTTTCTCGCCGGTTTCTGTGTCTTCGGCGCTTCCTAACACAATGTTATTTGCCGGTCATCTTGCGATACGAAGTTTCGCTTTGACATCATTGGCCGCAACGATTATGGGGACCGGCTTATAAATTCCGAAAAGAACGCCGGTTTACACGGCACAGCCGAATGTATTCGGCCATTCTCACGAGGCTTATAGTGGCGAAAACGGAACTTGGAACCAAGCGTACCGATCCGGAAACCGGCAAGAAGTTCTACGATCTGAACCGGGATCCGATCGTTTCTCCGTACACCGGCAAATCCTATCCCCTATCCTTCTTCCAGGAAACCTCGGCTGCAGCAGCCGCTGAGGCGGCAAGCGAAGACGACGACGTGCAGGAAGTCGATACCGAGAGCACGGAAGTCGAACTCGTCTCGCTCGAGGACGCCGATGAAGGCGCGAGCGGCGACGACATTCCTGACATGGGCGATGACGACGTCGAGATCGAAGGCGATGACGACGACGATACCTTCCTCGAAGCCGACGAAGACGATGAAGATGACGACATGAGCGACATCATCGGCGTTACCGGCGACGAAGACGAAGTCTGATACGACAGAAATCACGGCCCGGACGACAAAAAATCTCCGGGCCGTTTTTTTAGGCTTGCCATCTGCGAAAACCGCAAGTAATAAGCCGCCACTCCGCCGGGTTAGCCCGCATCGGAGGATCCCAGGACCGGAAGAAATACCGGACCACCCTGATGGGGCTATAGCTCAGCTGGGAGAGCGCTTGCATGGCATGCAAGAGGTCAGCGGTTCGATCCCGCTTAGCTCCACCAAATTTTCCCAAGATCTAGGTTGTCTATCAGGCTCTCCCGCGGTCTTTGACGTCTCGTGAGCTTAAAGCCAAAGCGCAAACCTCCGAAATTCACCCGGTTACATCAGGCAAATGCGTGCTTTGATGTGATCGATCCACTTCAGGCTATCGCGCTGCGTCATCGTCGGCTCTGACGTGACTACCGCGACCCCGCGAACCACGGCGGCAGACCATGCTCGTCTACGTGGAGTGTTCCGGCAAGGCACTGATTTACGATAGAAAAATCAATCCAGCGGGCCGCCGATGAAGGGGCGTAGTGCCTCTTATCCAATCCTTCAAAAGTGCTAGTCCCTTTAAGCTAGACCTTATGAATAGGAAGTTGGCTATGGATTAAGATGTAATGGGGATGGCAACGTTCATAGCTGGGAGTAATGCATAGCTAATATAAAATCTATTTCGTTAGCGTTTTGTTAACTAGGGAGTTGCCCCATGTTAAGAACAGCAGCGAAATACGGCGTGGCCATCGCCTATCTCATGGCCTCCAGCAGTCTCGCATTCTCTGCACCTCTTCCTCTGCGCATCGACTGTCGTCTCGTTAAGCCGGGAACCCTCGAAGCCCGCCTCTGCCGCCCGACGGCCGCGATTCCAGCGGATAACTACCAAGGCTCTAACGATGATGCCGGAGGAACCGGCGGCGCTCCGCAGGTATCGGCATCGAGCGCCGGTTCCGGTGGCAGTCCGGGGAGTGGTGGTGACCCGGGTAGTGGCGGAACCGGATCCGGCAACGGCGGAACTGGACCCGGCGACGGTGGCCATGGTCCTGGTGACGGTGGTCACGACCCCGGCAACGGTGGTCATGGTCCAGGTAACGGCGGTCATGGTTCTGGCAGCGGTGGTCAGGGATCCGGCAAAGGCGATCACCATCATGGTGGGCATGCTGGTAACGGGAGCAAGGACAGCGGCCATTCCGGTGATGGAAAGCATGGCCGTGATCCGGGTAAGTCCTGGGGCGGCCATGGTGACAGAAAGGACGGCGGCAAGTCTGGCGGCCACAAATCTGACGGTGGTAAACCCGGCGACCACAATTCCGGCGGCGGCAGACCTGGCGGCGACCACTCCAGTGGTGGACAGCCTGGCGGCAATAAGTCTGGTGGCGACAGGCACGGTGGTGGCCATTCCGGCGGCGGCAACCATGGTGGTGGCAAGCCCGGGAACGGCCACTCCGGTGACAAGCCTGGAGACAACCGTTCCGGTGGCAGCAGACCCGGCGATAACCACCGTGGCGATGACAAATCCGGCAATGATCATTCCGGAAGCCACGGAGATGGCGGCCACCAGGAAGGCCGCGATGACAGCCACAGATCTGGCGGCGGCAAGTCCGGAGGCCACTGAGCGCTAGAGAATACGATTGGTAACAACGAGCCCGGCTGGAAGGCCGGGCTTCGTCATTCCCGGGATTGTGCTACAAGCAGAGTATATGAGGCAGATCGCGGCCTGCACCATTCGTTTGTGCCTTAGCCTTGCCATGCCTGCCGGTTCGGCTTAGCTCTGCCCGGAACACGAATCCGGACAAACGATGCCTCACAAGGTCTTTCTCTCCCGCCTCAAGCTGACGGACTTCCGCAATTATGCGGCGGTGTCGCTTGATATGGACGGCCGCCATGTTGTGCTGACGGGTGACAATGGCGCGGGAAAAACCAATCTGATGGAGGCGGTTTCGTTCCTGTCGCCGGGGCGGGGCCTTCGCCGTGCGGCCTATTCCGATGTCACGCGCGTCGGCGCCTCTGCCGGCTTCTCGATCTTTGCCGAACTCGAGGGGATGGAAGGTGGCGTCGAGATCGGCACCGGCGCCGACACGACGGACGAGAATACGGCGCGCAAGTTGCGGATCAACGGCACGACGGCGAAGACGGCCGATGAGCTCACCGATCATCTGCGCGTACTGTGGCTGACGCCATCTATGGATGGCCTGTTTACCGGTGGCTCCTCCGATCGCCGCCGCTTTCTCGACCGCCTCGTGCTCTCGCTCGATCCCGCCCATGGGCGCCGCGCCAGCGATTTCGAGCGCGCCATGCGCAGCCGCAACAAGCTGCTCGACGAAGGCAGGTTCGATCCGTCCTGGCTCTCCGGCATCGAACAGCAGATGGCAAGCCTTGGCATCGCCATGGCGCTTGCCCGCCAGGAGATGCTCGGTCTGTTGACCCGGCTGATCGAAGAGACGCGGGAGACCTCGCCTTTCCCTTCAGCCGCGCTTGCGCTCTCGGGCTTCATGGATGGACAATTCGCGCGACCTGCCGTCGATCTCGAGGACGATTATGCGGCGATGCTGGCGGACAGCCGCTATCGCGATGCCGCCGCCGGGCGCACGCTGGATGGGCCGCACCGCGCCGATCTGCTTGTCCGCCACCGCGAGAAGCAGATGGAGGCGGAACGCTGCTCCACAGGCGAGCAGAAGGCGCTGCTGGTCGGCCTGATCCTCGCCCATGCGAAACTCGTCGCCAATCTGACGGGGCATGCCCCGGTGCTGCTGCTCGACGAGATCGCCGCGCATCTCGATGAAGGGCGCCGTGCGGCTCTCTTCGATCTTATCGATTCGCTCGGCGGGCAGGCCTTCATGACTGGCACAGACCGCTCGATGTTCTCCGCCCTCGGCGAGCGGGCGCAATTCCTGACGGTCTCCGACGGACATGTCGGGGAATGACGGACGGTGCTTTCCTCTTCGGTTCGGGCCATGGTAGCATTCCCGCCATGGAACCGCTCAGTCCCGAAGAAGTCGCGCGATATCAGCGTCATATCCTACTGCCGGAAATCGGCGGAGCAGGTCAGCAGAAGCTCAAGGCCGCCCGGATACTGGTGATTGGCGCCGGTGGCCTCGGCGCCCCGGTTCTGCAATATCTGGCGGCTGCAGGTGTGGGCACGCTTGGCATTGCTGATGACGACCGTGTTTCGCTTTCCAATCTGCAGCGGCAGGTCATCCACGATTCCGGCACCATCGGCGAGTTGAAGACGGAGAGCGCCGCCTTCGCGATCGCCCGGCTCAATCCGCATGTGAACATCATCCGCTTCGAGGAGCGCTTCTCCTCCGAATCGGCCCGCCGTCATCTCTCGGGCTTCGATCTGCTGATCGACGGGTCCGACAATTTCGAGACGCGCTACGCCGCAGCCGATGCCGCCGAACAGGCGAAGGTGCCCCTGGTGACCGGTGCCGTCGGCCGGTTCGATGGATCGCTGACGGTTCTGAAACCGTATGAGCTTGCTGCGGATGGTACGCTCAATCCGGCCTACCGGGATCTCTTTCCTGAAATCCCGCCGGACGGGTTGATCCCCGCCTGTGCCGAAACCGGCATCGTCGGTGCGCTGACCGGCGTCATCGGCACGCTGATGGCTATGGAAGCGATCAAGCTGATCACCCGCAGTGGCGAGCCGCTGATCGGGCGGCTGCTGCTCTACGACGCGCTGACGACGCGTTTCGATACCATACGATACAAGCGGCGGAAGACATGACTGATATCATCAGGCTGGATCAAGACTTCGGCCGCTGGCCCGAACTGCTCGACCTCATCCTCTCATCCTTTGCCTATATGAACGGCCGCATCGATCCGCCGTCCTCCGGCCTTTCGCTGACGCCCGAAGCGTTGCAGGCGAAGGCCGCAGCCGAAATCGGCTACGTCGCGCTGGATGGCGACAGGCTCACCGGATGCATGTTCCTGCGCCCCGAAGAAGACAGCCTCTATCTCGGCAAGCTGGCGATCGCGCCCGATTATCAGGGAAAAGGCATCGGTCGGCAGCTGTTCGCGATTGCCGAGGCGGTCGCGAAGGAGCGGGGATTGAAGGTGATCCGGCTCGACACGCGGATCGAACTCACCGGCAACCATGCGATCTTCGGCGCTTGGGGCTTTGCGAGGACGGCCGAAAAATCCCATCCGGGATACGACCGGGTCACCTATGTCGAGATGCGCAAGACCCTGGCTTAACGGCCGGGTAGAACGCGGTTCGGCGGCCGGTGGCCGTCGATGAAGGCGCGGATGTTGATGATCACCTTGTCGCCCATGTCGATACGGCCCTCGATCGTCGCTGAGCTCATATGCGGCAGCAGCACGACCTTGCCCTCGTTGGCGAGCTTGATCAGCTTCGGATTGACCGCGGGCTCGTTCTCGAACACGTCGAGACCGGCGCCGGCAATCCGGCCTTCGCGCAGGCACTTGATCAGCGCCGCTTCATCAACGACGTCGCCGCGCGCGGTGTTCACCAGATAGGCCGTTGGCTGCAGCAGGGCGAGCCGCCGGGCCGACAGCAAATGGAACGTCGCCGGTGTCGACGGGCAGTTGACCGAGACGATATCGACCCGCGCCAGCATCTGGTCGAGGCTCTCCCAATAGGTCGCCTCCAGCTCGTCCTCGGTCGCCGGGTTGACGCGCTTGCGGTTGTGATAGTGGATCGACAAGCCGAACGCCTTGGCGCGGCGGGCAACGGCAGTGCCGATCCGGCCCATGCCGACAATGCCGATCCGCTTGCCGTGAATGCGGCGTCCGAGCATCCAGGTCGGCGACCACCCTGCCCATTCCCCTGGCTTGTCGGTTAGGATGCGCGCACCTTCGCCGAGGCGCCGCGGCACCGCGAGGATCAGCGCCATCGTCATGTCGGCGGTGTCTTCGGTCAGCACGTTTGGCGTGTTCGTCACGGTAATGCCCTTGCGGGCCGCAGCCTCGACATCGATGTGATCGGTGCCGTTCGAAAAACTGGAAATCAGCTTTAGCTGCGGTCCGGCCTGCTCGATCAGCGCGGCGTCGATACGGTCGGTCACCGTAGGAACTAGAACGTCGGCGCTATTCACCGCCTCGGCGAGCTCGGCCGCGGAACGCGGCGAATCGTCGATGTTGAGTTCGGCGTCGAAGAGCTCGCGCATGCGGGTCTCTACCGCGTCAGGCAGCTTCCGGGTGATGTAGACCTTCGGTTTTTTCTTCGATGTCATCGCGGCCGGCCATGCCTTGTTCAGATGTCTTTAACCAAGACGGGGGATAATTTTAACGTTCGGGCAATTTCTACCAGACCCGCACGCGAAGACAAACAAAACTCGCGGGCAGTGGTCGGCGAATGTCGAAGCCCCGGACAGCGAGCGGGTAGAGCCCCGCTTACGAATTCGAGCGAACGGAAACCTCCATGCGTGGAATCACTCTGAAGTCCTGCCTTGCTATTGCGGTTGGTCTGATGCTGTCGGCAAGCGCCGTCGAATCTGCGTATGGGCAAGCGGCCAAGGGCCCGAGCGGCCTGCCGCTGCCGCGCTTCGTGACGCTGAAGTCGAAGCGCGTCAATCTGCGCATCGGCCCCGGCACCGATTATGCCGCGTCCTGGATGTATCTCAAGGCCGGCCTGCCGGTGGAGATTATCCAGGAATATGACAACTGGCGCCGCATCCGCGATGCCGACGGCACCGAGGGCTGGGTCAACCAGTCGCTGCTGTCGGGCCAGCGCTCGGCGCTGGCCGCGCCGTGGATGAAGGGCAAGGGAAAATCGGTCTTCGTCAACATGCGCCGCGAGCCGCAGTCGTCCGCGACCATCGTCGCCAAGCTCGAGCCTGGCGTGATGATCCATATCGGCGAATGCAATGGCGACTGGTGCCATGCCGATGCCGACGGCGCCGAAGGATGGGTGGCGCAGCCGGAAATCTGGGGTGCCTATCCCGGCGAAGCCTTTAAATAAGCTTCGCCTCGCGGGCGGCCTCGGCAAGCGACTTCATCGGCCGTGGTCCGATCTGCTGGATGACGATGCCGGCGGCCAGGCAGCCGAGCTTGCCGCAATCCTCGAGCGTGCGGCCCTGGGTGTAGCCGTAGAGGAAGCCTGAGGCGAAGAGATCGCCGGCGCCCGTCGTATCGACCACCTCGTTGATGCTGATCGCATCGACATACCAGCGCTCGCTGCCCTTCAGGATCACTGCGCCGTCTTCGCTCATCGTCACCGCGGCGATCTTGCAGTCCTTGGCAATCTTGTTCAGCGCTTCCTCGAAATCCTCGGTCTCATAAAGCGACAGCGCTTCCTGCTTATTGGCGAAGACGATGTCGACGGTGCCGGAACGCATCAGGTCGAGGAACTCGGCGCGATAGCGGCCGACGCAGAAGCTGTCGGAGAGCGTCATCGACACTTCGCGGCCATTCTCGTGCGCGATGCGGGCGCATTCGCGGATCGCCTCCTTGGCGCGCGGCGGATCCCAGAGATAGCCTTCGAAATAGGTAACCTTTGCATCGGCGACGACGTCGGCTTCGACGTCTTCAGGGCCGAGCTCGACGCAGGCGCCGAGATAGGTGTTCATCGAGCGCTCGCCGTCATCGGTAACGAAGATCATCGAGCGGGCGGTCGGCGGAAAGGTGCCCTTCGGCTGTGTCTGATAGTGAACGCCCTGGGCGCGGATATCATGCGCAAAGATCTCGCCAAGCTGGTCGTCGGCGACCTTGCCGAAATAGGCGGCCTTGGCGCCAAGGCTGGCGACACCCGCCGCCGTATTGCCGGCGCTGCCGCCCGATGCTTCCAGAGCCGGTCCCATGCGGGAATAAAGCAGCTCGGCGCGCTCGGCATCAATCAGGTTCATCGCTGCCTTGGTGATCGCGTTGTCAATGAGGAACTGGTCGTCGCAACGCGCGATGATATCGACGATGGCGTTGCCGACAGTCAGAACATCGAATTTGGTCATGAAATGGGAGGTCCCGGATTAAGTGATAGCCGGGATTTGGTCTTAGCGGAATTTCCGCTGATGGGAAGGAAAAATAGCTCCTCCAGGCAAAAACCGGCGGCGCTTCTGCGAAATAATGTTGACTAGGAAACCAATTCAAATTAGTTTCCTAGTCAACAAAGATGGTTCGATGGCTGGCAAAAATCATATCTCCGATCTCGATTCGCATCTCGGCTATTGGCTGCGGATCGTCTCGAATGCCGTATCCCAGGAGTTCGCGCGAAAGCTCGAGCGTGAGGGTGTTACGGTTGCCGAATGGGTGTTTCTTCGCGTGCTTTACGGAGCAAGCCCCGTTGCGCCCTCGAAGCTTGCCGCGCGGATGGGGATGACGAAGGGAGCGATTTCCAAGCTTGCCGATCGCCTGACGGCAAAAGCACTCGTCGAGCGCGGTGCCGATCCAGAAGACCGGCGCGGGCACAAATTGTCTCTCGCGGCCGCGGCGCGACCGCTCGTCGAACGGCTGTCAAAGCTTGCGGATGCAAATGACATCCAGTTCTTCGGGATCCTGAGCCCGGAAGAACGCGCGGAGATGGAACGGCTTTTGAGAAATATCGTCGCGGAACGCAGTCTGCGGAACGTCGCGACGGAGTAGACGCGTGTATCAACCAATACTATCGAGGAGGGCGCTATGGACGCGCAACGGACTGCTATTGCCCAAACGTGCCTGAACGCCGCCTATGACAAGGCGATGGATTTTCCTGACATTATCAGAACGCTTCTGGCGGCTGGCTTCGAGGGTTACACCGTCGATTACCGTCAGAATACGACGTCGTATTTCCTAGCCGATGGAACAAGCGTCACTCTTGAAAATCGCGTGTCGGATGGCGGCGTGGCGGCCGCATTTGATCAGGCCGGAATTGCCGCGCAGGTCCGATGGGCACAGGCGAATCCCGCGGACTATTCCTATGGTGCCTTCTGCAAGAACGTGAAGGCAATGGGATGTGCCGGCTATATCGTCTCATTCCTGGGGCGCCGCGTTCTCTATTTCGGCCGGACGGCCGAAACGCATGTCGAGCACTTCCCGCAATGACCGGTGCCAGGACCATTTGATAATATTCGCAAAAATGCCGCCAATTCGTCATGCGGCTGTCACTGTGAATTTCTAGAAAAGCTCTCAAGCAGACCGGCATGAGCATCCAAGGATGTTGCCGGGTGAGAAGGGATGATGCCCTTCAACTGTTCCGGAGCGGCGCTGACCACGGATGAACTGGCAGCATCGCACACCGGATGTCCGGCAAGACCGGATGCGGAAAAGCGGGCCTTGCCCGCTTTTTTTGTTTCTGCCGCTTCGTTTGTTTGCGCCAACAGGTTTGTCAATGCGCGCCGTTTGCTGTTAGACCTTTGGCTCCCGCGCCAAGGCAGTTCTCCCCGCATGACAGCAATCGTTTTCGACGTTCTTCCCATCTTCATCATGATCCTGATCGGCTGGCTCATCGTGAAAGCGGGGTTGATGACCGCCGATACCGGTGATGCGCTGAGCGATTTCGTCTTCAAGATCGCCGTGCCGATGCTGCTGTTCCGCACCATTGCCGAGGCCGATTTCCACGGTGCATCGCCGTTCCGGCTCTGGATCGCCTATTTCTCCGGCGTCGCCGTCACTTGGACAGTGGGCCACATCGCCGCAACGCGGCTCTTCGGACGCGATGCGCGCATCGGCGTACTTGCAGGCGTCTCCTCGGCTTTCGCCAACACCATCTTCGTCGGCCTGCCGCTGGTGCAGCGAACGGTGGGGGACAAGGGCCTCGTTCCGCTCTCGATCCTGATAGCCGTGCATCTGCCTGTCATGATGGTCGTCGGGACGATCCTCATGGAGCGCGCCGAACACAAGATTTCTGGTGCCGCCGATCGCAGCATTCTGAGGCTGCTGAAGCAGATCGGTCTCAATCTCATTCGCAACCCGCTGGTGATCGGTCTTGCGGCCGGCGCCACGATGCACTTGCTCGGGCTGACCATGCCGGCCCCGGTCGAGAATATCGTCGATCAGATCGCCGGCGTTGCGGGACCGGTTGCACTGATCTCGCTCGGCATGGCCTTGCAGAAATACGGGGTCTCCGGAAACCTCGGCATCGCCAGCGTCACCTCAGCCTGCAAGCTGCTTCTGCTGCCGTTCTGCGTCTGGATTGCAAGCCACATCGTCGGCCTCGCCGAGGACTGGACGGCCGCGCTCGTGCTCATTGCCGCGGTGCCGACAGGCGTCAATGCCTGGCTGATCGCCAATCGCTTCGGCGTCGGCCACAGCCTGGCGGCATCGACGATCACCATGACGACGGCGCTTGGTGCCATTTCCGTGTCGCTCTGGGCCTACCTGCTCGGGCCCTAATCCGCGAAATCGCGACAAGGAAAAAGCCCGGCTTGCGGCCGGGCTTCAATCTCATTTCCGATGTCGCGATCAGCTTACTGCGTGATCGTATCAGGAGCGTTCGGATCCGGCAGCGGAGCGGGCGTATCGGCCAGGGTGTGCAGATAAAGCAGCACGTTGGCGCGATCCTGTTCCTTCGGCAGACCGGCAAAGCCCATCGCCGTACCCGGGATCTGCTTCTTCGGTGCCATCAGGAAGTGGTTCAGGTGGTCGAAAGTCCACTTTTCAGCGCCGCCCTTGGAGAAGTCCTTCATAGCGGACGAATAGGCGAAGCCTTCATGCGAAGCGATAGGGCGATCGACGAGACCATAGAGGTTCGGACCGACTTTGTTCGGCCCCCCCTTGGTCGCGTCATGACAGGCCTGACACTTCTTGAAGATGGTTTCGCCAGCCTTGGCGTCGGCCGTCGGCAGCAGCTTTCCGATCGGAACCATAGCGGCAGCAGCGGCCTCGCCCCCACCGGCAGCCGGTGTTTCCTCGGCGACGATCGTGAAGCCTTCCTTTTCCGGCGCTTCGGAATGGAAGATTCCTTCGGACGCGATGGACACCGACATCAGCACGAAAATCGTTCCGAGCAGTGCACCAACGGCCGTATTGACGTAAGAATTCATCTGCAATGCTCCCCGTGCAGTCGGCAGACCCTAAAAAGGTACCATCTTGAAATCGCGCGGAACCTATGTCTTTTGGCTGTTCGTTGCAACTGTCTAAATGGTCCTGTACGTGAGACTTTTTGACACTTTTCCGCCCGGAATAGAAGGCCCGACAGATGACTGGTTCAAATTTAGATGACGTCCTCGTTCTGATCCCGGCACGCATGGCTTCGACCCGGCTTCCGGGCAAGCCGTTGGCCGATATCTGCGGGCTGCCGATGATCGTTCAGGTCGCCATGCGCGCCAAGGAAGCCGCCATCGGCCGCGTCGTCGTCGCGGTCGATGATCAGCGCGTCTTCGACGCCGTCGCCGAGGCCGGCTTCGAGGTGATCATGACCGGCGGTCACCACCAGTCGGGTTCGGACCGCATTCACGAGGCGATGACCAAGATCGATCCTGAAGGCAGGGCCAAGATCATCGTCAACGTCCAGGGCGATCTGCCGACCATCGAGCCCGAAACCATCCGCGCTTCTCTGCGCCCGCTCGACGACGAAGCGGTCGATATCGCCACGCTGACGATCGAGATCGACAACGAGGAAGACAAGACCGCTCCGCATATCGTTAAGGTCGTCGGCTCGCCGCTTTCCGAGACACGCCTACGCGGCCTCTATTTCACCCGCGCCACCGCGCCCTATGGCAAGGGTCCGCTCTATCATCACATTGGCCTTTACGCTTACCGCCGGCCGGCGCTGGAGCGCTTCGTGACGCTCGGCCCGTCGGTGCTGGAGCTGCGCGAATCGCTGGAGCAGCTGCGGGCGCTGGAAGCGGGAATGCGCATCGATGCCGAAATCGTCGAAACCGTACCGCTGGGCGTCGATACCCCCGCCGATCTCGAAAAGGCCCGCCGGATTCTCGCGGCAAGACAGGCTTGAGGACATAGCCATGAACAACAAGACAAACCGGATTTCATTCCAGGGCGAGTTCGGCGCCAATTCCGATATGGCCTGCCGCGACATGTTCCCGACCATGGAACCGCTTCCCTGCCAGACCTTCGAGGACGCCTTCACGGCGCTGGAAAGCGGCGAAGCCGATCTCGCCATGATCCCGATCGAGAACACGATCGCTGGGCGCGTTGCCGATATCCATCACCTGCTGCCGGACTCCAGGCTGCATATCGTCGGCGAATATTTCATGCCGATCCGCTTTCAGCTGATGGTGCTGCCGGGCGTCTCGAAGGATGAGATCCGGACGGTGCACAGCCACATCCACGCGCTTGGCCAATGCCGCAAGATCGTTCGCGCCAATGGCTGGAAGCCTGTCATCGCCGGCGATACGGCCGGTGCCGCAAAGATGGTTCAGGAAACCGGTGACCGGACGATGGCTGCGCTTGCGCCGCGCCTGGCCGCCGATCTCTACGGTCTCGAGATCGTTGCCGAAAATGTCGAAGACACCGAAAGCAATGTCACCCGCTTCGTGGTGCTCTCCCGCGACGAGAAATGGGCGAACCGTTCGAATGAAGAAGAGAAGATCGTCACGACCTTCGTCTTCAACGTCCGCAATATTCCAGCCGCCCTTTACAAGGCGCTCGGTGGTTTCGCGACCAACAACATCAACATGACGAAGCTGGAAAGCTACCAGATCGGCGGCAAGTTCATCGCCACGCAGTTCTATGCCGATATCGAAGGCCACGCCAATGACAGCAATGTCCGCCAGGCGCTCGAGGAGCTCAGGTTCTTCTCGGAGAAGGTTCGCATCCTCGGGGTCTACAAAGGCCACCCGATGCGCGGCCTGCTGCACAAATAGTCATAAAAAGGGCGCCTCGGGCGCCCTTGTCATTGTCACTTGTCCGGTTCGCAAACCCGCAGACGGTGGCCATCCGGGTCGAGCACCACGAAGGTCGGTCCGAAATCGAGATCGACGAGCTCCTGGGCGATCGGCAGGCCGCGCTTGCGCCAGTCCTCATATTGCTTGGCCACCGCACGGTCTCCCGGCACCATGAAGGCGATTTCGCCGCGATTGCCGATCGCCGACGGCTGCGGCTCGACATTGCTGCGGCGCCAGAGGCCGAGCGTGAAACCGCCATCGAGCGGAAAGGCGACGAAGTTGGGCGAAGAGAACGCCGCGTCGCGGCCGAGGATGTCCTTGTAGAAGCGTTCGCTTTCGGCCGGGTCCTTGACGTAGAGAATGATGGAATTCGGGCTGGTCATGGTCTTATCCTCTTGGTTGAGATGGCTGCAATGAAAAGGCGTGCCGCGGTGCGTTGCAGCGGCGGTATGAAATGTCTGCTGTCGGGGTGTGCTGGGCTGTATGCTGCCGGCTATGCCTCGCCCTCTCGCGAGGTCCAGCCGGAAAGGCCGAGGTCGCGCCGCACGTTTGCCGGCATCGACCGCGGGTCGAGGCGGGGGGCATCACCCCTCGCCATGTTGCGCGATGCATTCTGCATCATGCGCAGCATCAGGGACTGCGGATATCCCGCATGTGCAGAAGACGTCTCGACAAGGCAGTCGCCGTAATTTGCGGTGCTGATCTTCAGGCTCGTCATCATCGGTCCTCCTTCTGGATTGGTACCGATAATAGCGCGGCCTACTGTCAGAATCTGGCAGTAGCCTTTCAGCGTTCGACAGGCACGTGTTCCGCCTCGCGCCACTCTTTCATCAGCGCGGTCCGGCGGCGGGGATAGCGCTCCTCGTGCTGCGTCATGTCGATGATCCGGTCCGTGCGGAAATGGCGGAAGCCGCGGCGTAGCTCGCACCAGGCCATCACCATCCGGATATGCTCGAAATAGCCGAGGGCGAAAGGCCAGACGCGCCGGAGCGAGATGCGTCCCTGCTCGTCGCTATAGTGCAGTTCGAGAATGCGTTCGGTACGGATCGCCTTGCGGATCAGGGCGACATCCGCCTTGTCCTCGTTGGCGCGCTTGGGGCCGACAAGCAGCGTCGCCGATTCGATCGTCTCGCGCATCTCGGCAGGCAGCACGGCGGCGATCTTCGCCAGCGCATCGGCAGCTGCACCCGCGAGCCGCGGCTCCGCCGAGCGGTTTACCCAGCGCGAACCCAGCACCAGCGCCTCAAGCTCCTCTTCGGAAAACATCATCGGCGGCAGCATGAAGCCAGGCTTCAGCACATAGCCGACGCCGGCTTCGCCCTCAATCATCGCACCCTGGCTCTGCAGGCTTGCAATGTCACGGTAGAGCGTGCGCAGACTGACGCCCGTCTGCTCGGCAAGGATGATGCCGCTGACAGGACGGCGGTGCCGGCGAAGCACCTGGAGAAGAGCAAGCAGCCGTTCCGAGCGCGAGACCGGCATGGCCTATCGCTTCCACTCCACCCAGTCGCGCATCAGGCGGTGGGCAATGGCGCCTTTCGGCGGAGAGGCCTGGCCGTTGGCGCCGGGGCGTTCGAGCATCTCGATCGTTTCCTCGCGAGTAAACCAGCGGCAATCCTCGAGCTCGGCTTCGTCGCGGGTGATCTCGCTGGATTTCGCCTCGGCATAGCAGCCGATCATCAGCGTATGCGGCATCGGCCAGGGCTGGGAGGCGTGATAGCGGACGCGCCCGGTTCTGATGCCGGATTCCTCAAGCGTCTCGCGGCGCACGGCGTTCTCGATGGTTTCACCTGGCTCCACGAAGCCAGCAAGACAGGAATACATGCCAGGCGCGAAATGCGGTCCGCGGCCAAGCAGGCAGAGATCGCGCTTCTCGTCGATCGTCAGCATGATGACGACGGGGTCGGTGCGCGGGAAAATCATGTGTTCGCAGGCAGTGCAGACGCGTTTGTAGCCGCCGATCTTCTGCTCCATGCTGCCACCGCAACGGCCGCAGAACTTGTTGTCGCCGTTCCAGCGGATCAGGCTTGCGGCCTGGGCAAATTCGCCGAGCAGCACCTCGTCGACAAGCTGATCGCGATAGAGCGTGCGTCCGTCGGCCGGCTTGTAGTGGCTTTCGAGTTGCTCCTCCGGCACGCCGACCGGCACGGCCAGCCGCGGCTCGCCGGATTTGCGATAGCCGAGCAGGATCGTCTCGTCCCAATGCGGCTGCAGTTCCTGCAATTCGTAACGGGCAAAGAGCGGATCCAGCACCTGCCCGTCATGCTTCAGGACCAGCTTGTCCTTGGCGAAGGCAAAGATATGCGTGCCTTCCTTCGCCAGCGCCGTCTCGACCGATTTCTCGTCGCGATGTTCAGAATCGCGGTTCAGGTCGTTGGCGGCAAAAGCGGTGAGGTTGCTCGGCTCCGGATGCGGAACGTCCGTATCGAAAATTGAAGAACTCATGATGAAAGGGCTTCCCGCAATGTCGCTATGAACTGCTCCCGCTTCCCGTCCTCATAAGGCTCGACCGTGCCGAAACCCCAGATCGGGCCCGGCCAATTGGCATCGCCTTCGAAGCGGGCGATGACATGAACATGAAGCTGGCGGACGATATTGCCAAGAGCCCCGACATTGATTTTTGTCGCCCCGGTCAGCTTCTTGAGCGCGCTGGCCACCACCTCGGTCTCGAATGTCAGCATCACCTGATCGAGCGGCGTCAATTCGAAAATCTCAGTGATCCCGGCGCGGCGTGGAATCAGGATCAGCCAGGGCCAGCGTGCGTCCTTCGATAATCTGAGATCGCAAAGGCCGGTCTGCATGACGCTGATGCTGTCTTTTTCGAGCCGGGGGTCGAGCGCGAAATCCGTCAACGGGCATTCCTCCATTGTTTTCCAATGATTAGCAGTTTTTTTTGAGCTTGGCTTGCTTTTGATGACGATATTGCCGATATGTGCATCCGGGAGGTTGGTGGTGGACGAGCCACTCGCCAACCGGGTCAGGTCCGGAAGGAAGCAGCCCTAACGAGCCCGGCACGGGTCATCGTGCCAGCCTCCCACCCTTCTCTCCATCCTTTGCCCGGGATTCCGGGCGCCAAGCAGGGCGATGAGCGACACCGAGCGACAATCACAAGATGCCGCCTCGACGGGCACCGGATACCGGGTGCTGGCACGCAAATACCGCCCCAAGGATTTCACGGACCTGATGGTCGGCCAGGAGCCGATGGTCCGCACACTGACCAACGCCTTCGAGACCGGCCGCATCGCGCAGGCCTATATGCTGACCGGCGTTCGCGGCGTCGGCAAGACGACGACGGCGCGCATTCTGGCGCGTGCCCTGAACTACAAGACCGCTGATATCGACAAGCCGACGATCGACCTGCGCATCCCCGGCGAGCACTGCCAGGCGATCATGGAAGGTCGCCATGTCGACGTGATCGAGATGGACGCTGCCTCGCATACCGGCATCGACGATATCAGAGAGATCATCGAGCAGGTGCGCTATCGCCCGGTTTCGGCGCGCTACAAGGTCTACATCATCGACGAAGTGCACATGCTCTCTACGGCAGCCTTCAACGGGCTGCTGAAGACGCTCGAGGAGCCGCCGGAGCATGTGAAGTTCATCTTCGCGACCACCGAAATCCGCAAGGTTCCGATCACCGTCCTGTCGCGCTGCCAGCGCTTCGACCTGCGCCGGATCAGCGCTTCGGATCTCGTCGGCCTGTTCACGACCATTGCGTCGAAGGAAGGCATCGAGGCCGAGCCGGACGCGCTCGCCATGATCGCCCGCGCTGCCGAAGGTTCAGCGCGTGACGGCCTCTCGCTGCTCGACCAGGCGATTGCCCATGGCGGCGGTGCCGTGCAGGCGGAAGCCGTCCGCAGCATGCTCGGTCTTGCCGACCGAGCCCGCATCGTCGATCTTTTCCAGCATGTGGTGAAGGGCGATGTCGCCTCGGCGCTGAACGAGTTTCAGGCACAGTACGAGGCGGGCGCCAATCCTGTTGTCGTTCTGACCGACCTTGCCGACTTCACCCATCTCGTCACCCGCTTGAAATACGTGCCTGATGCCGCCAACGATCCGTCTCTGAGCGAGGTCGAGCGCACCAAGGCTGCGGAATTCGCCCAGGGCGTGGCGGTGACCACGCTGTCGCGCATCTGGCAGATGCTGCTGAAGGGCATTCCGGAAGCCGAGGCATCGTCGCGCACGGCGGGTGCGGCCGAAATGGTGCTGATCCGCCTTGCCCATGCCGCGCATCTGCCGGCACCCGAAGATGCGGCCCGTAGGCTCGCTGAATTTTCAGACAATGGCGGCGGCTCCGGCCGCCCGGCACCGGGTTCCTCGGGCAATGGTGGTGGTGCGACCGTCGCCTATCAGTCGGCAGCGATGGCGCGCGCACCGGAAACTGCGCCCCGCCCGCAGCCGAATGGCCCGACCGCGATGCTGCGCGCTGTTCCGAACCCAGATCCGCAGCCGATGCAGGCCGGTCGTCTCGAGACCAAGCCCGCCGAAGCGCCGAAGCCGCTGGTTGCCGTGAATTCGATTGCCGATATAGTCAATCTGGCCGGTGAAAAGCGCGATGCCAAGATCAAGGCGTTGGTCCGCACCTTCGTGCGTCCTGTCCGGGTCGATCCCGGCCGCCTGGATGTCAATCTGACGGACGGTGCTCCGGCAACGCTGCTCAACGAACTGGCGGTCAAGCTCAAGGAATGGACGGGGATCCATTGGATCGTTAGTCTGAGCCGCGAGCCCGGTGATCCGACCATGGTCGAAGCCGAGGCCAAGGCCAAGGAACAGCAGGTCAGCGATGCCCGCCAGGACCCTGATGTGGCGGCGATCCTCGCGCAGTTTCCGGGCGCCAAGATTATCGACGTCCGCGTCCGGGCGCCGGAGCCGGAGGAAGAGGGCGATGTCAAGCCGCCCGCCGTCGCCGAATCCGAAGATGGCGACATCCTGCCGGGCGACGACATAGAATTCTAGACTTTCAGAGAAGGAAAAGACGATGCGCGACCTCATGGGAATGATGGGCAAAGTCAAGGAAATGCAGGCCAAGATGGAGCAGATGCAGGCGGAGATCGCCGAGCTCCAGGCCGAAGGCAAGTCCGGTGGCGGACTGGTTACCGTTGTCCTCAACGGCAAGGGCGAAATGCAGAGCCTGAAGATCGATCCGTCACTCTTCAAGGAAGACGATGTCGAGATCCTCGAAGACCTGATCGTTGCCGCCCACAAGGATGCCAAGGACAAGGCCGAGGCCGTCACGGCTGAAAAGACCAAGGCGCTGACCGCCGGCCTGCCGATCCCGCCCGGCTTCAAGATGCCGTTCTGATCAGGCCACGCCCGGGAGGAAGCCTTTACGATGACGCTGACGGCCCTGTTGGTATTTGCCGGCGCCCTTTTCATCGCCGCCGGCACGCCCGGCCCGAGCGTTGCGGCGCTCGTTGCCCGCGTCATCTCGAAGGGCGCGCGCGATGTGCTGCCCTTCCTCTTCGGCATGTGGGCGGGTGATGCGATCTGGCTGACCTGCGCCATCGCCGGCCTCTCGGCCATTGCCGAAACCTTCTATCACGCCTTTGTCGTCATCAAATGGCTCGGCATTCTCTATCTCCTCTATCTCGCCTGGAAAATGTGGTTCGCAAGACCTGATGTCGAGGAAGAGGAGCTTCCGCAGGCCCGCTCGCGAAGCCGGATGTTCCTGACGGGGCTGGCGATCGCGCTTGGCAATCCAAAGATCATGATGTTCTACATCGCCCTTCTGCCGTCGATCATCGACATCCGCGCCGTCTCCTTCGGCGGCTGGGCGGAGCTTGTCGTAACGCTGATCGTGGTGCTGGCGGTCGTCGATTTCAGCTGGATGTTCCTGGCCGCAAAAGCCCGCGGCTTCCTGAAGAGCCCTCGCGCCGTGCGGATTGCCAATCGTGCGAGTGCCGCAACGATGGCCGGTGCCGCGATGGCGATCGCCACGCGCTGATCTCAGGCCTGCGCCTCAAGCAGGGCCCGCAGCTTGTAGTGAATGGGTGCTGCGAGATACCGCTCCCGATCTTCCGGCGAGAGCTTTTTCCCGAACGTTTCCATCATCTCAGGCACGGTCACCCTGGCGCCGGAAAACGGTTGGTACGCGACCGGCATTCCCGCCTCCACGATGGCGCCGGCGAGAACCCGGCAATAGATGCCCGGCCGCCCGGCCTTGGTGTAGCGCTTGACGAAGCGCGGGTCTTCCATCTTCGCGGCGAAGGTCGCGCAGGGAATACGGGCGGACGTGACTTCCAGAACAAGATCGCCTGCGATGAACCTGTCGCCCACCGCCACATCGCGATTGTCGAGCCCCTCGATGACGAGGTTTTCGCCGAAGGTGCCCGGTGTGACCGGTTTACCGAGTTCGCCGCTCCACCAGTCGAGCGTCCGCGATCCCTCGATATAAACAGCCTGATCCGCGCCGCCGTGATAGGTGCGATTGCAGATCGCGTCGCCGACCAGCCCTTCCGCATCGATCATCACGGCGCCGTTGACAGGCTGCTTGAAGATACCGGTCTTGTATTTCTTGTCCGGCAGGCGTTCGGCACTGCCGGTACAGACCGCACTGATTTTCATGGCGGCAGCAATCCTTCCGCGATTCCGTTTTGACGACATATGGGCTAAGAACGGCGCATGGCAAAGCGAGTCACCGGCCCCGAAATCGAAAAACTCATTCAGCTTCTGGCGAAAGTGCCGGGTCTCGGGCCCCGGTCGGCGCGCCGCGCGGCGCTGCATCTGATCAAGAAGAAGGACCAGCTTCTCGGTCCTCTTTCCCATGCCATGGGCGATGCCTATGACAAGGTGAAGATCTGCTCGCGCTGCGGCAATGTCGATACCTCGGATCCCTGCACCGTCTGCACCGATGATCGCCGCGACCAGTCGGTCATCATTGTCGTCGAGGATGTATCGGATCTCTGGGCACTGGAGCGCGCCGGCGCGATGAATGCCGCCTACCACGTTCTCGGCGGCACGCTGTCGCCGCTGGATGGCGTCGGCCCGGATGATCTGAATATCCGCGGGCTGATCGAGCGGCTCGGCGAAGGCGGCGTGCGCGAGCTGATCATCGCGGTGAACGCCACCGTCGAGGGGCAGACCACAGCACACTATATAACCGATCAGCTCACCGGATTGGACGTCAAGATCACCCGGCTGGCGCATGGCGTGCCTGTCGGCGGCGAGCTCGATTATCTCGACGAGGGCACATTGGCGGCCGCGCTTCGGGCGCGAACGGTCATTTGAGGGGGAATGCCTGAGGTGAAGACGATCATCCGCCTTTCGATCCTGACGGCGATGCTTGCCGCATCGTTTCATCTGCCCGCCTCCGCCGCTCCTTCGAAGGCCGCCGTCGAGGCGCAGTTCGAGAAATGGGTGCAGACCGAACTGCGCCCGGAAGCCGAAAAGAACGGTATTTCTGCCAAGACATTTCAGGCCGCTTTCGCCGGCATCGAACTCAACTGGGATCTTCCGGATCTCGCGCCTCCCGGCTTCCCGCCGCCGAAGGAACGCAAGCAGACACAGGCCGAATTTTCCTCGCCTGCGCCCTATTTCAACGAGGAGCGTCTGAGCAAACTCGCCATGACAGGCCGCGGCTTTGCCTCGCAATATGCCTCGACGCTGAAGCGGATCGAAAAGACCTACGGCGTGCCGGGATCGATCGTGCTGGCCATCTGGGGCCGCGAGACCGGTTTTGGCGCCGCGAAGATCCCGAACTCGGCGATCCAGGTGCTGGCCACGAAGGCGTTCATGTCGACGCGCAAGGAGATGTTTCGCACCGAACTGATTGCGGCACTCCACATCATCGATGGCGGCGATGTGGCGCCGGCCGATTTCAAGGGCTCCTGGGCAGGCGCGCTCGGCCAGCCGCAGTTCATGCCGACAAGCTACCTGAAATATGCCGTCGATTTCGATGGCGACGGCCACCGCAACATCTGGACCTCGGTGCCGGATACGCTGGCATCCATCGCCAACTATCTTGTCAAGAAGGGCTGGCAGCGCGACCGCGACTGGGGCTTCGAGGTCACGATCCCCGCTGCCGTATCCTGCGCCCAGGAGGGGCCGGATCTCGCCAAGCCGCTGTCGCAATGGGCATCACTCGGCATCAGCAGGATCTGGGGCAAGGGCTTTCCCTCATCTGAGATGAAGGCCGATGGGATGATGCTGGTTCCCGCTGGCCGCGACGGCCCGGAATTCCTCGTCACCCCGAATTTCTACGTCATCAAGGAATATAACAATTCCGATCTCTATGGACTCTATATCGGCAACCTGGCTGATCGGATCGCCTATGGAGCGGGCGGTTTCCAGGGCGCCTGGGGCGATGTCGGCAAGATGCTGCGCTCGGATGTCGCTGCCATGCAGAAGGCGCTGGAGCGTCAGGGCTACGATGTCGGCGGTTCCGACGGCTTGCCGGGCTACAAGACCCGCCGTTCGATCGGCCAGTGGCAGGTCAAGAACGGCGAAAAGCCGACCTGCTATCCGGAAGCGTCGATGAAGGGCAAACTGAAATAGGCTTCAGAGAGTAAGCTTCATGCCCTCGTGGCTCGCCGTGAAGCCAAGCTTTTCATAGAAACGGATGGAATCGGCCCGCGACTTGTCCGATGTCAGCTGTACGAGCTTGCAGCCGCGGTCCCGGCAAACGCCGATCGCCCATTTGATGAAGCGTGCGCCAAGTCCGGTGCCGCGCTCCGTTTCGGTGATCCGCACGCTCTCGATCTGTCCGCGCCACATGCCGGTGCGCGAAAGCCCCGGAATGAATGTCAGCTGCAGGCAGCCAACCGGCTGGTCGTCGGCATTGACCGCGACGGCAAGCAGCTGGTTCTCGTCGGTGATGATGGCCGCAAAGGCAGCAAGGTAGCGCTCGTCAACGGGATCGGAGACCACCTCGCGGCTGCGTCCCAACGCATCATCGGCGAGCATGGCAATGATCGCGGGGAGATCGCTTTCCCTGGCTCGCCTGAACATCTTGAACTTCCTAGTGATGGATATCGATCGGCGCCTTGTGAAAGACGTCGTCGGAGGGTGGGATCGCCTGGCGTTCGATCATCCGGTGCACATGCGGCAGATCGGCGCCGCGATGCAGGTTGCGCAGCCGGTCGGTATTTTCCGCATCGGCCTGCGTGCGCCGTTGGTTGTGGCGAATATATTCGACCCAGGTCGGGGTGTGATAAGTCTCCGTCCAGATGCCCGGGTTCTCCAGATCGCGCATCAGCGCCCAGGCCCGGGCGCCGTCGCGAATACGGATGCGCCGCCGCTCGCCCATCAGCTTCAGGAATTCCGGCAGGTCCTCGTCGCTGATCTGATAATCGACCTGGATGACGATCGGCCCGCTGCGCGGCGTGATATCGAGCCCGAGCGCCGGTTCGACAAAGCGGTTGAGCGGGTCGAGATTGAGCGAGGCAAAGGCCGGCATCGAGAAGCGGAAGCCGATCAGCACGCCGATCACCATTACCGCTGCAGACCCATAGAGCGCATTCGAGACGCCGAAGCGGTCTGCCACGATACCCCAGAACCAGCTGCCGCCGGCAATCCCGCCGAAGGTTACCGTCTGATAAAGCGAGAGCGCCCGCCCGACCACCCAGCGCGGCGTCGATAGCTGGACGATCGTATTGAACAGCGACAGCGCCAGCACCCAACAGGCGCCCGATACCAGCAGCCCGGCGCAGGTCAGCACCGCAAAGGGGCTGGCCGCGGTGATCGCCATGCTCACCGCAAAGCCGGCAAAGGCATAGCGGATGATGATCTCGCTGCTCAGCGCATCGCGAAGCCGGGCGTTGAGCGCCCCGCCGCCGATCGCGCCGATGCCGAAAGAGCCGAGCATGAAGCCGTAGGTCAGCGGCCCGCCCGAGACGAGGTCGATCGCGACGATCGGAAGCAGCGCGAGCACCGAGCTGGCGCCGACACCGAACGTGAAGCCGCGCACCAGAACCTTTTCGAGGTTCGGTGACATCGAGATATAGCGCAGGCCTGCAAAGATCGCGCTGCCAAGGCTTTCACGCGGCAGCGTCGAGGTGGGAAGAGCGGGTTTCCAGCGCATCAGTGCATAAATCAGCGCCAGATAGCTGACAGCGTTCACCGCAAAGGCGGCCGCCGCACCGGCTGCCGCCACGATGACCCCGCCGATCGCCGGGCCAACGCTGCGGGTCATGTTGAACCCCATGCTGTTCAGCGTCACGGCGGCAGGCAGATCGGCGCGCGGCACCATGTCGCCGACCGACGCCTGCCAGGAGGGATTGTTGAGCGCCGTGCCGCAGCCGATGAGAAAGGTGAACAACAATAGAAGCCAGGGCGTGATCCAGCCGAGCAGGGCGAAGACCGTCAGGATCGCCGAGACAACGAGCATCAGGACCTGCGCCGTCAGCATCACCCGGCGCCTGTCGAAATTGTCGGCGAGCGCGCCCGAGATCAGCGAGAAGAGCATGATCGGCAGCGCCGTCGAGGTCTGCACCAGCGCCACCATGTCTTCCGAGGCGGTGATCGTCGTCATCATCCATGCGGCGCCGACGGCCTGGATCAGCCCGCCGAAGTTCGACGCCAGACTCGCAAACCAGATCCGGCGGTATGTTTCGTGTTTCAGCGGCGCCAGCGTGGAAGAATTCGACGGCACGTTCCCTCCGCCCGGATTTGCTCCGGCTTGTCTTGTTCTGTTCCCGCCCAATATATGGCGAAGCGTGCCTGAGGCCAGCGAAGGATTGCAGCCTTGGCGCATTTGGCGCCGGAGCTTGCAATTTCAGAAAAACGGGCCTATATGCCACTCAAATTCTTGATCGTACGATGAAGAGTGGGCCGCAAGGACCCGCTCTTTTTTATTAGCGCGATCATCCAAAATGCTTGAAATTTGCTAGGAGCGCGCCGCTTGTCGGATCAGACAACCGCAGAAAACGAACTTGAGCCACGGCTGATTACCGAGACCGGGCTTGACCAGCGCCTTGCCGACATCATCGAACCAGTGCTTGTCGGTATGGGCTTCCGCCTGATCCGCGTCCGGATGCTCAATCAGAACGGCGCGACGCTGCAGATCATGGCCGAGCGCAATGACGGAACCATGTCCGTTCAGGACTGCGAAGCGGTCTCGACGGCTGTTTCCCCGGTTCTGGATGTGGAAGATCCGATCGATCGGGAGTATCATCTCGAAGTGTCTTCGGCCGGTATCGACCGTCCGCTGGTGCGCAAGTCGGATTTCGTCCGCTGGCAGGGACACCTTTTGAAGTGCGATACGTCGATCATGATCGGCAACCGCAAGCGGTTCCGTGGCAAGATTCTGGAATCGAATGCAGATGGTTTCACGCTTGAGCGTGACCAGGTTGCCTATGGCGAAGAGCAGAAGGTGGAAATCCCCTTCGCGGCTCTGGCCGAAGCCAAGCTTATCCTGACCGACGATCTGATCCGCGATGCGCTTCGCGCCGACAAGGCAGCGAAGTCGGAAGCCGCGAACCAGAACGAAGCGGAAGACCAGGAATAACCGATCAACTACAGGCTCCAGGGACGGGAACCCGGAAAGCCGAGACGGAGAGATAAAACAATGGCAGTCAGTGCGAACCGCCTCGAACTTCTGCAGATCGCAGATGCAGTGGCGCGCGAAAAAGTCATCGACCGCGAAATCGTGCTGGCCGCAATGGCCGATGCGATCCAGAAAGCTGCACGCTCCCGTTACGGCTCGGAATCGAACATCCGCGCCGACATCAATCCGAAGACCGGCGAAATCCGCCTTCAGCGTCTGCTCGAAGTTGTCGAGAAGGCCGAAGACTATTCCACGCAGATCCCGCTGGAACTGGCCCGCGACCGCAACCCCGATGCAGCCCTTGGCGATTTCATTGCCGATCCGCTGCCGCCGATGGACTTCGGCCGCATCGCTGCGCAGTCTGCGAAGCAGGTCATCGTCCAGAAGGTTCGCGAAGCCGAGCGTGACCGCCAGTTCGACGAGTTCAAGGATCGTACCGGCGAAATCGTCAACGGCACCGTCAAGCGCGTCGAATACGGCAACGTCATCGTCGATCTCGGCCGTGGCGAAGGCATCATCCGCCGCGACGAAATGATCCCGCGCGAAAACGTTCGCTACGGCGATCGCGTCCGCGCCTATGTTTACGACGTCCGCCGCGAACAGCGTGGCCCGCAGATTTTCCTGTCGCGTACCCATCCGCAATTCATGGTGAAGCTTTTCACCATGGAAGTGCCGGAAATTTACGACGGCATCATCCAGGTTCGCTCGATTGCCCGTGACCCGGGTTCGCGCGCCAAGATCGCCGTCATTTCGAACGATAGCTCGATCGATCCGGTCGGCGCCTGCGTCGGTATGCGCGGTTCGCGCGTTCAGGCCGTCGTCGGCGAGCTTCAGGGCGAAAAGATCGACATCATTCCGTGGTCGCAGGATCCGGCGACCTTTGTCGTCAACGCCCTGCAGCCGGCTGAAGTCGCCAAGGTCGTTCTCGATGAGGATGCAGAGCGTATCGAAGTCGTGGTGCCGGATGAGCAGCTGTCGCTCGCCATCGGCCGCCGCGGTCAGAACGTTCGCCTCGCATCTCAGCTGACCGGCTGGGATATCGACATCATGACGGAAGCCGAAGAGTCGGAGCGCCGTCAGAAGGAATTCAACGAGCGCACCAACCTGTTCATGGACTCGCTCGACGTTGACGAAATGGTCGGCCAGGTTCTGGCCTCCGAAGGCTTTGCTGCCGTTGAGGAACTGGCTTACGTCGATCTCGACGAAATCGCCTCGATCGACGGCTTCGACGAGGACACTGCCCAGGAAATCCAGACCCGCGCCCGCGAATTCCTCGAAAAGCTCGAAGCCGAGATGGACGAGAAGCGCAAGTCGCTCGGCGTCTCCGATGATCTTCGCCAGATCGAAGGCATGACCGCACAGATGATGGTCGCGCTCGGCGAAGACGGCATCAAGACGATCGAAGATTTTGCAGGTTGCGCAGCAGACGATCTCGTCGGCTGGAGCGAGCGCAAGAACGGCGAGACGAAGAAGTTCGAGGGTCTGTTCTCGAAGTTCGACATCTCCCGCGTCGAAGCAGAACAGATGGTTGTTCAGGCCCGCCTCGCGGTTGGCTGGATCACCGAGGATGACCTTGCGAAGGATGCGGAGCCTGTTGAGGCCGATGCTGCCGAGCAGGAAGCGTAATGACCGCGCAGCCGGACACATCTCCTGAGGATGATGATCTTGCAGGTTATGACGTGAACGGCCGCATGTGCATCGTGACGCGCGAAAGCGGATCGCCGGATGAGCTGATCCGCTTTGTCGCCGCTCCCGATGGAACCGTCATCGCCGATCTGAAGCGCGAGCTTCCGGGACGCGGATGCTGGGTAAAGATCGACCGCACGCTGGTCGACAGGGCGGTGGCGAAGAAGACCTTCGCCCGCGCCTTGAAGACGGATGTGAAGGCTGCGGCTGATCTCGGCGAGACCGTCGACCGGCTGCTCGCCAAGCAGCTGATGCAGATGATGAACATGGCCCGCAAGGCCGGTCAGTTCGTCACCGGCTCCGCGAAAGTGGATGCCGCGGTCAGAAGCGGAGCAGCCCTTGCGGTGTTCCATTCGACCGGTGCGGCCGACGATGGCGTGCGAAAAATAGACCAGGCTCGCAAGGCCTGGCACCTCGGAATGGAAACCGAGGAAGAAATACCTTCCTTCCGTCTCTTCTCGGAGAGCGAAATGGAAGGGGCGATGGGCGAGAATGCTTTTATCCATGCCGCAGTGCTTGCAGGGCAGGCGGGTGAGGGTGTAGTGAAGCGCGCAAAGATGCTTGAGCAGTACCGTAACAGCGGTCAGTCCCGGGCACCGGACAGCGCGGGCCGGCAAAAACAATGATACGGGCGACCGGCAGATGCCGGCCCATCATTGATCGACTGTATTTGATTGACAGGGACTGATGACGTCATCGCTCCCTGTCCGAAGGAACGGGAACGAATGACCGATAGCAATGACGACAAGACACTTGGTGCAACGGGCAAGAAGACGCTGACCCTGAAACCGTCGGGGATAAGCCAGGGCACCGTGCGCCAGGATATGGGTCGCGGTCGCACAAAAGCGGTCGTCGTCGAGACCCGTAAGCGGCGTCCGATGCGCCCCGAAGACGAACGTCCGGTCGCACCTGCTCCGGTGGCGCCCCGCGCTGCCGAGCCTGCACCAGCACCAGTCCAGGCACGTCCGCAGCAGCAGACACCGGCACCGCGTATCCAGCAGCCAGGTGGCAACTCTCAGCCGTCGCAGCATTCTCCGCGCCAGCAGGACCGTCCGCGTCCGGTGGTACTGAACCATCTGTCGCCGGAAGAAATGGATGCGCGCCGCCGTGCACTTGCCATGGCGCAGGTTCGCGAAGCCGAAGATGCGGCCCGCCGCGTCGAGGAAGACAAGCGCCGCGCTGTAGAAGAAGCGGCCCGTCAGGCTGCGGAAGCCGAAGAGGCTGCGCGCCGCGCCGCCGAAGAAGCTGCCCGTCCGCCGGCGCCTCCGGTTGTTGAAGCCCCTGCTCCGGCACCGGCTGCAGCGCCCGTTCAAGCCCGTTCGGCTCAGCCGTCCGCACCGGCTGCCCGCCGCCCCGATGCCGCTCCGGCACCTGGCGCTGCGCGTCCCGGATCTGCTGCTCCGGCAGCGGCTCGCGGCCGCCGTGAAGGCGAAGAAGATGATCGCGGCGGTGCTGCACGCGGTGGCCCGGTTCGTGGGCGCGTCGTGCGTCCGGAGCCGGCAAAGCCGGTCACCACCCGTCCGAAGGGCGAGGAAGACCGGCGTCGCGGCAAGCTGACCATCGGCACAGCAGGCGTCGACGACGAAGGTGCGCGCGGCCGTTCTATGGCTGCCATGCGCCGCCGTCAGGAAAAGTTCCGCCGCAGCCAGATGCAGGAAACCCGCGAAAAGGTTATGCGCGAGGTCATTCTGCCCGAGACCATCACCATTCAGGAACTGTCGCAGCGTATGTCTGAACGCGCCGTCGACGTTATCAAGTACCTGATGAAGGAAGGCCAGATGATGAAGCCGGGCGACGTCATCGACGCCGACCTCGCTGAACTGATCGCCGGCGAATTCGGCCACACCGTCAAGCGCGTTTCGGAATCCGACGTTGAAGAAGGTATCTTCGACAAGGCCGACGATGCTGGTGAAATGGTTTCGCGTCCGCCTGTCGTCACCATCATGGGTCACGTCGACCACGGCAAGACCTCGCTGCTCGACGCCATCCGTCAGGCGAACGTCGTCTCTGGCGAAGCCGGTGGCATCACCCAGCATATCGGTGCCTATCAGGTCGAACAGAACGGCCAGAAGATCACCTTCATCGACACGCCCGGTCACGCCGCCTTCACGGCCATGCGTGCGCGTGGTGCGCAGGCAACGGACATCGCGATCCTGGTGGTTGCGGCCGACGACAGCGTCATGCCGCAGACGATCGAATCCATCAATCACGCCAAGGCGGCCGGTGTTCCGATCATCGTGGCGATCAACAAGATCGACAAGCACGAAGCCAAGCCGGACAAGGTCCGCCAGCAGCTTCTGCAGCACGAAGTCTTCGTGGAATCGCTGGGCGGTGAAGTTCTCGACGTCGAAGTTTCGGCCAAGAACAAGACCAACCTCGACAAGCTGCTCGAAGCCGTCCTGCTGCAGGCCGAAATTCTCGACCTCAAGGCCGATCCGACCCGGACCGCCGAAGGTACCGTCATCGAAGCTCAGCTTGACCGTGGCCGCGGCGCGGTTGCGACCGTTCTCGTCCAGAAGGGCACGCTGAAGCCGGGCCAGATCATCGTTGCCGGCGATCAGTGGGGCCGCGTCCGCGCGCTCGTCACCGACAAGGGCGACCATGTCAAGGAGGCCGGTCCGGCAACCCCGGTCGAAGTGCTCGGTCTTTCCGGCACGCCTGCTGCCGGCGACAAGTTTGCCGTCGTCGAGAACGAAGCCCGTGCTCGCGAAATTTCCGAGTACCGCCAGCGTCTGGCGCGCGACAAGGCAGCTGCCCGCCAGTCCGGCCAGCGCGGTTCGCTCGAACAGATGATGAGCAAGCTGCAGAATACCGGCTACAAGGAATTCCCGCTTGTCATCAAGGGTGACGTGCAGGGTTCCATCGAAGCCATCATCGGTGCCCTTGACAAGCTCGGTACCGACGAAGTGCGGGCTCGCATCGTTCATTCCGGTGCTGGTGCCATCACCGAGTCTGATATCGCGCTCGCAGAATCCTCCGACGCGGCGATCATCGGCTTCAACGTTCGCGCCAATGCACAGGCACGTACCGCTGCCGAGCGTGGCGGCATCGAGATCCGCTACTACAACATCATCTACGATCTCGTGGATGACGTGAAGGCAGCGATGTCGGGCCTGCTGTCGCCGGAGCGCCGCGAGACCTTCCTCGGCAATGCCGAGATCCTCGAGGTGTTCAACATCACCAAAACAGGCAAGGTCGCGGGTTGCCGCGTCACCGAAGGCAAGGTCGAGCGTGGTGCAGGCGTGCGCCTTATCCGCGACAACGTCGTCATCCACGAAGGCAAGCTCAAGACGCTCAAGCGCTTCAAGGACGAAGTCTCCGAAGTGCCGGTCGGTCAGGAATGCGGTATGGCCTTCGAGAACTACGAAGACATTCGCGCAGGCGATGTCATCGAATGCTTCCGCGTCGAGCATATCACCCGCTCGCTCTGATCGCGCGGATCTGTATCTTGGACGGGCGCCGGATCATTTAAGGCCGGCGCCCGAACCTTTTGAGGCAAAGAAAAATGGCAACAAGACCGACAACCTCCGCACCTTCGCAGCGCATGCTGCGCGTCGGCGAACAGGTGCGTGCAGCGATCACACAGGTTCTGCAGCGAGGCGAAGTGCGTGACGACGTGATCGAAAAGACCGTCATCTCGATCTCCGAAGTGCGTATGTCGCCCGATCTGAAGATTGCGACCGCTTTCGTCACGCCGCTTGGCGTCGCCGATCACGACACGGTCATCGCAGCGCTGAACAAGAATGCGAAATACATCCGTGGCCGCCTCGGCGCACAGCTGCGCCAGATGAAATACATGCCTGAAGTCCGCTTCCGCGACGACACGAGCTTCGACAATTACAAGAAGATCGATGAGCTCCTGCGTTCTCCCGAGGTCGTGCGCGATCTCGATGACGGCAAAGACGGCGAATAACAGAAGAAAAGAATGTCCAAACCACGCAAACCCAAAGGCCGCCCGGTTTCCGGCTGGCTGATCCTCGACAAGCCGGTGGATTTCGGCTCGACGGAAGCCGTTTCCAAGATCAAGTGGCTGTTCAAGGCGCAGAAATGCGGCCACGCCGGTACGCTTGACCCGTTGGCCTCCGGCATGCTGCCGATCGCGCTCGGCGATGCGACGAAGACAGTCCCCTACGTCATGGATGGCCGCAAGGTCTACGAATTCTCGGTCACCTGGGGCGAAGAACGCGCCACCGACGATCTCGAGGGCGAGGTCACGCAGAGCTCGGACAAGCGTCCGGCCGAGGGTGATATCCTGGCGCTTCTGCCGAATTATACCGGCGTCATCAGCCAGGTCCCGCCGCAGTTCTCAGCAATCAAGATCGCCGGCGAGCGCGCCTATGATCTGGCCCGCGAGGGCGAAGCCGTCGAGATTCCGTCGCGCGAGGTCGAGATCTTCCGCCTGACGCTGCTCTCCTGCCCGGATGCAAGCACGGCGCATTTCGAAGTCGAATGCGGCAAAGGTACCTATGTTCGCGCCTTGGCCCGCGATTTCGGCCGCGATCTTGGCTGCTACGGCCACGTCTCCGGCCTGCGCCGGACCTTCGTCGCACCGTTCCCCGAAGACAGCATGATCCCGCTTTCCGAACTCGTCGCCCTTGAAGCGATCGAKGATCAGGACGAGCGGCTGGCAGCCCTCGACGCGCTGCTGATCGACACCAGCGAAGCGCTGTCTTCCCTGCCGCATCTGGCCGTCAACGATGATCAGGCGCACCGTCTGAAGATGGGCAACCCGATCCTCGTGCGTGGCCGTGACGCGCCGATCACCGAGAGCGAAGCCTATGCGACGGCGCGCGGCAAGCTGATCGCCATCGGCGAGATCGGCGAGGGCGAATTCCGCCCGAAGCGCGTCTTCGTCTGACGACGCGACCGGCGCGCCGCAGGCCTGCCGGTCATGCCTCTTCCCTTTGCCGTCTGAATGGTCTATAGGCAGCGCCAGCATCAGGCAGGCCTGAATGCTTTCGCGGCCAAAGCTGGACGACATCCCGGCTTTTGGCGACCTTATCTCCTCTCATCGAAAGGAACATCCGATGTCGATTACTGCTGAGCGCAAGACCGCCCTCATCAAGGAATACGCAACGTTCGAAGGCGACACCGGTTCTCCGGAAGTCCAGGTTGCGATCCTGACCGAGCGGATCAACAACCTCACGGAACACTTCAAGGGCCACAAGAAGGATAACCATTCCCGCCGTGGCCTGCTGACGATGGTTTCGAGCCGCCGTTCGCTTCTCGACTACCTCAAGAAGAAGAACGAAGGCCGTTACACCAAGCTGATCACCAGCCTGGGTATCCGTCGCTAAGGTTTTCCGGCGGGCGCTCTTCGGGCGCTCGCCGGTTGCTTATCAGGGCTTGGAAAGCCCCAGAGATTGACCACCGCATTTGATGTTTTCATGGGGTGGAACTGAGGCAGACCCGGATGGGCCGGTTTTGCCAGAACAACCGTTGACCTGTCATGGGGCAGGATTGCCGGATGCTTTCCGGCCAAGGTACGGAACCTTGGCCCGGCTTTCTTGAAAGCCGCCGCCGCAAAGCCTCCCGTTGTCTTGCCCATGATGTGTCACATAATTGCGGTCGATCGCGCGCTGTGCCTTGAAAGGGTCGTGGCGCCTGTTCCCGCATTGAAGGACAAGACATATGTTCGATACCCATAGCGTGGAAATCGAGTGGGCAGGCCGCCCGCTGAAGCTCGAAACCGGCAAGATCGCCCGTCAGGCTGATGGCGCCGTTCTCGCGACCTACGGTGAAACCGTCGTTCTCGCGACCGTTGTTTCCGCCAAGTCGCCGAAGCCGGGCCAGGATTTCTTCCCGCTCACCGTCAACTACCAGGAAAAGACCTACGCAGCCGGCAAGATCCCCGGCGGCTACTTCAAGCGCGAAGGTCGTCCGTCGGAAAACGAAACGCTCGTTTCCCGCCTGATCGACCGCCCGATCCGCCCGCTCTTCCCTGAAGGCTACAAGAACGACACCCAGGTCGTCGTCACCGTCATCCAGCACGACCTTGAAAACAACCCCGACATTCTGTCGATGGTTGCCACCTCGGCAGCCCTGACGCTGTCTGGCGTTCCGTTCATGGGCCCGGTCGGCGGCGCACGCGTCGGCTATATCAACGGCGAATACGTCCTCAACCCGCATCTTGACGAAATGGAAGAGTCCGTTCTCGACCTCGTCGTTGCCGGTACGCACGATGCCGTTCTGATGGTTGAATCGGAAGCCAAGGAACTCAACGAAGAAGTCATGCTCGGCGCCGTCATGTTCGGCCACCGCGGCTTCCAGCCGGTTCTCGACGCGATCATCAAGCTCGCCGAAGTTGCTGCCAAGGAACCGCGCGATTTCCAGCCGGAAGATCATTCCGAGCTCGAAGCCGAAATGCTGAAGCATTTCGAAGCCGAACTGCGCGTCGCCTACAAGAACACCCAGAAGGCTGAACGCTACGCAGCCGTCGATGCCGTGAAGGCAAAGGTCAAGGCTCACTTCTTCCCTGAAGGCGTCGAGCCGAAGTACACTGCCGAAGTCATCGGCGCGACCTTCAAGCATCTGCAGGCGAAGATCGTTCGCTGGAACATTCTCGACACCAAGAGCCGTATCGATGGTCGCGATCTGTCGACCGTTCGTGCGATCGTCTCGGAAGTCGGCCTGCTGCCGCGCACCCACGGTTCGGCTCTCTTCACCCGCGGTGAAACGCAGGCGATCGTCGTTGCCACGCTCGGCACCGGTGAAGACGAACAGTATGTCGACAGCCTGACCGGTATGTACAAGGAGCGCTTCCTGCTCCATTACAACTTCCCTCCCTACTCGGTTGGCGAAACCGGCCGCATGGGCTCCCCGGGCCGCCGCGAAATCGGTCACGGCAAGCTCGCATGGCGCGCTATCCGTCCGATGCTGCCGTCTGCCGAGCAGTTCCCCTACACGCTGCGCGTCGTCTCCGAGATCACCGAGTCCAACGGCTCGTCCTCGATGGCAACCGTTTGCGGCACGTCGCTCGCTCTGATGGACGCCGGTGTTCCGCTGGCCAAGCCGGTTGCCGGTATCGCCATGGGCCTGATCCTCGAAGGCGATCGTTTCGCCGTTCTCTCCGACATTCTCGGTGACGAAGATCATCTCGGCGACATGGACTTCAAGGTCGCAGGTACCGCCGACGGCATCACCTCGCTGCAGATGGACATCAAGATCGCCGGTATCACCGAAGAGATCATGAAGGTCGCTCTCGGCCAGGCACAGGGCGGCCGTACGCACATCCTCGGCGAAATGGCCAAGGCCATCACCGAGAGCCGCGGCCAGCTCGGCGAATTCGCACCGCGCATCGAAGTCATGAACATCCCGGTCGACAAGATCCGTGAAGTCATCGGCTCCGGCGGCAAGGTCATCCGCGAAATCGTCGAAAAGACCGGCGCGAAGATCAACATCGAAGACGACGGCACGGTGAAGATCGCTTCCTCGTCGGGCAAGGAAATCGAAGCGGCCCGCAAGTGGATCCACTCGATCGTTGCCGAGCCGGAAATCGGCGTCATCTACGAAGGCACGGTCGTCAAGACCGCCGACTTCGGCGCTTTCGTCAACTTCTTCGGCGCTCGCGACGGTCTCGTCCACATCTCGCAGCTCGCTTCCGAGCGCGTTGCCAAGACGCAGGACGTTGTCAAGGAAGGCCAGAAGGTCTGGGTCAAGCTCCTCGGCTTCGACGAGCGCGGCAAGGTCCGCCTGTCGATGAAGGTCGTCGATCAGGAAACCGGCCAGGAAATCCCTGCCGACAAGAAGAAGGAAGAAGCAGCCGAATAAGCTGCGCCTTTCCAGAACTTCATGGGCGCGGGACTGTTTCCGCGCCCTTTTTGTATTCGAAGACGAGATGAGCCCATGAGCCGCGAAACGCTGAAAACCTTGTTCCACCCCTTTGCCAGCGGCACCGTCGATGCGCCGGGCGAGGGGCAGCGCGTGCTGTTCCTGGGCGCTGAGGCAGGCTTTGCCCTGCCGGAGGGCTTTGCCGCCTCGCTGAGCGCCGTACAGGGCTTCCGTCCGCTATATCGGCAGCTGCAGGCACAGCGCATCGAAACAACGCCTGAGATCGAAGGCGAGGACTATGACGCGGCCCTGGTCCTCTGCACCAAGCACAAGGGTGAGAACGAGGCGAATATCGCCGCCGCCCTGTCGCGCGTGAAATCAGGCGGCCTGATTGTCGTTGCCGGTGGCAAGGAAGACGGCATCCAGCCGCTGCGCAAGCGCATGGACGGCTTCGGTTTCGATATCGAGCACATGCCGAAATATCACGGCGTCGCCTTCTGGTTCGTCCGTCCTGACGATGTCAGCGAAGCCGTGTCAAAATTCGCCAAAGCGCCGGTTCGCGTCGACGGCCGCTTCATCGCCTCGCCGGGAATGTTCTCGCATGACCGGATCGACGATGGTTCCGAGCTGCTCGCCTCGCGCCTGCCGACCGATTTCACCGGCGATGCCGCCGATTTCGGCGCCGGCTGGGGCTATCTCTCCGCCGAACTCATCGCGCATTCACCGAAGCTCGCACGTATCGACCTCTACGAGGCCAACCACGCCTCGCTGGAGGCCGCCAAGGACAATCTGGCAGAGAATTGCCCGAACGCACCGGCGCGCTTCTTCTGGCACGATCTGGCAGGCGAACCGGTCAAGGACAAGTACGACCTCGTCATCATGAACCCGCCCTTCCATGAGGGCCATGCCGCCGAGCCTTCGCTCGGCCAGGCGATGATCAAGACCGCAGCTTCGGCGCTCCGCGGCGGCGGTCGCCTGCTCATCGTCGCCAATCGCGGCCTGCCTTATGAGCCGGTGCTGGCAGCCAATTTCCGCGAAAGCGGCGAAACCTGCCGCAACGCTCGCTTTAAGGTTCTCTGGGCGAAGAAATGAAAAAGGCGGCCATTGGCCGCCTTTTTCATATCCGGATGATTTGTAGCTGATCTTACTCGACGTCGGCCGTCCGCAGCGCGTCCAGCGTCGGCATCGAGGTGATGTTGAAGCCTGCGTCGACGAAGTGGATTTCGCCGGTGACGCCGGCCGACATGTCAGACAGCAGGTAAAGTGCCGAATTGCCGACATGGTCGATGCTGACAGTCTTGCGCAGCGGTGCATTCTGCTGGTTCCACGACAGGATCGCGCGGGCGTCGGAAATGCCGGCGCCGGCGAGCGTGCGGATCGGGCCTGCGGAAATGGCGTTGACGCGGATGCCGCGCGGGCCGTAATCGGCCGCCAGGTAGCGTACGGAGGCTTCCAGCGCCGCCTTGGCGACACCCATGACATTGTAGTTCGGGATGACGCGTGTCGAGCCGTTATAGGTCAGCGTCAGCATCGAGCCGCCATCGGTCATCAGCGGCGCACAGCGCTTGGCGATCTCGGTGAAGGAGAAACAGGAGATCACCATCGTGCGGCTGAAATTGTCGCGCGTGGTGTCGGCGTAGAGGCCCTTCAGCTCGTTCTTGTCCGAGAAACCGATGGCGTGAACGATGAAGTCCAGCTTGCCCCAGCGCTCCTTGATCGAGTCCACCACGGCATCGACCGACGCGGTATCCTCGACATCGCAAGGCAGCACGAAATCCGAGCCGGCTTCGGCTGCGAGCGGCTTAACCCGCTTGCCGAGCGCCTCACCCTGGAAGGTGAAGGCGAGCTCCGCGCCCTGCGCCGACAGCGCCTTCGAAATGCCCCATGCAATCGAATGGTTGTTTGCGACGCCCATGATGAGGCCGCGCTTACCCTGCATGATTCCCGTCATGGTATTATCCGTTGTAGCGCTGGAAGACGAGCGTAGCGTTGGTGCCGCCGAAGCCGAAGGAGTTGGAAAGGGCAATGTCGATCTTGGCGTCGTCGATGCGCTTGCGAACGATCGGCACACCGTCGAACTCGGGGTCGAGTTCCCTGATATGAGCGCTTTCGCCGATGAAGCCCGCCTGCATCATCAGTAGCGAGTAGATCGATTCCTGAACGCCAGCAGCACCCAGCGAGTGACCTGTCAGCGACTTGGTCGACTGGATGTGCGGAATCTTATCGCCGAAGACTTCGCGGATCGCGCCGATTTCCTTGCTGTCGCCCACCGGCGTCGAAGTGCCGTGCGTGTTGACGTAATCGACGCTGCCCTTCACCGTCGCCAGTGCCTGGCGCATGCAGCGGATCGCGCCTTCGCCCGACGGAGCGACCATGTCGTAGCCGTCGGAAGTCGCGCCGTAGCCGACGATTTCGGCGTAGATCTTGGCGCCGCGGGCCTTGGCATGCTCGAGTTCTTCGAGAACCAGGACGCCTGCGCCACCGGCGATGACGAAGCCGTCACGGCTGACGTCATAGGCACGCGAAGCGGTATCCGGCGTGTCGTTGTACTTGGAGGACATCGCGCCCATGGCGTCGAAGAGGTTCGACATCGTCCAGTCGAGGTCTTCGTGACCGCCGGCGAACATGATGTCCTGCTTGCCCCACTGGATCATCTCTGCGGCATTGCCGATGCAATGTGCCGAGGTCGAGCAGGCCGACGAGATCGAGTAGTTGACGCCGTGGATCTTGAACCAGGTGGCGAGCGTCGCCGATGCCGTCGAGGACATCGCCTTCGGAACGGCAAACGGGCCGATGCGCTTCGGGCTGTTGTTCTTGATGGTGATGTCGGCCGCTTCGATGAGCGTGCGGGTGGAAGGGCCGCCCGAACCCATGATGATGCCGGTGCGCTCGTTGCCACCGATATCGGCGTCTTCGAGGCCGGAATCGGCGATCGCCTGCTTCATGGCGACGTGGTTCCACATGCCGCCCTGCGACAGGAAGCGAGCCGCGCGGCGATCGACGAGTTCAGTCACGTCGATCTTGGGCGAACCCCAAACCTGGCACTTGAAGCCATGCTCGGCAAAATCGTTGGAAAACGAAATGCCGGACTTGGCTTCGCGCAGCGACGCCGTGACTTCCTGTGCGTCATTCCCGATGGAAGAAACGATACCCAGACCTGTGACAACAACCCGTCTCATGTCGATGACCTCTTCTAAAACGTCTTTGTATTTGGAGCGGTCTTGCCGCGGTTCAGGCTTTCGACAGGCCGACGCGCAGGTCGCTCGCCTGGTAGATCACTTCGCCGTCGGCCTTCAGCCAGCCATCGGCAGTGCCGAGGACGAGGCGGCCGCGCATGACGCGCTTGAAGTCGATGCCGTATTCGAGAAGCTTGGTTTCCGGACGGACCATGCCCTTGAACTTTACTTCGCCAGTGGAGAGCGCCATGCCGCGGCCGGGCTCGCCGAGCCATCCGAGGAAGAAGCCCGTCAGCTGCCACATGCCGTCAAGGCCGAGGCAACCCGGCATGATCGGGTTACCCTGGAAGTGGCAGGGGAAATACCAGTCGTCGGGGCGCACGTCATATTCGGCGCGAATGTAACCCTTGTCGAACGCTCCGCCGGTTTCGGAGATATCGGTAATGCGGTGGACCATCAGCATCGGCGGCAAGGGAAGCTGCGCATTGCCGGGGCCAAACAGCTCGCCACGGCCGCAGGACAGGATTTCCTCATAGTTGAAGCTGGATTGTCTCGTCGTCATGAAAAGTCTGGGTCCCCCGCAACGTGCTGATGGATTGAGTGTTAGTCCAAGTTCTTCGGAAAATGAAGCATAAGCATGGCTGCCTCCCATTCCGCGCCGGACCAGCGATCTGCCTTATTTGGTGGTCGCATACAGGAAGGCCAAGGCCGCGGCCAGACCTAAATGCGCCAAAGGCCGGATTTTAAGGCATTTCCGCCCCTGTTGTCCCCATTGAAACTATTGAAAGGCTTTTGCGCAAAAGTTATATGGCTTAGGAAACTTGATTAGTTGATGCTAGAATTAAACGGAGTTCTTCCTTCATGGCGGCTGAAGCCCCGATCGGTATCGAAGCGAGACTGCGCAGCGCCGGCCTTCGCCCGACGCGCCAGCGCGTTGCCCTCGGTGATCTGCTGTTCGCCAAGGGCGATCGTCACCTGACCGTCGAAGAACTGCACGAGGAAGCCGTGGTGGCAGGCGTGCCGGTATCGCTGGCGACCGTCTACAACACGCTGCACCAGTTTACCGAGGCCGGCATGATCCGCGTTCTCGCGGTCGAAAGCGCCAAGACCTATTTCGATACAAACGTCTCCGATCACCATCATTTCTTTGTCGAGGGTGAAAACGACGTTCTGGATATCCCGGTCAGCAATCTCACCATCGGCAATCTGCCGGAGCCGCCTGAGGGCATGGAAATCGCCCATGTCGACGTGGTGATCCGCCTGCGCCCGAAGAGCCGCTAAACGTCACATCACATCATCGGGATGGCGGCCGGGCCTGTGCTTGTAGGTCGGGAAGGTCCATCCGAACCACAGTGCGCCGCCGCGGATTGCGAAGGCCGCCGCTGCGCCGAGCGCTGATGCCGCATAGAGTGGCAAACCGAATTCCGTCGCACCGGTAAAGACGCCGGCACCGATCAGCGCCGCAGTGATGTAGATTTCCGGCCTCAGCAGTACGGAAGGCTCGTTTGCCATCAGATCGCGCAGCACGCCGCCGAAGGTCGCCGTCAGTGTTCCCGTCACGATCGCGATGGTTGGGGATCCTGTCGCCGCCAATCCTTTCGCAGCGCCCATGACGCAATAGGCAGACAGCCCGATGGCATCGAGCCAGATCAGCAGCCGGTAACGCGATTCCACCAGATGGGCAGTGAAAAACACCACCACGCCGGTGACGCAGCAGATGACGATATAGGCCGGGTTCAGCACCCAGAACACCGGAACGCGGCCGAGCACGATATCGCGCACCGTACCGCCGCCGATGCCGGTCACGGTCGCGAAGAACAAGAAGCCGATGAGATCAAGCTGCTTACGTGAGGCGGCAAGCGCGCCAGTTGCCGCAAAAAGCGCAATGCCTGCATAATCGAGATAGACGAGCAGCGACATCAGAGGTCCTTGGAGCGGCAGATCGTGCCGAGACTGAATCACGGCGGCAAGGGCGGCGCAAGGCGGGGCGTTCAGAATGCGCGACTGTCAGTGCCCTTATCCGCCAGAAAGAGGAAAGCCGTGAAAGCGCTTCTCATCGCCGTCAATCTCGTTGCGCTGCTCGTGGTCCCGGCCGCCGCCTTCGCCCAGCAGTCGCTGCTCTCCGATCCGGAGATCTACGAGAAGAAGCACTTCACCGAGCAGTGCACCAAAGCCGAATTCGGCGAGGGCTACGTCAAGCGCCTCGATATCAACAACGATGGCCTCATCGACGCGGTCGTCAACGAAGGCGAGCTGACCTGCGACGGCGAGAAGGGCCCGCAGTGCAACGACGACGGCTGCCCCTACAATTTCTATCTCCAGGTCGCCGAAGGCGGCTACTTCATGATCGCCACGGCGCAGATCTATGGCTACGATTTCGTCCAGCGCTTCGGCAACATGGTACTGGCCATGAAGATGCATCCACGCTTCTGCGACCGCACTGAGGGTGACCCCTGCATCGTCACGGCCCGCGTCCGCGGCACCAAGTTCGTCACCATCTCCAAGAAATAGCGGTTATCGAGGATAGAGTTCCGATGTTCGCCCCGCGAGGTAATAGCCCACGAGACCAAACCATTCGCGCACCGCGGTCGAAGTGTTCTGGGCGTTGAGGCTCGGCTGGGTAAAGTCGATGCCGGGGCGGACCTCGCCGTCCGTCCGGAAATCGGTGGGCCAGGGCGTGACGTCGATGCCGAGCTTGCGGAAAATGCCGACGGACCGTGGCATGTGATATCCGGAGGTGATCAGCAGGCAGTTCGAAAGTCCGTTCTGTGCAAGCAGATCCTTGGTGTTCATCGCGTTCTCGAAGGTCGTGCGCGAAGCTGTCTCCTCCACCAGCCGCTCGCGCGGTACGCCGAACAACGGGAAAAAGCGCGTCGAGGCGGCGGCATCACCTTCGTAGGTGCCTGAAATCGAGCCATCTCCGCCCGAAATCAGGATCCGCGACTGCGGGAATTTCTGTGCCAGTCTCAGCGCTTCTATAAAGCGGTCTGCCGCGGCACTGAATTCGATCCCGTGGCGGGCGGTGTTGACTTCGCTCTCGAAGGCACCGCCAAGCACGATCATGCATTGCAGGCTTTCCGGGTCCTGTGCGGGTTTGGGGAACCGGTTTTCCAAGCCTTGCAGCAGATAATTGCCGGCCGTCGTATAAAGCGTCACGAACAGCACGACGGCGCTAAGCCCGGAGAGCAACAGTGCGCTTTTGCGCAGCCGGAGCGCCAGGGCCAGGAGCCCGAGAACGATAAGGAAGAAGGCAACGGACAGCGGCTGGCCGAAAACCCAGACAAGCTTGGAGAAGATAAACACGAAATGCTCCCGGTATCGAACTGGGCAGCATCCTATGCGATTCGGCTTCCGGGGAAACGACCGCCGTTACCGGGACTGGCGCGTCACCGCGGTAAGCGGAAAAATCAATGTCCATTCAATTATTTAGTGGAAAGGAGGAGAGATCATCCGCAGCTGTTTCTCTGTCTCTACGACGGCGCGCTCAATCCAGTAAAGAATTTCGGGCTGATGATTAATATTTAAGCGGAGCGCCGCGAGCCCATCAAGTATCGAGGAAAGATTTCGCTGCGTTTCATCGGCTGCGATGCTGGGCAAGGCGTCAGGCAATTCAATGTCGAATTTCATTGCGGCGATCGTGCCTCCATCGGGCGGCAAACTCTTTTTGTTTCCGGCGAAAATTACCTATCGTTACGCAGCCGTCTGTCAATCGGATCAGCCCTTAAATTGTGGCCTATCCCCCTTTGTGTTCCGCTTGGCTTGCGGCTAGTTTGAGCGCGACTCATCTCCTGAAAGCCATTGCGGACATGTCTGCACTTGAGAATTTTGCCGAAAATTTACGGCGGCTCTGCCTGGCAAAGGCGGGCAGCATCAGCGCTGCCGCGCGCGGCATGGAAATTGGCCGCTCGCAGATCGAATCCTATCTTCAGGCTCGCCGGGCGCCGGGACGCGCTTCGGTCAAGAAAATCTGTCAGTACCTCGATGTCACCGAGGAAGAAATGTATCAGCGGCCGATTGCCGTCGATCTCGATCACGGCCGTCCTTCAGGCACGCGCGTGCTCTCTGCTGCGCGTGACGCGCTGGAGCCGCTGCTCTTTGCCGATCCTGCGGCCGGGATCGCCCCGGGCCTCTACCATGCCTATATGACGATACCGAGTACGCCGGACAGCCTGCTCTGCGCGGTCGTCGTTATTGCCAAACAGGGCAATGCCACCACCTTCCGCCGGCTGACCAATCGGGCCGTCAAGAAGGGCGAATACTGGTCACGGTTCACCGGCGATCACAAGGGCATCGTCGTCGAGCGGTTGAACTGCCTGTCCTTTGCTGCCGCAAACCAGATCGGCACGCAGGAGCCGACGCTGATGCGTTTGCGCTGGCTGCCCTTCTCCGACAAGCTGCTCGGCGGCCACTCGATGATCTTTACTCCGGCCGGGCCATCATTCAGCGCCGTGGTCATGGTACCGCTCAACAGCCGCATCAACTTGCGAACCGCACTGCGGCTCGCCAAGGTCTATCGCACGACCGATGAGGCCGTGCCCCGGATCGTCCGGGATATGATCGTTCAGCAGCGCGCCGACTTCATCTCCGCAGTCACGCGCGACCTCACTTAGTTCAGCGACAGTCCCATATCGTGGGTCGCCGCAGCCGGTTCTACGCTGACCCGGTGCGCCTCGATCAATGCCATCGACAAGAGATAGGTCAGCATCGGCTGCTTCGCGCTCCTGCTCTGCGCGATCAGCGTGTTCAACATGTCGATGGTGTATCCACCGAGGGCATCGTCCAAAGTCAGCTCTTCTTCGGTCTGTACAGTCTTCTTAAGGCCCATTCTGCTTCTCCGGCGGTCCTACCGAATTATTCTCACACCATGATTGTCATAGTTCTCTTTTTTGGGCTACATAATTCTACGTAAAGACAAAAATAACAAATTTAATTCAGTAATTGTCTGTTTTTGACTTCAATTGAAGCAATACATCACTTTGATGTATCAAAACAATATTTCCGCATTAATTGAATATTTCTGGTTGCTGTTTCATCCTCCGGCCGCGATCAAGGGGATCGTTCATACAACCGTGGAGATGGATCATGCAGAACAAGACGAAGCCGAACCTCAAGGTAACGCCTGTTAAGGCTAAGCCGACGTTTGTCAGCCGCGGCATGATGTTCCGTATTGATTAAGTTCATAAGCGCCTGCTGCGAGCCTCGCGGCAGGCGCATCTGATTCGATGCGCTATCGCTCTTCCCGCACTCTCGTTTTTCACAACGATGGCGACGCCTTCGTCGCCTGCAACTTTCTCACCAAGGCTGTGTTCGAATGCAGCCCTGATCTCCTGGAGTTTCTGCGCGCGCTCGCCTCCTGGAGCGATCGCGCTGCAATCCGCGATCAGGCGCCCGGCTACAGCGACGAAGAACTGCACGAGACGCTCGCCTCGCTGGTCGAGATGTCGGCACTCATCGAGGAGGGTTCCGCCCTCCACGCGCGTGAAGAGGCCTTCTCCGAAAACTGGAAATGGGGTGTGCCGTCGGCGCTGCTGCATTTCTGCGTTCAGGACCCTGAATACATGTCGCTGAACGAGGCGGAGGATCTGCAGCGCACGACGCTTGCCACTGAAGGCGAGATCGCGCTCTACAGCCTGAACGGAGACAAGAGCGACGTCATCGCGCTGCCGCCAGCGCTTGGTGGCAACACTTTGCTGCAGCTGATGTCGCGCCGCCGGACGCAACGTCGGGGCCTGCCGCAGGCTGTCGGTATCGGTGTGCTCTCCGAAGCGCTGTTCGCCGGTCTCGGCATTACCGGCAAGGCGCGCAATGCCGTCGTCGAATTGCCTCTGGGCATGACCCCGTCAGGCGGCGCCCGCAATCCCTATGAAGCCTATGTGTTTGCCCGGAATGTCGAAGGGCTCGAGCCCGGCATCTATCACTATTCAGCGCTGGAGCATTCGCTCGCGCGCGTCTCGGCCGCGACGCCCGCATTGTCGGATCTGGTCGGTGGCCAGGAATGGGCCGATACCATGCCCTGCATGATCGTTCTCGTCGCGCACATGGACCGGACCATGTGGAAATACAGCGATGCGAACGCCTACAGGGTGGTGATGATCGAAGCGGGACATATCGGCCAGAACATCATGCTCGCGGCTACCGCGCATGGCATGACGGCCTGCCCGACAGCCGCACTCAGCCATAGCGCGATCTGCGAATTGCTCGAAATTGCCAATCCGGCCCATGCGCCGATCTATGCCCTTACTCTGGGTTGGCCTGACGCAACGTAAAGACCAAAAAAAGTCGGTTGAATTTTGCAACTCGCGGGTTGCGATATTTGAAATACCCGGCATATTATGGTGAGCAAATCGTTTCTAAATGAGGGATCGCTCACGTGCCGGATCCAGTCGATATCCTAGTCGGTCGCAACGTAAGACAATTGCGTGCCAGACGCCGCGTTTCACAGCTGGAATTGGGTGAGGCCCTCGGCCTCACCTTCCAGCAGATTCAGAAATATGAGAAAGGCACGAACCGCGTTTCCGCGAGTAAGCTGCATCAGATCGCCCAGTTTCTGGGGGTCGAAATCTCAGCCCTTTTCGAAGGTGCCGAAACCAGCCAGCCCGAGAAGATCGAGCTGAGCCCGGAGGCCTACCAGCTGGCGCTGCATTACGACAAGCTTCACTCGCCGGCAGGCAAGGAAGCGGTGAAGACTATCCTGACTTTGATGAGCAATGAGACGGCGGCGTAATCCGCCCCAATCGACCGGCGGATATGGGTCACACCGTTTCCCGGTACTTTAGCCCGCCTCATGGCGGGCTTTCTTTTTTCTAATGCCGCTCGCATTCATGCAGCGCTGTCAGCAGCTCGTCCTGCGTATGGTGGCCGGCGTGATAGAGATCGATCGCGATGCTGGCGATCGACAGTCCCTGCTGGCTGCGGAGCTTGATGTTTCGCTCTGCGCACCACGAGTAAAGCGCGCCGGCGAGGACATCGACATCATCCGCCGGAGCGGACATGGAAAGTGCTGCGGTCATGTGAAATGCCCTTTGGTTTGTTCCCCAATTCTGTGCAGAAGATTGAAGTGATTTAGAGAACTTGCAAGTCCGTTTGGGGGCCTGCGTTAATGCTCGACATATGGGCGTTTCACGTCGTCTCAAAACGGCACGGAAATGGCATCCGTGCCGCTATGGAACGCCTTTGGCCGATTATAGGACGTGTAGCGAGCGTGCCTCTACGCCGAAAAGCTGCAGCTTGTCAGCCGCTCGCTGAGCGTCCAGAGCCTTTCGGCTGCCGCGGCATCGCAGGCCCACGGCCAGACCCCGACAGGTCCCGTGTGGCCTTCCCCGACCAGTGGAGAGATGTCGCAGTCCTCACAATAGACGCCGCCCAGACCGGCGAGCTTCGGGCTGGTTGCGCACCATACCGAGGTGGCCGCACCCTCTTCGACAGTCTTTAAACTGCGCTGGCTCTCTTCGCTGACGTCCATCCCGCCATCGGCATGGCGGGTTATGCCGAAAGCCTTGAAATCGTCGTCAGTCAGATGGCGCACGAGATCCGTGATGATGGCGCCGGGGTGGAGCGAGAACGCACGGACGCCCGACACCTCGCCCCGCCTGTCGAGGCCAAGGGCAAAGAGCGCGTTGGCGGTCTTCGACTGCCCATAGGCTTTCCACTTGTCGTATTCGCGGGTTTCGAAGTTCGGATCCGTGAAATCGACCGGTGCAAAGCGGTGCCCACGCGAGGAGACCGCCACGACCCGTGCGCCGTTCGCCTTCGCGAGCGCCGGCCAGAGGCGCGCGGTGAGCTGGAAATGTCCAAGATGGTTGGCGGAGAACTGGACTTCGTAACCACGGCTGTCACGCGTCAGCGGTGAGGCCATGACGCCGGCGCTGTTGATCAGCATATGCAGCGGTCTGCCGCTCGCCAGGAAGCCAGCAGCGAAACGGTCGATCGAAGCCGGATCGAGCAGGTCGAGCGGCGCGAGCTCGACCCCTGCGATACCGGCAAGGTTGGCTTCGGCCTTGGACGGCGTCCTGACCGGGACGACGACTGTCGCACCGGCTTCGCTAAGTGCCCGGGTCGTCTCGACGCCGATGCCGGAATAGCCGCCGGTGACGATGGCGATCTTGCCGCCGAGGTCGATCCCGGCCAAAGCATCCCGCGCCGTCGTCTTGCCGCCGAAACCTGAATGGATGGGCTTTTGTTCTGTCGTCATGGACGGACTCCTTTGAAACACAGCCCGGTATAGATTGCCGAAATGGGATGATCCATGTAAGAAAATTCCAATTTCTTGCTGGATCGTTCAGAGATGGATCCCCTTTCCGATATCCTTGCGCTGTTGCAGCCAAAAAGCGTCGAGACCTATGGCGTCATGTCCGGCGGCGAATGGGCGCTCGACTTTCCGCGCAGCTATGAAGGCATAAAGTTCGGCGCAGTGGCCCGCGGCGGATGTTTTCTAAGGGTCTCCGGCGAACCGGCACCATTTAGGCTGGAGGAGGGCGATTGCTACCTTCTGACCGGGCAGCCCTATTGGCTGGGCAGCGATCTTTCGCTCGCGGGGATCGATGCCCGCACGATCTTTATCGATCTGAAGACGCGTGTTGCCCGGTATGGCCCGCACGATGATACGTTCTTGGTTGGCGGTCGCCTGATGTTCGACGCCACTCATCAGATATTGCTGACCGGCGCACTTCCCACGGTGATGCATATTCCGGCAGCCGCTGATGAAGCCGCCGTGCTGCGCTGGACGCTGAAGCAATTGGCGAAGGAACTGACGGAACTGCGGCCGGGCGGGCTGCTGATGTCAGAGCATCTCGGCCATATCCTCTTCGTCAATGCGTTGCGTGTGCATATGGCGGCAGAGGGTGAGGTGGCGCCGGGTTGGCTGAAGGGGTTGAACGATCCGCGGATCGGCAGGGCATTGCGGGCCGTGCACGCCGAACCGGCAAGGCGCTGGACGCTGGAGGTTCTGGCAAAAGAGGCCGGGATGTCGAGAACGGCCTTCGCTCTGCATTTCAAGGCCCTGGTCGGCTGGCCGCCGCTCGATTATCTGTTGCGCTGGCGCATGCGGCTGGCTGCCCGCGCGCTGCTGTCGCCGGAGCGCAACCGCTTGTCCGATATCGCGCTATCTGTCGGCTATGAGTCCGAAAGCGCCTTCAGCGCGGCTTTCAAGCGCGCCATGGGCTGCGCCCCGAAGCACTATCAGGGTAGGGCGAAACAACCTGCGTAGTACGAAAAAGCCGGTGGAGCTACCGCCGGCTTTCCTTTATCTTCGCGAAGTGCGTGCTCAGCCCTCGAAAAATTCCTTCATCCGGGCAAAAAAGCCCGTCGATTCAGGATTGTTCTCCTTCGAGGAGAGCTGCTCGAACTCCTGCAGCAGCTCACGCTGGCGCTTGGAGAGCTTCTGCGGCGTCTCGATCTGGATCTGGATGTAGAGATCACCCGTCTGGCTGGAACGCAGCACCGGCATACCCTTGGCCTTGAGGCGGAACTGTTTGCCCGCCTGCGTTCCCTCAGGAACGGTGACGCGCGACTTGGTGCCGTCGAGTGTCGCCACATCGAAAGTGCCGCCAAGTGCTGCCGTCGTCATCGAGATCGGTACGGCGCAATAGAGATCGGCTCCATCGCGCTGATAGAACTCATGCGGCTTGACCGACAGGAAGATGTAGAGGTCGCCCGCAGGCCCGCCACGCGTGCCTGCCTCGCCTTCGCCCTGCAGGCGAATGCGGGTGCCGTCTTCGATACCGGCCGGGATGTTGACCGAGAGCGAACGCTCTTCCGTCACGCGGCCCTGGCCATGGCATTTGGTGCAGGGATCGGGAATGATCGTGCCGCGGCCATGACAGGTCGGGCAGGTGCGCTCGATCGAGAAGAAGCCTTGAGCTGCGCGCACACGGCCTGAACCCTGGCAAGTGCCACAGGTCTTCGGCTGAGTACCCGGCTTGGCGCCGGAACCCGAACAGACGTCGCAGGTGATCGACGTCGGAACGCGGATCTGCGCCGTCTTGCCGGAGAAGGATTCTTCCAGCGTGATTTCCATGTTGTAGCGAAGGTCGGCGCCACGCTCGCGGCCACCCGAAGAGCGCTGCCGCCCACGGCCGCCACCCATCATCTCGCCGAAAATATCCTCGAAGATATCGGAGAAACCGCCGCCGCCGGCAAAACCGCCACCGCCGCCGCCTGGTCCCATGCCGCCATGTTCGAAGGCCGCATGGCCATAACGATCGTAGGCCGCGCGTTTCTGCGGGTCCTTGAGCGTCTCGTAGGCTTCGTTGATTTCCTTGAACTTGACTTCGGCGCTCTTATCGTCCGGGTTCTTGTCCGGATGATACTTCATGGCCAGCTTGCGGAAGGCGCTTTTCAGCTCTTTCTCATCCGCCGTTTTGGCGACGCCCAGAGTTTCGTAAAAGTCCGCTTTTGCCAATTTAAACCCCGGAAATGGATTTCCGGCTGCCGTCAGGCAGCCGGATCACAGTGTTTAGCATAACCGCTTTGCCGCGGATTACGCGGACTTCTTGCGGTCGTCGTCTTTGACTTCTTCGTAGTCGGCATCGACGACGTTGTCATCACCCGCGGAAGCATCAGCCGTGCCGGCTTCGGCCTGCTGCGATTCGTAAATCGCCTGGCCGAGCTTCATGGAGACTTCCATCAGCGTCTGGGTCTTCGCCTTGATGTCTTCGGCATCCGGCTCGGTTGCCTCGATCGAAGACTTCAGCGCGGCGATCGCGTCGGAGATCGCGGTGCGGTCGGCTTCCGAAACCTTGTCACCGTAATCCTTCAGCGACTTCTCGCTGGAGTGAACGAGGCTTTCGGCCTGGTTCTTCGCTTCTACGGCTTCGCGGCGCTTCTTGTCGGCTTCGGCATTGGCTTCAGCGTCCTTGACCATCTTCTCGATGTCGGCGTCGGAGAGACCACCAGAGGCCTGGATGCGGATCTGCTGTTCCTTGCCGGTGCCCTTGTCCTTGGCCGAAACCTGCACGATGCCGTTCGCGTCGATGTCGAAGGTGACTTCGATCTGCGGAACGCCACGCGGTGCCGGCGGCAGGCCAACGAGGTCGAACTGGCCGAGCAGCTTGTTGTCCTGCGCCATTTCGCGCTCGCCCTGCGAAACGCGGATGGTAACGGCCTGCTGGTTGTCGTCGGCGGTCGAGAAGGTCTGGCTCTTCTTGGTCGGGATCGTGGTGTTACGCTCGATCAGACGGGTGAAGACGCCGCCAAGGGTTTCGATGCCGAGAGACAGCGGGGTCACGTCGAGAAGCAGAACGTCCTTGACGTCGCCCTGCAGAACGCCGGCCTGGATGGCAGCGCCGAGTGCGACGACTTCATCCGGGTTGACGCCCTTGTGCGGCTCCTTGCCGAACAGCTGCTTGACGACTTCCTGCACCTTGGGCATGCGGCTCATGCCGCCGACGAGGACGACTTCATCGATCTCGGCAGGGGTGACGCCAGCATCCTTGAGGGCGGCCTTGCACGGTGCGATCGTGCGCTGAACGAGATCGTCGACCAGGCTTTCGAACTTGGCGCGGGTCAGCTTCAGCGTCAGGTGCTTCGGACCGGAAGCGTCTGCCGTGATGAACGGCAAGTTGATTTCGGTCTGCTGCGAGGACGACAGTTCAATCTTTGCCTTTTCCGCAGCTTCCTTGAGGCGCTGCAGGGCAAGCTTGTCGTTCTTCAGGTCGATGCCCTGATCCTTCTTGAACTCATTGGCAAGATATTCGACGAGACGCATGTCGAAGTCTTCACCACCGAGGAAGGTGTCGCCGTTCGTCGACTTCACTTCGAAGACGCCGTCGCCGATTTCGAGAACCGAGATATCGAAGGTACCGCCACCCAAGTCGTAAACGGCGATCGTCTTGCCGTCCTTCTTGTCGAGACCGTAGGCGAGCGCTGCCGCCGTCGGCTCGTTGATGATGCGCAGAACTTCGAGACCGGCGATGCGGCCGGCATCCTTGGTTGCCTGGCGCTGGGCGTCGTTGAAGTAGGCCGGAACGGTGATGACGGCCTTCTCGACCTTTTCACCGAGGTAGGATTCGGCGGTTTCCTTCATTTTCTGAAGGATCATCGCGGAGATCTGTGCGGGCGAATAGCCCTTGCCCTGAGCTTCGACCCAGGCATCGCCGTTATCGCCCTTGGCGATATTGAACGGAACGAGGCCCTTGTCCTTTTCGACGGTAGGATCGTCGTAGCGGCGGCCGATCAGGCGCTTCACTGCGAAAAGGGTGTTCGTGGGGTTGGTGACGGCCTGGCGCTTTGCCGGCTGGCCGACGAGGCGCTCGCCATCATCGGAGAATGCCACCATGGAAGGGGTCGTACGTGCGCCTTCCGCATTTTCAATGACCTTCGCGTCCTTGCCGTCCATGACAGCGACGCAGGAATTTGTCGTTCCGAGGTCGATACCGATTACTTTTGCCATGTCATTTACTCCTTGAAGCAAGCTGTCGGAACCCTTGGTTAAGGCATTTCCCTGACAGCCCCTTGGGGGATGGGGGTCTTCGAACTAACGCAATCGTGATTGCGGTGATGCGGCGTATATAAGGAGCGGTTTTCGGGACTGCAAGGCGAGAAATAGCCCGAAATCCAGCAAAACGAGCGTGTTGTCTTCAATTTTTACAGTAGCCGGAAAACAAAGGTTTTCGGCTGCACGGCAGCGTAACTGCGCGTTGCAGATCGTCCCTTTCTGCTTCTACTGTCCCATGATCAGATCAAGCAGCGTTGTGCGCCGCGGCTGGGCCTGATGCACCGGCTGCCCCTGGCCGATATCGCCGGGCGGAACCGTGCCGTCATAGCCGTCGTCAGGCCCGACATCGCCGGGAGGAAGAGGGCCGCCAGAGGCCTGTTGCTGCTGCACGGGTGCCGGCGGATATTGCTCGGACGAGCCACCACCGAACACACCCGAAATGATGCCGCCGATCGTCGAGGGCTGCTCCTGCATCGGCTGCGGTTCGCCCTGCGCCATCGGCTGGTTGGCGATCGCGTTCGGGTCGGCAACGAACTGGCCGCTGCCGAACAATGGTGCTGGCGAAAGTCCCTTATGCGCCGCGATCATGAATTCCTGCCAGGCCTTGGCAGGGAGCCCGCCGCCCGTCACCTTCTTCATCGGCGTGCCGTCGTCATTGCCGAACCAGACGCCCGTCGTCAGGTTGCTGGTAAAGCCGACGAACAGCGCGTCGCGCGAATTCTGCGTCGTTCCCGTTTTGCCGGCCGCCTGCCAGCCGGGAATTTTCGCGCTGCGGCCGGTGCCGAACTCGATTGTGCCCATCATCATCGCGTTCATATTGGCGGCGATGGCTTCGGAAAGCACACGCGGCGGATTGTCGTAGGTGTTTTCGTAGAGCACCTTGCCTTCGGCCGTCGTCACCCGGCGGATCACATGCGGCGTCGCCTTGTAACCGCCGTTCATGAAGGCGGCATAGGATGCGGTCAGTTCTTCCAGTGTCACTTCGGATGTTCCGAGCGCTATCGACGCATTGGACTGAAGTTCGGTTTCGACGCCCAGCCGGTGTGCCAGCTTGATCACCTGGTCGGGGCCGTCATACATCACCAGCTGGGCTGCAACGGTGTTTAGCGACTTCGCGAGCGCCGTCGCCAGAGTCACTTCGCCGTTATACTTCTTCTCGTAGTTCTCGGGCGTCCAGTTGCCGATGCGGATCGGCGCGTCGTTGAAGACGGAAGCTGGTGTCAGGCCCTTCTCGAGCGCCGCCGCATAAACGAATGGCTTGAAGGAAGAGCCGGGCTGGCGCTTGGCCTTGACCGCGCGGTTGAACTGGCTTTCGGCATAATCCTTGCCGCCGACCAGCGCCCGGATTGCGCCGGTGCCGTCGATCGAAACGAGGGCGGCCTGCGAGGCGTCGAGCTTTACGCCCTGCTTCGACAGGATGTCGTTCAGCGCTTCATCTGCCTTCTTCTCCAGCCCCTTGTCGATCGTCGTGTCGACGATCACGTCTTCCTTGACCGCGCCGCCGATCAGTCCGGGCAGCTCGTCCATCACCATGTCGGCGACATACTGACCGGCGCCCGACCAGTAGCTCTTGGCCTTCGCCGGGGTCTGCGACATCGCCGTCTTGACTTCGTCGTCGGTAATATAGCCCTGGTCGCGCATCGCCTGCAGCACCACCTGGGCGCGGGCATTGGCGGCTTCCGGATCGCGTGCGGGCGACAGCCGCGTCGGCGCCTTCACCAGGCCGGCGAGCAGTGCTGCTTCGCCGAGATTGACGTCACGGGCCGACTTGTTGAAGTAGCGGCGGGCGGCGGCCTCGACGCCATAGGCGTTCGAGCCGAAATAGACGCGGTTCAGATACATCGCAAGGATCTGGTCCTTGGTGTATTTCTGCTCCAGCCAGAAGGAGAGCAGCACCTCCTGCACCTTGCGTTCCAGCGTTCTATCCGGTGACAGGAAGAGGTTCTTGGCAAGCTGCTGCGTCAGCGTCGAGCCGCCCTGGATCGGCTGTCCGGTCAGGTTGTTGACGAATGCGCGGGCAAGGCCCATCGGATCGACGCCAAAATGCGAATAGAAGCGCCGGTCCTCAATCGCCACGATCGCCTGCGGAATGTAAGGCGACATCTGCTCCAGCGGCAGCGCCTCACCGCCGGTGGCACCGCGATTGGCAATCACGCTGCCGTCCACCGAAGTGATCTTGACGTTTGGCGGTCTGTCCGGGATCGACCATGTGCTGGCGCTCGGCATGCGTGAGCCGTAATAGAAGACCAGTCCGGCCACGCCGATACTGACCCAGATGCCGAGCACGATGCACCAGTAGATCAGCCGGCGCAGCAAGGCGAAAAGCCCGCCGCCCTCACGCTCAGGCGGCTCGCGCCTTTCGCGGCGCTTGCGTTCAGGCGTGCGGCTGCGCGATGGCTTGGGGGATGGAGCGGAGCTGCGTTTTGCGCCGCGGCGGCCGTCGATACGGTCTTCGTCATCGAGCGCAAAATCGTCTTCGTCGTCCTCACGGCGGTCGCGGCCGCTGAAGGACGGTTCAATTCTGTCGCGTGATCTGCTTTTGCCTGCCATTCCGGACCGGTCGTACCCTTTGCCGCCCGCATTTCACTCGTCACGCGGAGCTACCCGATTGAATTGTAAATACGGCGATTTAAGGGGGCGTTAACATTATTGGATGAAGCCATTTGACGCGGTTCGAGCTCTCGCTTTTGCGCATAGCTGCCATTCGTTGCGAATGTCATGAAACTGACATATATGCCGCCATGTTGCGCCCAAGAAAAAAGCAATAAGCGTAATGCATAGGCATTTGTCATGAGCATCGATCTCAATAGAATTGAAGAAACCCGTCTGCGGGAAATCTGGAGCGTCCACGATTTTGCCCGGCAGTACCGTCTCACCAAGATGGAAGAGAGCCGGCTGAAGATGCTTCACGGCCCTTTTGCAGCGATGCAGGATCTCGTCGCGGCGCATAAGAGTGTCGTCATCTGGTAATTGGGAACCTTTAGGCGTCCCGGCTGTTTCTTCTGCAGCGGGACAGCCCCTCACGTTCCGCTTAAGGTCGGCCGTCCCCCCTCAATACGTGCCGATCGAAATCAGGCCCGGTGTCTCCTTCGGAGCGCCGGGCTTTTTTCGTTCGGCCTCTTCGGCAAACAGAAAGGGCGGCATCGCTGCCGCCCTTGGGGATCAATTGTTACAATTCGGATCGTCGGGCTGGCAGGCGCCGCGCGGCGGTCTGCGGCGGTCGTTGTCATTGTTATTGACGTCGCCGTGCTGCATGATGCCCCTTAGATTGTCGCGCAGACGCTGGCGGGCGGCATCATTGTTGTTTTCGCGGGCGTCCGGTTGACGGTCGGATTGCGGGCGGCGGTTCCGATCGCCGTCATCCCGTCTGCGGTCGGGGCCGCGGTTGAAATCCGGGCGCGGGTCCCCGCCGCGATCAAAATCCGGGCGGCGATCGAAATCTGGCCTCCGATCAAAATCAGGGCGCCGGTCAAAGTCCGGACGGCGATCGAAATCGGTACGCCTGTCGAAATCCGGGCGGCGGTCAAAGTCGCGGGGCGGTGGCGGGCGGTAGAATTCCGGGCCGCGGCGCCAACGGTCACGGTCGCGGTAGAAATCGCGGTTGCGATAGTACCGGTCCCAATAGTTTCCGACGCTGAAGACCACGGTCGGAATGCCGAGCGGTCGGTAATATTCCGGCCCCACATAGACGCGGCGGCTCTGATAGAGCGCCTGGACATAGCGGCCAGCGACCCAGCCGCGTCCGCCGTAGAACTCGACGTCACACCATGGGACGTCGGCAAGGCAGCCATGGATTTCAACGGATTCGCCAGCCGGGATGACGGCGACTGCCGGATAGCCGGTGCTCGGCCCGGCCCGCATGTTGACGTTGGCAGTCGCATAGCCTTCGGCGGCTTGTGCGATCGCCGGGGCAAGTAGAAGCAGCCCCGTTGCCGCGATCCTGAGAAGCGTGTTTCGCACGTTTCAACTCCCTATTGGGCGCGGCAAAGCCGACGCCTATATGTTCTCCAGCCGGCTTCGGGCCGGCATCAGACAAAGCTAGAGCGCTTGCCGGCTTTTATGAGGCGGCGTGCATTCACGTTGTCTTTCAAAGGCTTGTAATGTGTTTCCGATGAATGCAGCTTGAACGGCGGGGCAAAATCGCGGCGTCTTGAAAAGCGGCGTGCGAATGCCGATATAGGGTCCAAGAGACCGCAGCCCGGACGCGGCGAAGGCACGAGATGCCTGACGCGTTCTGATCCGAGGCGAAACGCCTTAATGGTTTGTTAACCTTTCCGGATCAGTCTGGCTGCAATATCTGCTTCCTCCTTGACCACGGATGTACTGGCACCGAAGCGAAGCAGATGACGAAAGGCCGGTTTTTGCCGGCCTTTTTGTCTGTCTGGATGGCGCGCGCTCTTTCGAGCTGCGCGCCTTTTCTGTCTTAAGCCAGTGCTTCCAGGATGCGCACCCAGGAGCGGATGCCCTTGTGGTAGGAGGCAAGCTCGTACTTCTCGTTCGGCGAGTGGATGCGGTCATCGGCAAGGCCGAAGCCGACCAGCAGCGATTCCATGCCGAGCATCTTCTGGAAATCGCCGACGATCGGGATCGACCCGCCCATGCCGATGACAACAGCCGGCTTCGGCCACTCGTCGGAGAGCGCGTTTTTCGCCTTGGTAATGACAGGTGAATCGTAGGACAGATGGATCGCCGGAGAGGCTCCGTGCGGGTGAAACTCGACCGAGCAGTCGGCCGGGATCTTCGAGCGGATATAGGCGCGGAATGTCTCGCGGATAGCGGCCGGATCCTGCTTGCCGACAAGCCGGAAGGAGATCTTGGCCGAGGCCTTGGCAGCGATGACGGTCTTGAAGCCTTCGCCGGTATAGCCGCCCCAGATGCCGTTGACTTCAGCTGTCGGCCGCGCCCAGGTGAGCTCCAGAACCGAACGGCCCTTTTCGCCCGATGGTACGGAAAGACCCACCTGGCCGAGGAAGCTCTCGGATGTCTGTCCGAGCTTGTCCCATGACGATTTGATGTTCTCAGGTGTTTCCTCGACGCCCTCGTAGAAATTCTCGAGCGTGATGCGGCCGGTCTGGTCATGCAGACCCGCCAGCGCTTCCGTCAGGATATGGATCGGGTTGGCGGCCGCACCGCCAAACAGGCCCGAATGCAGGTCGCGGTCGGCAGCCGTGATGACGACTTCCTCGCCGACGAGGCCGCGAAGTGCCGCCGCGATCGCCGGTGTCTCGTGGTCCCACATACTGGTGTCGCAGACCAGCGCGTAGTCCGCCTTCAGTTCCGCGGCATTGGCCTCCAGGAACGGCTTCAGCGACGGCGAACCGGATTCTTCTTCGCCTTCGAACAGGATGGTGACGCGGCAGGGCAGCGCACCGTTGATTTCCTTGTAGGCGCGGCAGGCCTCGACGAAGGTCATCAGCTGACCCTTGTCGTCGGCGGTACCGCGGCCAGTCAGGATCTTGCGGCCGTTGCCGGCATCCTTGATCGCGGGTTCGAAGGGATCGTTTTCCCAGAGCTCGATCGGATCGACCGGCTGCACGTCATAGTGACCGTAAAAAAGTACATGCGGCGCATTTGGTGTGGCGCCGTCGTGATGGGCTACCACCATCGGATGGCCGGGCGTGTCACGCACCGAAGCCTCGAAGCCCAGCGTCTTGAGATAGGCGACGAGCCATTCCGCCGCCTTGCGGCAATCGACCTTGAAAGCCGGATCCGTCGATATCGATTTGATGCGCAGCAGCTCAAACAGCTTGTCGAGGCTTGAATTGAGATTCTGGTCGGCGCGCGAAAGCACCGGGGTGACGTCAGTCATTTCCGACTCCTCTTGAAATTCCGGCCGGACGATAGACCAAAGGCCAGCGGGTTTCGAGGAGAAAAACCTATGTCGTTCAGTGGTCGCTTCTCGCAGGTCCGGCGAGTGTCCCACTTTGGCAATGTGTAATAAATGGAGAGAAAGAAATCACTAATGCAATTTACGGTTATTTAGCAAACACTAAATAGCTTGGCTGAAAACGCGGTGAGGTGACCAATGTTTTCAGTGATTGCTTGCGTCAGGGATTACCACGATTGGCGCCTTGTCGGGGCAGCCGCCATTGTTTGCCTCGTCGGCAGCCTGGCCACCATGCTGCTGCTGTCGCGCGCTCAGGAGTGCGACGCAGGGCAGCGGCGTTTGTGGATCGCCGCCTCAGCTTTTGCCTGCGGCATCGGCATCTGGGCAACGCATTTCATTGCCATGCTCGCCTATGACGGCGGCCTGCCGATCAGCTACGGGCTTGGTCTCACCGGTCTTTCGGTCGTGCTGGCGATCGCCGGCTCCTGGGGCGCGATCCTCGTCGCTTCGGAAGGGACAAGCGGCTACTCCTTCGCCTCAGGCGGCGTGCTGATGGCGCTGGCGATTGCCACCATGCACCTGACGGGCATGCAGGCGATCGAAGCGCAGGCAACGATCGAATACGATCCCTATGTCACGCTCGCCGCCGTCGTTACCGGTGCCGGCCTGGCGACACTGTCTTTCCTGACCTTTTTCAAGCTGACGGGCGCGAAGCGCATCGTCATCTCGTCACTGATTTTCGTGCTGTCGATCTGCGCACTGCACTTCACCTCGATGAGCGGCATTGTCCTTGTTCCCGATCCGGCCAAGGACGTTGCCCAAATGACGATCGCAACCGATGTCCTGGCAGCCATCATCATGGCTGTATCGACCGGGCTGATCCTTGTCGCGCTCGGCGCGGTCTTCCTCGAAAGCCACCTCACCGACCTGCGCGGCCTCGCCAACGCCTCGCTTGAAGGCCTGCTGATCCTGCGCGACGGCCGGATCATCGATGCCAATGAGCGCTTCCAGGAGATGTCCGGCTGGAAATTCGCCGAGCTTCAGGGAAATGTCCCCGATGTGGTCTTGATCTCCCATAGCGCGGACGGCGAAGGGCATCGCGAGATGCTGCTGATCGCCCGCGACGAAACCGAAATATCCGTCGAGGTGGTGGCCAAGAAGATCGTCTATCGCGGACGCGGCTGCGAGGTGCTGGTGATCCGCGATCTCACGGAGCGCAAGCGTGCCGAAGAGATGATCGAGCATCTCGCCCATCATGACGTGCTGACGGACTTGCCGAACCGCTCGCTGTTCGATACCCGCATCCGCCAGGCGCTGCAGATCGCTCACCGCAAACGCAGCCAGGTCGCTGTCTTCTGCCTCGACCTCGACCGGTTCAAGGCGGTCAACGATATCTTCGGCCATGCCGAGGGTGACCGCATCCTGTGCAAGGTCGCCGCGATCCTCAAGCGTTGCGCCGCCGATGGCGAAACGGTGGCGCGCCTGGGCGGCGATGAATTCGCGATCATTCAGCCCGGAAAGCAGCCGGAGGCCGCCCGCCGGCTTGCGGCCCGCATCCTCGATGAATTCGCTGCCGGAATGGACACCACGCGCGATCCGACCGCAGTCGGCGTCAGCATCGGGATCGCGCTCTTCCCCTCCGACGGAACGACTGCGGAGGATCTCTGCAACAATGCAGATACGGCGCTTTACCGCGTCAAGCATGCAGGTCGCGGCAGTGCCTGCTTCTTCGATGCGGAGATGGACGAGGCGGTGCGCGCCCGACGCCAGATCGAGAACGATCTGCGCCACGCGATCATCCGCAACCAGATCCATGTGAGCTACCAGCCGATCCTCGACACCAGGACAGGTGAAATCAACGGTTACGAAGCGCTGATGCGCTGGAACCGGCCTGGCCATGGCATGAGCGAACCCAATATCTTCATCCCCATCGCCGAGGAGAGCGGCACGATCGTCCAGCTTGGCGAATGGGTGCTGCGGCAGGCCTGCATGGAGGCGGCGCGCTGGCCAGATCCGCTATCCATAGCCGTCAATGTTTCGCCGGTGCAGTTCATGCTGCCCAATCTCTACGATCAGATAGCCGGCATTCTAACGGAAACCGGGCTTGCCCCCGCCAGGCTGGAGCTGGAGATCACCGAGGCCGCACTGGTGCGCGATCGCGCCCGGGTCATGGCAACGCTGGTCAGGTTGCGCGAACTCGGCGTCAGGATCGTCATGGACGATTTCGGAACCGGCTTCTCGTCGCTGAGCAACCTCAGGACTTTCCCCTTCGACAAGATCAAGGTCGATCGCAGCTTTACCGGCGCGCTTGAACATGACGCCGCGGCGCGCTCGATCGTCCGTGCGATCATCGGCCTTGGTCATAGCCTCGGAATGCCCGTTGTAACGGAAGGCGTCGAAACCGAAGTGCAGCGCCAGATCGTCATGGATGAAGGCTGCGCGCAGGTGCAGGGGCTGTTGCTTGGCAAGCCGGATATCGAACCCAGCATCAAGGCGGCGGCGCGCGAGAGCTTCCTCTCCGCCCAGACGGGAACCGAGGTGCTGAAAATTCACCGCACGGCTACGCGCCAAGGATGACCCTCAGATCTTCTTCGCGTTCTCCAGAAGCCGGCGGATATATTCGAGCATCAGCTCGCGCTCGAAGGTCTTGAAGCCGTCGAACAGCGCCAGATCCGCTTCGCGGGCCGTATCGACCGCCTCGTCCCGCATCGCCTGCGCTTTGGGCGTCAGGAATATCAGCTGGGCCCGCTTGTCGGAGGGATGCGGGCGGCGCTCGATCAGCCCGTCGCGGACCATGCGCGACAGCGTATTGGCCATCGTTGCCTGCTCGATATCGACCCGCTCAAGAAGCTTTTTCTGCGTCAGGCCATCCTCGGCCCACAGTTCCAGCAGGATTGGAAACTGGCCGGGAGAAAAGCCGAGACGCCCCGCGCGCTGTTGCAGCGAGCGGGCGAAACCCTTCGCCAGCTGGCTGGCAAGGTAGGCTCCCGAATCCATGCGATTAAATCCCATGATTGTAGTTAGGCCCAAAAGCGCGGCTGAAACAATGCAACAAATCGCATGCGATGGATCAAAAGATGCCTTTTTGTTTCAGATTTATCCATTGATGCAGAAAACAAAGCCGCCATGGTCTGGAGGTTGACCATGGCGGCTCAAAAATGGGGACAAAGGCCCGGAGAGGGGAATGAGGCCTTTGTCCAAGTCTGATGCGGCGGGGGACAAGCCGGGTATCAGACCCGCGGCGCGATCAAACGCCGGTGACTTTGATTTGTGATCTGGAATGTGGTTTTTCAAGGGAACGCGAATAAGCCGCCGATTACAAATTGGTAACAGTTCGGTGAAGGGGTGAATCCCGGATGCCACAGAACTTTATATGGATTTCGCGATGCCTCCACGCTATCCATGCTGCCATGAAAAAAGGCGATCATCTCTTCCTCGTAGACGGCTCCGGCTTCATCTTTCGCGCATTCCACGCGCTGCCGCCGCTGACCCGCAAATCCGACGGTTTGCCGGTTGGCGCCGTCTCCGGCTTCTGCAACATGTTGTGGAAGCTCCTGACCGACGCGCGCGACACCTCGGTGGGGGTGACGCCGACGCATCTGGCCGTCATCTTCGACTATTCCTCGAAGACCTTCCGCAAGGATCTCTACGACGCCTACAAGGCGAACCGCTCGGCGCCGCCTGAGGAGCTGATCCCGCAATTCGGCTTGATCCGCCAGGCAACCCGCGCCTTCAATCTGCCCTGCATCGAGACCGAAGGTTTCGAGGCTGACGACATCATCGCCACCTATGCCCGCCAGGCCGAAGCCACCGGCGCCGACGTCACCATCGTCTCTTCGGACAAGGACTTGATGCAGCTGGTGACGCCGAATGTCCACATGTACGACAGCATGAAGGACAAGCAGATCGGCATCCCCGACGTCGTCGAGAAATGGGGCGTGCCGCCGGAGAAGATGATCGACCTGCAGGCGATGACCGGCGATTCGGTCGACAACGTTCCCGGTATTCCAGGCATCGGCCCGAAGACTGCGGCGCAGCTGCTGGCCGAATATGGCGATCTCGATACGCTTCTGGAGCGCGCCCACGAGATCAAGCAGGAAAAGCGCCGCCAGACGATCATGGAAAACGCCGATAAGGCGCGTCTTTCGAGAGAGCTCGTGCGGCTGCGTCTCGACGTTCCGCTGGAGCTCAAGGTCGAGGATTTGGTGCTTGAGCCGCAGAACGGTCCGAAGCTCATCGGCTTCCTGAAGACCATGCAATTCACGACGCTGACGCGCCGCGTCGCCGAAGCCTGCGATTGCGATGCCAATGCCATCGAGCCTGCCGAAGTGGCGGTTGAATGGGGTGCCGCAGCGCACGGCCCGGATCTCGATGTGGCGGAGCCCGCCCCGGTTGCCGGCGGTATTCCGGATGTAGCCGGCGCCTCCGTTCCGGTGCCGGAGAAAGCCAGGGCCGCTGCGGTCGAGGGTGCCTTCGTTGCTGCCGATCTTGCCAAGCAGCGCGCCGAAGCCTTCACTGCCTTGCCGTTCGACCATTCGGCTTATGTGACGATCCGTGATGTCGCGACGCTCGATCAGTGGATCGCCGCTGCGCGCGATACCGGCCTTGTCGCCTTCGATACCGAAACGACGTCGCTTGATGCGATGCAGGCCGAGCTCGTCGGCTTCTCGCTGGCGATTGCCGACAACGCCAAGGATCCGACAGGCGTGTCGATTCGTGCCGCCTATGTGCCGATCGGACACAAGACCGGCGTCGGCGATCTGCTCGGTGGCGGGTTGGCTGAAAACCAGATCCCGATGCGCGATGCGCTGCCGCGGCTGAAGGCGCTGCTGGAGGACGAATCGGTTCTGAAGGTGGCTCAGAACCTCAAATACGATTACCTGCTGATGAAGCGCTACGGCGTCGAGACGAAGAACTTCGACGACACGATGCTGATTTCCTACGTCCTTGACGCCGGCACCGGGGCCCACGGCATGGATCCGCTGTCTGAGAAGTTCCTCGGCCACAAGCCGATCGCCTACAAGGACGTCGCCGGAAGCGGCAAGTCGAACGTCACCTTCGACCTCGTCGATATCACCAGGGCAACGCATTATGCCGCCGAAGACGCGGATGTCACCCTGCGCCTGTGGATGGTTCTGAAGCCGCGGCTCGCCGCCGCCAAGCTGACGACGATCTACGAGCGTCTGGAGCGTCCGCTCCTGCCCGTTCTCGCCCATATGGAAGAGCGCGGCATCACCGTCGACCGTCAGATTCTCTCGCGCCTCTCGGGCGAGCTGGCGCAGGGCGCTGCACGCCTCGAGGACGAAGTTTATACGCTGGCGGGCGAGCGCTTCAACATCGGTTCGCCGAAGCAGCTGGGCGATATCCTGTTCGGCAAGATGGGCCTCGAAGGGGGCACGAAGACCAAGACCGGCCAGTGGTCGACATCGGCAAGCGTTCTCGAAGACTTGGCCGCGGCCGGCTTCGAGCTGCCGCGCAAGATCGTCGACTGGCGCCAGCTGACCAAGCTGAAGTCCACGTATACCGACGCGCTTCCGGGATACGTGCATCCGCAGACCAAGCGGGTTCATACGTCCTATTCGCTGGCCTCCACCACGACCGGCCGCCTTTCGTCGTCGGAGCCGAACCTTCAGAATATTCCGGTCCGCACTGCCGAAGGTCGCAAGATCCGCACGGCCTTCATCTCGACGCCGGGACACAAGCTGATCTCGGCCGACTACAGCCAGATCGAACTGCGCGTGCTGGCCCATGTCGCCGATATCCCGCAGCTGACCCAGGCCTTCGCCGACGGCGTCGATATTCATGCCATGACCGCCTCCGAGATGTTCGGCGTTCCTGTCGAGGGCATGCCGAGCGATGTCCGCCGCCGCGCCAAGGCGATCAATTTCGGCATCATCTACGGCATCTCGGCCTTCGGCCTCGCCAATCAGTTGTCGATCGAGCGTTCCGAGGCGGGCGACTACATCAAGAAGTATTTCGAGCGCTTCCCCGGCATCCGTGACTACATGGACAGCCGCAAGCAGATGGCCCGCGACAAGGGCTATGTCGAAACCATCTTCGGCCGGCGAATCAACTATCCGGAAATCCGCTCGTCCAATCCGTCGGTGCGCGCCTTCAACGAGCGCGCTGCGATCAATGCGCCGATCCAGGGCTCGGCGGCCGATGTTATCCGCCGCGCGATGATCAAGATGGAACCGGCACTTGCCGAGGCTGGTCTGGCCGATCGTGTGCGCATGCTGCTGCAGGTGCACGACGAACTGATCTTCGAAGTCGAGGACGCCGACGTCGAGAAGGCCATGCCGACCATCGTCTCCGTCATGGAGAACGCCACCATGCCGGCGCTGGAAATGCGCGTTCCGCTCAAGGTTGATGCGCGCGCGGCTAGCAACTGGGACGAAGCGCACTAAGCGCTTCGTCCGATATTTGCAAAGATTTTTCTTAAAGATCCAAGTCTTTGATTCCGTTTGATTTACGGTGAAATGCGCGCGGCATTTTAACGCGGAAGGAAGGAACTTATTAACCTTCCTTTTCTAATCCGTTCAGGTCGGTAATTTGAGTGAGCAGCAGGTCGCATGCGTTTTCCCAGAACGAACTTGACGGATGCCGCGGAGATTTCTGCGGAAGTTGACGTGCATCAGGATGAAGACGGCACAGGCGAGCGCCCGGCGCCGCCGATCTGGCAGAGCAATTTTTCGCTGGCGCCGAATGTCCGGTTCACCCGTACGCCGGAGAACCTGCTGCGCCGCACCCCGCCCGAAATCCCGCAGCTGGATGAGCCTGTAGAGGTCGTCGTCGCGGAAGCCGCTCAGGCCGTGGAAAGCCGTACGCCGATCGTCGTCGATGTCCCCTTCGACGCGCATGCCCCGCAGCTCGCGCCAGCCGTCCGCGTCCCGGTCCCGCCGGTGACGCGCGTGGCGGCACAGCCTGTCGTCAGGCCACCGTTACTGCCCATCGTCCGCACACCGGCCCCGCCCGCTGCACCCGTTCACGTCCCGTCTTTGCCGGAAGCGCCTCTGACGGCAGAGCCGTATCATGCTGCCGGTGAGCTTGCCTCGATTTCGGACTTCGCCTTCTGGGAGGTCATGGCCTTCGAAGAGGGCGCTGCACCTGCCGCGCCGCAGTTCCACCCGATTCCGATGTCGAAGGTGGAGGTATCCGCCGAGTCGATCATCGCCAATTTCCGCGTCATGGAATGGCACCCGCACCGGCGCATGGAACCGGCGCCTGCCGCCGCTCCATCTGCAATCGCTCCGGCGCCGATCGCGGCACCGGCGCCCGCTGCGCCAGCCCCCGTGGCCGCCCCGCCCCAGGCAAAGCCAGTTCAAGCGGCGGCACCCGTGCCACAGCCGGCACCGGTAGAAGCCCGCACGCAGCCGATCGCACCGATCCCGGTCCGCACACCCGCCGTCGCCCCGGTGACGATGCCGGCGCCGCGTCTGGCCGCTGCAAAGCCTGCTGTCGCCAAGGTCGATGCATCCGGTTACGAATTCCCGCCGAACGAGTTGTTGCAGCAGCCGCCGGAGCGGCTGGGCGAAATTATGACCCAGGAAGCGCTCGAGCAGAACGCCGGCCTCCTCGAAAGCGTGCTCGAAGATTTCGGCGTCAAGGGCGAGATCATCCATGTCCGTCCCGGCCCGGTCGTCACCCTCTATGAATTCGAACCGGCGCCCGGCGTGAAGTCATCGCGTGTCATCGGCCTTGCCGACGATATCGCCCGCTCGATGTCGGCTCTTTCGGCTCGCGTTGCAGTGGTGCCAGGGCGCAACGTCATCGGTATCGAACTGCCGAACCAGACGCGCGAAACGGTCTATTTCCGCGAGATGATCGAAAGCCAGGATTTCGCCAAGAGCAGCTACAAGCTGGCACTCGGCCTCGGCAAGACGATCGGCGGCGAGCCAGTGATCGCCGAGCTTGCGAAGATGCCGCATCTGCTCGTGGCCGGTACCACCGGTTCCGGCAAGTCCGTTGCCATCAACACGATGATCCTGTCGCTGCTCTACCGCATGTCGCCGGAACAGTGCCGCCTGATCATGGTCGATCCGAAGATGCTGGAGCTGTCCGTCTATGACGGCATTCCACACCTGCTGACCCCCGTCGTCACCGATCCCAAGAAGGCCGTGATGGCGCTGAAATGGGCGGTCCGCGAGATGGAAGAGCGCTATCGCAAGATGTCGCGTCTCGGTGTGCGCAATATCGACGGCTATAACGGCCGCGTGGCACAGGCCCGCGAAAAGGACGAGACCATCCACATTATGGTCCCCGTCGGCTTCGACAAGGGCACTGGCGCGCCGATCGAGGAGCAGCAGGAGCTGGACCTGACGCCGATGCCTTACATCGTCGTCATCGTCGACGAAATGGCCGACCTGATGATGGTCGCCGGCAAGGATATCGAAGGCGCGATCCAGCGTCTGGCGCAGATGGCACGTGCGGCCGGTATCCACCTGATCATGGCAACGCAGCGTCCCTCTGTTGACGTCATCACCGGCACGATCAAGGCCAACTTCCCGACCCGTATCTCCTTCCAGGTGACGTCGAAGATCGACAGCCGCACGATCCTCGGCGAGCAGGGTGCTGAGCAGCTGCTCGGCCAGGGTGATATGCTGCACATGCAGGGCGGCGGCCGCATCGCCCGCGTCCACGGACCCTTTGTATCCGATCTCGAAGTCGAAAAGGTCGTGGCACACCTGAAGACGCAGGGCCGTCCGGAATATCTGGATACGGTCACGGCGGGTGACGAAGAAGAAGAGGAAGCCGAAGACAGCGCCGTCTTCGACAAGAGCGCCATGGGCGCCGAGGATGGCGACGAACTCTATCAGCAGGCGGTCAAGGTCGTGCTGCGCGATAAGAAGTGCTCGACCTCCTACATCCAGCGTCGCCTCGGCATCGGCTACAACCGCGCCGCATCGCTGGTGGAACGCATGGAAAAAGAAGGTCTCGTCGGCCCGGCAAACCATGTCGGCAAGCGTGAAATCGTCTCGGCGCGGGGCGAGGGCGAGTAGGTATGCGACTGCAGCGCCGGTTTAACGGCGCTGCAATTCAGCTAGGCGCACCGTCTCGCGAACAAACTCCGTCTTTCCGCCGGTATAGTAATCCCAGTCGTCATCCGCCTCGCCCATCAGCCGCAGCTTCAGCGCGGCATAGGCGGCTGCCCTGTCAGAATGCGTCTTGAGATAATCGCGAAACAGGATGCGGTCGCGCAGCACGTGGTTCTCCAACGTGCAGAGATAGAGCCGCGTCCCATAGGAGCCTCGGCCGCTGGTGAAGGTCCAGCTCTGATCGCCGTATTTGTCGCCGTGATAAGTGTAGCCGGGCACCGCCTGCATCCGCTCGACGGCCGTGGCGACAATCTCCAGATCAGCAAAGGCCGCATGCAGATCGATCTTCGGCTTTGCCGCCAATCCAGGAACGGAGGTGCTGCCGACATGGTGGAACACCGGCGCCAACCCGGCGAACACCGGCGCGAGTTCGGCGCTCACCTGCGCAAAGAGATTCGGCCAGCTGTCATCGTAGGGAACAACGACGATGGCCATGGGATCTCCTTCGATCAGCCCACTTCCGCGAGGAAGCCGTTCAGCGTGTCGACGATCTTGCGTTCGGCCTCGGCCAGTGTCCCGCTATTGTCGAGATTGGTGACGTCGTAGTCGCCGCGAACCGTCAGCGAGCCGCGGGCAAGACGGGCCATGATGTCTTCATGGGTTTCGCGGCCGCGGGCTTCGAGGCGGCCTGCGAGCACCTCAGGCCGGGCCGTGACGTTGATCACCTTGAGACGGGGGAAGGCGGCCTGGAAGTGGTGCAAGGCCGAGCGTGAACCGTTGGCGATGACCATGTGTCCCTTGCCGAGCGCCACGGACACCTCAGCCGGAATGCCGTATTTCAGGCCATGCGCTTCCCACCAGACGGCGAAGCTGCCGGATTGCTCCATCGAGGCAAAGCCGGCATCCGATACCGAGAGATGGTCTTCGCCGCCGGCATCGCCATCACGGGTGATGACGCGGCGGACGAAATGCACGTCGGGACGGCTGCCGAAATGCTGGGCAGCGACGGCGATCAGCGTATCCTTGCCGGCGCCGCTCGGGCCGACAACGACGACCATGATGCCGCGTTCGCTGCCGGGAACGGCGTGGGGTTCGTGCGACGGGATCATGCGACACGGCGTCCTTCGCGCCAGACGGAACGGGTGACCGGCACGCCTTCGTCACGGAAGACGCGCACCAGATCGGCGCGCAGCCCCGTGGCGATCCGGCCGCGATCGTCGAGGCTGACGGTGCGGGCCGGCGTCGAGGTGACCATGGCGATCGCCTTCGGCAGCGAAATGGACTCGACCTCATCGGCGATGATGAAGGGCGCATAGAGCATGCTGAGCGGCACGTAATCGGAAGACAGCACATCCAGCACCCCGCGCTCGGCGAGATCGCGGGCGGCGATATTGCCGGAATGCGACTTGCCGCGCACGATGTTCGGCGCACCCATCAGCACGCTCATGCCGTGTTCATGCGATGCCTTGGCGGCGTCGAAGCTCGTCGGGAACTCGGCAAGGCGCACGCCGTTCTCGATCGCCTCGTCCACGTGATCGAGCGTTGCGTCGTCGTGACTGGCAATCGTGATGCCGCGTTCCTTGCAGATCTTGGAAATGGCGATGCGGTGGGGAGTAGAGTTGCGGGCGGATTCGGCAAGCCGCTTCTCGATGAATTTGGCGAACACCTCGTCGGAGAGGCCGCGCTTCTTCTGATAGTAGAAGATGTACTGGTCCATGGTCTGGAACTGCCGCTGGCCGGGAGCGTGGTCCATCAGCGAGACAAGACGGACATAGGGGTCGTTCTCGAAGTCGGCGAAATGCTCCATAACGTTGTCGGCCGAGACCTCGCAGCGCAGATGCAGCAGATGCTCGGCCCGCAGGCGGCCTTCCTGTTCGGCCTTCTGGATGGCGTCGGCCATGTCACGCATCTCGCCGCGATCGAAGCCGCCATCCTCGTCCGCGCCCATGCGCAGGCAGTCGAAGACGGTGGTGATGCCGGAGGTGACGATCTGCGCATCGTGCGCCTGAATCGCTGCCGTCTTGTGCCAGCGCAGGCCGGGGCGTGGCGAATAGTGGCCTTCGAGGTGGTCGGTATGCAGTTCGACGAGGCCGGGGAGCAGGTAGTCGCCCTCGAAATCCTCGCCATGGGCCGAGTTGCCCTCGGAAATGTCGGCGATCTTGCCGTCGCGGATCAGCAGCGAGCCGTGAAGGATGTCATCCTCGAGAATGATGCGGGCGTTGGAAAGCACGGTCTCTTTTGTCATTGCATCGTCTTTCAGCGTTTGGTGCCGGTAAACGGCAAAAGGCTATGAACCTTGAAATCGGCGCCGCGTGTCTCCTCGGTGAAGACGGCGATGCCGGAAATGGAAAGCGGACGTCCGGTGAAAGCGCCAAAACGCCGCTCCAGGATCGATTTCATCAGCGCCGAGCGCTCGTCCGGAACCTGGCCGGTCAGTGTCATGTGGAAGCCGAAATCGTCCATGACATAGGGGTAGCCCCAGCGCATCAGATTGGCTCTCTGGCTTTCCGTCAGCTTCTCCGGCTTGCGCCTGGCAATATCGGCCTCGGACAGGGCGGCACGCAGCGGCTCGAAGGACTTTACCACGCTTGCGGCAAAATCCTGAAGCGGCGGATGCAGCGAGCCGGGCACGAGTGCGAAGAACCGGCCAAGCTGGCCGAGTACCAGTTCGGGAATTTCAAAGGCCGAAGTGCGGGCCGCGAAGTCCTCGACCACGGCCATCAGGTCGCTCTCGGTCACCGAGGAAGCAAGCGCGAATGGCGCCTTGATTGTCGCGTGGAAGCCGTAGCGGCGCGGATCTGCGGTCAGTGTCAGCTGCTCTTCGGCAGGAAGCCTCGCCTCTTCGGGAGCCGGGTAAGTTTCATCGGAAAACGCATCGCGGCCAAGCCATTCGGCAGCCGCCCGCGTCAGGAAATCATCCTGCGGCGGCGTGAAATAGAGAGCGTATCGCAAAGGTCTTGTCCCGGGAAAACGTCAGAAACAGGGGTCGCAATGTCAGTGATTTGACCGCGGACTGCAAGCTCGTTCCCGGCTAAAAGATTTCCGTGACAGAATGATGATGACGCCGTGGCGCCATCATCTTTTTAATGTGTCTTGCTGCCCATCAGCCGGTGGCGAAGCGCGTTAGAGGCCATGTCGAACAGGAAGACGACGATCAGGATCAGGATGACCATATAAGCGACGTTCTCCCAGTTGGAGTTCGTGCGCATCGCTTCCCAGAGCTTCAGGCCGATGCCGCCGGCACCGACGGCGCCGATGATCGTAGCGCCGCGGACATTCGATTCCCACTGGTAGAGCGTCTGGCTGACGATGACTGGGACGATCTGCGGGATGATGCCGTAGCGATGCACGAGCATCGTTGAGGCACCCGTCGACTTGATGCCTTCGCGCGGCTTGTTGTCGATATTCTCTAAGCCTTCCGAATAGAGCTTTCCGAGCGTTCCCGTCTCCGTCAGGAAGATGGCGCCGGAACCGGCAAGCGGCCCGGGGCCGAAAGCACGCGTCAGGAACAGCGCCCAGATCAGCATGTCGACCGAGCGCAGGAAGTCGAAAAAGCGCTTGAGAACCTGGTTCAGCAAGCGGTTCGGCGTGATGTTGCGCGCCGCCAGGAAAGCCAGCGGGAACGCCACCAGCGAACCAAGCAGCGTGCCGAGGAAGGCCATGACGATGGTCTGGAAAAGCTTGGTCCAGACGTCGCCGTGCTGCCAGGCCGAATTGTTCCAGATATTGTCGAAGGCAAGCGAGATGTTCGACTGGCTGGGGTCGAGGCGCGGGCCTGAAACGATCAGGCTCAGAACTTCGCCGGCCGGCTTATCGAAGAAGGGCGAATGCGTGTCGAAGACGAAATTCGCCCAGCCGAGGAAACGCTTGCGCACCTTTACGCGGTCGGAGGCGATGCTGACGTCACCGGCAAAGCCGAGATCGGCAAGCACGTTATCGTCATAGACGGTCATCCAGGAAGGGACTTCGCCGACGACCTTCGGGGCGCCCGATGAGAGATCGACGGGAACGCTGATGCCGTGGGCATTGACTGTCGTCATCGCCTTGGTAACCACGACCGTGCGGTTCGTGCCGCTGACGAAAACGGTGACGCTGCCGGGCTCGTTCTTCACCCAATCAGGATGCGGGTCGTCGCCGAGCGGCGAGAAGCGTGGGTAGCGCGTCTCGATCGAGCCGTCCTCTTGAATGCGGAATTCGGGCTGTACGTCATAGCTCACCCACTGGCTGAGATAGATGCCGACGCGCTCCCAATGGGCTTCGGCGAGTAGCTTCGGCAGGTCGAAGAACCAGACGGCGTAGAGACCATAGAGCAGCGTCGCGATCACGATTAGCAGGGCGCCGAACCGCTGGCGGAACGAGCGGTGGAAATATTCGGGATAGCGCGCCTCGATCTCGTGCATCCGGTTTGCGTCGATCACCGTCATGGCAGGCCTCAATGTTGCAGAAGGAAAGCGTGCTCGCCGACCAGACGGCGGCGCAGCCATGCGGAGAACTGATCGACGGCAACGATCGTCGCGAAGAGCAACAGCACGAGAGCCACCGTCTTCGCGCCGAAGCCGCGCGAGATGGAAAGCTTCAGCTCCTCGCCGATGCCACCGCCGCCGACTGCGCCGATGATGGTCGAGGCGCGCACGTTGATCTCAAGGCGCAGCAGCGCATAGGAGGCGAAGTTCGGCATGACCTGCGGCATGGCGGCGAAACGGACGCGCTCCAGCCAGTTGGCGCCGACCGCCTTCATGCCTTCATCCGGCTTCATGTCGATATTCTCGACGACTTCGTAGAACAGCTTGCCGAGCGCGCCGATCGTGTGCAGCGACACGGCGATGATCGCGGCCACCGGACCGATCGACAGGATCGCGGAAAACAGGCCGGCGATGACGATCTCCGGAAAGGCGCGCAGGAATTCCATTACCCGCTTCGAAAACACCCGCAGCGGCCAGTTCCTGGTCAGATTGCGGGCGGCAAAGAAGCTTAGCGGCACCGCGAAGATGAAACCGATGATCGTTGAAACAAGCGCGACGTTGATCGTGATGATCATCAGCTCGAAATATTCAGGAATGTAATAGTGGCCGAAAACATAGACCCGGCCCTTGGCGAAGTTGAACTCCTCGCCGCCCTTGTCATTCGGGCTCGCCAGATCGAACAGCGCGCGCCAGACGTCATGCCAGTCCTTGGGGATCAGCCAGCTCAGGAAGTCGAAGAGATGCGGAAGGCGGTCGAAGAAGTGACCCGCATTGCTTTCGTCGGCGAAGCGCACCGAGCTTACGAAGGCGATCAGAAGCAGGATCAGACCGATGCCGGTATAGAGACGGCGGCGCGCCACCATGCGGCCCCAGGCATCGCCAATCTCTCGGCTGCTCTGCTGGGTTTCATGCGCGTGGATCCGGGAATCGGCAAGGGTCATGGCGTGTCCGCTTCTTCGCAGGAAAAAGGGCGGCCAATGACGGCCGCCCCCAATGAATGCCAGTCGATCAGCCGCCGATGGCAGCCTTACGAACGTCTACAACGGCGTTGTAGAATTCGTGCGTGACAGGCGCGTAGCCCTTGTAGTCGCCGCCTTCGATAGCGGTGAAGCACTTGTGGTCCTTCTCCGGCAGAGCCGTGAAGAATGCAGCCAGCTTCTTCTGCCACTCTTCGCCGAGCTCGTTGCGAACGACGAGCGGGCCGTTCGGGATCAGCGGCGAGCGCCAGACTTCGACCAGCTTGTTCGGGTCGACAGCGCCCTTGTCGACTTCCTTGCGGAAGGTGCCGGAGGTGTAGCCGTCCTTGAAATCGCCGAGGCCCGAGGAGTCGTCAACAGCAACGTCGACCTTGCCGTCATAGGCAGCGAGAAGGTTGTTCTCGTGACCGCCGTTGAACTGCGTGGAGGCGAAGAACTGGTCGTTCGGCATGCCCGTGTCCTTCGGGATCTGCGTCAGCGGAACGAGGTAGCCCGAGGTGGAGTCCGGATCGGCGTAGCCGAGCTTCTTGCCCTTGGCGTCGGCGATTGTCTTGATGCCGGAGGACTTCAGTGCGAGACCGATCGAGTAGTAGCCGGTCGAGCCGTCCTTCTGCTGCGTGGTCAGGATCGGGGTAACGGCCTTTGCGTCCTTCAGGTAGACGGCTGCATAGCCGGAAGCGCCGAGTTCTGCGAAGTCGAGCGTGCCGCCAAGGAGACCCTGGATAACGCCGTCGTAGTCGGCGGCCGGGAACAGCGAAACCTTTTCGAAGCCGAACTCGGTCTTCAGGTGGTCGGCGAGGCAGGCGTAGTTGCGCAGGCGGTCGGTTTCGTTTTCGCCACCGAGAATGCCGACGCGGAATTCCTTGAGGTCTGCAGCATGCGAAACGCCGGAAAGCGCGAAAAGCGCCGTCGCGGCAAAGAGTGCTTTCTTCAACATGGTACTCTCCTGATTGACCGGTGTCCCCGGTGGTCTCTCTTGATACGAAGAACTGTGCCCTTGACGCGGGCTCTCGATCGCAGCCGTCTCGCTCAGAGACCGGCCAGCGCCAGCGGTTGCAGGCCGGCGGATGGATGGGCGGCAGCTGCCGCCGGAATGTTGATCGATGTCGACGTCATAGTTTCGTCGATACCGGCGCCGTCCTTGTCGGTGCCGTAGATTTCCTTGACAGCAGACGCATCGAGGTCGCCGGGCTTGCCGTCGAAGACCACGCGGCCACCGGCCATGCCGACGATCCGTTCGCAATAGCTGCGGGCGGTGTCGAGCGTGTGCAGGTTGGTGATGACGGTGATGCCTTCGCGCTCGTTGATGTCGCGCAGCGCGTCCATGACGATCTTGGCGTTCAGCGGGTCGAGCGAGGCAATCGGCTCATCGGCGAGAACCATCTTCGGCTTCTGCATCAGCGCCCGGGCAATCGCCACGCGCTGCTGCTGGCCACCCGAAAGCGTGCCCGCAAGCTGCAGCGCCGTCTGCTCGATACCAAGGCGTTCCAGAGCGGCAATCGCATGGATGCGCTCTTCGCGGCTGAAGATGCTGAGCAGCGAGAGCATCGTCGGACGATGGTTCAGGCGGCCGAGCATCACGTTGGTCAGCACATCGAGACGCGGCACCAGATTGAACTGCTGGAAGATCATCGCGCAGTCGCGCTGCCAGTTGCGAAGCGCCTCGCCACGAAGCGACGAGACTTCCACGCCGCCGAAACGGATGGAGCCGGAGGTCGGCTCTTGCAGGCGGTTGATCATCCGAAGAAGAGTGGATTTGCCGGCGCCCGAACGGCCAATGATGCCGACCATCTGTCCTTGCGGAATATCGAGCGTTACAGAATCCACTGCCAGCTTTTTGCCAAAACGGCGGGTGACATTCTTCAGCTCGAACATCATGCTCTTCCTTGCAATCCGGGACCTTCGTCTCGCAGTGCATTAGTCCCGCTTGATGAACCTCCAATGTCAGTTTTGTGTAATGACTGTCACAAACGGCCCAGGCGATGGCGCTTCACGCGCCATGCCGGCTAAGGAAATCTTCCGCCGAAAGCGCGCGGAAATGGTCGAGTGCCGAACGCAGCTTCGAATGCTCCCAATCCCACCAGGCAAGCTTGTCCATCCGATCGCCGACACCCTTGCCAAACCGCTCGCGGATGAGCTTTGCCGGCACGCCGCCGACGATCGTGTAGGGGGCGACATCCTTGGAGACGACGGCGCCCGCGCCGATCACGGCGCCGTTGCCGACCGTCACGCCGGGAAGGATCGTCGCGCCATGGCCGATCCAGACGTCATGGCCGATCGTGACGCGATTGGACCGGCGCCACTCGAAGAAGTCGGTCTCCATGTCCGCATCCGGCCAGTAGTCGGTGGCGCGATAGGTGAAGTGGTGCAGCGTCGCGCGCCATGTCGGATGGTTGGTGGCGTTGATGCGCACCGCGGCGGCGATATTGACGAACTTGCCGATCGTCGCGCACCAGATCGAACCGTCCTGCATGATGTAGGAATAATCGCCGAACTCCACTTCGCTGATCCGGCACCGTTCCGAGACTTCGGTATAGCGGCCGAGCGTGGTGTCGCTGACCGATGCTGTCTCGTGGATATAGGGCTTTTCGCCGATCTGCCGGGTCATGCCGCTATGGCCTTTCTGGGAGAAAATTTCTGGACGTCGAGAATGCGGTCGGCGGCGGCTTCGCGCACTTCCTCGTCGTGGAAGATGCCAAGCAGGGCAACGCCCGCCTTCTTCTTGTCCGCGATCATGCCGACGACGACAGCACGATTTGTGGCGTCGAGAGAGGCCGTGGGCTCGTCGAGCAGCAGGATGGTATGATCGGTGATGAAGCCGCGGGCGATGTTGACGCGCTGCTGCTCGCCGCCCGAGAAGGTCGCGGGCGGCAACTGCCAGAGTGCCTCCGGCAGGTTGAGCTTTGTCAGCAGGACGGCAGCCCGCTCACGCGCCTCGCTCGCCGCTACGCCGCGGGCAAGCAACGGCTCGGCAACGACGTCGAGGGCTGCAACGCGCGGCACGGTGCGCAGAAACTGGCTGACATAGCCGAGCGACTGCTTGCGCACCTCGATGATCGTGCGCGGATCGGCTGAGGCGAGATCGACGACCTTGCCCTGGTGATTGACGAGTATCTGGCCGGTATCGACAACATAGTTGCCGTAGATCATCTTCAGGAGGGAGCTCTTGCCAATGCCCGAGGGGCCGCCGAGCACGACGCATTCGCCTGCGGCAACCGAGAAGGAGACATCCGAGACGACGGGCAGCTTGATGCCGTCGCGCAGATGCATGGTGAAGCTCTTTGCGACTTCCGAAACGACGAGTGGCGTTGCCATGGTCACACCTGCAGGATGGAGGAAACGAGAAGCTGGGTATAGGGCTCGCGCGGATCGTCGAGCACGCGGTCGGTGAGACCATGCTCGATGACATTGCCGTCCTTCATCACCATCATCCGGTGAGACAGCAGGCGCGCGACCGCGAGATCGTGGGTGACGACGATTGCCGCAAGGCCGAGATCGTTGACCAGGCCGCGGACCAGATCGAGCAGGCGGGCCTGCACCGAGACGTCAAGGCCGCCGGTCGGCTCGTCCATGAAGACGAGGCGAGGGCCGGTCACAAGATTACGGGCGATCTGCAGGCGCTGTCGCATGCCGCCGGAGAAGGCACGGGGCTGATCGTCGATGCGCTCTGCATTGATCTCGACACGCTCCAGCCAGTCGATGGCCGTCGAGCGGATCTTGCCGTAGTGCCGGTCGCCGATCGCCATCAGCCGCTCGCCGACATTGGCGCCGGCCGAAACCGTCATGCGCAGGCCATCGGCAGGGTTTTGGTGCACGAAGCCCCAGTCGGTGCGCATCAGGAAGCGGCGCTCGGCCTCGTTCATGCGGTAGAGATCACGGTAGCTGCCGTCGCGCATGTGATATTCGACGCTGCCGGTGGTCGGCATCAGGCGGGTCGAGATGCAGTTGAGCAGCGTCGTCTTGCCCGAACCGGATTCGCCGACGATGGCCAGCACTTCACCGGGCCAGAGATCGAAGGACACGTTCCGGCAGCCGATGCGGTTGCCGTAGAATTTCGAGACGTCGTTGACTTTGAGAAGCGGTGTGTCGGTCATTCCGCAGCCTCCTTGGGCGCAAGCATTTCGCCGGCATGGCCGTGCTCGCGGCGGTCTTCGCAATGGTCGGTATCGGAGCAGACGAACATCCGCCCGCCCTTGTCGTCGAGGATGACCTCGTCGAGATAGACTTCCTCGGCGCCGCAGAGCGCGCAAGGCTTGCCGAAGCGCTGGATCTCGAAGGGATAGTCCTCAAAGTCGAGGCTGACGACGTCGGTATAGGGCGGCACGGCGTAGATGCGCTTTTCGCGACCGGCGCCGAAGAGCTGCAGCGCATCGGACATGTGCATCTTCGGATTGTCGAATTTCGGCGTCGGCGACGGGTCCATGACATAGCGCCCGGCAACCTTCACCGGATAGGCGTAGGTCTTCGAGATCCGGCCGTTATGGGCGATGTCCTCGTAGAGCTTCACATGCATGAGGCCGTATTCCTCAAGCGCATGCATCTTGCGCGTCTCGGTCTCGCGCGGTTCGAGGAAACGCAGAGGCTCAGGAATCGGCACCTGATAGACCAGCACCTGGTTGGCGGCGAGTTTCTCTTCCGGAATGCGGTGACGCGTCTGGATGATCGTCGCGTCCTTGGTATGCGTGGTGACCGCCACATTGGCGACCTTCTGGAAGAAGGCGCGGATCGAGACGGCATTGGTCGTGTCGTCGGCGCCCTGGTCGATGACCTTGAGTACATCGTCGGGGCCGATGATCGAAGCCGTGACCTGCACGCCGCCGGTGCCCCAGCCATAGGGCATCGGCATTTCGCGGCTGGCGAAGGGCACCTGGTAGCCTGGGATGGCGATCGCCTTCAGGATGGCGCGGCGGATCATCCGCTTCGTCTGTTCGTCGAGATAGGCGAAGTTGTAGGTGGCGAGATCAGTCATTCGGCTGCTTCCTTCATTGCTTCGCCGTTGCGGCGGCTTGCCTCGAAGTCGCGACGCATGCGGCGTACGAGATCGAGTTCGGCCTGGAAGTCGACGTAATGCGGCAGTTTCAGATGCTCGACGAAGCCGGTCGATTGCACGTTGTCAGCATGCGAGATGACGAATTCCTCGTCCTGCGCCGGTGCAGTGACGTCTTCACCGAGTTCGCCGGCGCGCAGCGCGCGATCGACCAGCGACATCGACATCGCCTTGCGCTCGCTCTGGCCGAAGACCAGACCGTAGCCGCGGGTAAACTGCGGCGGCGCCTTGGCCGAGCCCTTGAACTGATTGACCATCTGGCATTCTGTCACCTGGATGGTGCCGAGCGAGACGGCGAAGCCCAGTTCCGGAACATCGAATTCGACTTCCACCTCGCCGATGCGGATTTCGCCGGTGAAGGGATGGTTGCGGCCATAGCCGCGCTGCGTCGAATAACCGAGGGCCAAGAGGAAGCCTTCATCGCCGCGGGCCAGCGCCTGCAGCCGCAGATCCCGGCTCATCGGGAATTCCATCGGCTCGCGCGTCAGGTCACCGATCTCGTGATCCTCGGGCATATCGCCGTCACCCTCGATCAGGCCTTCCTGGCCGAGGATCTCGGAAACGCGGATGACACGGCCGGTTTCGGCCTGGCGCTGAGCCGGCTCCTCGACGGCTTCGTCGGTCAAAAGCGATGGGTCGAGCAGGCGGTGCGTGTAGTCGAAGGTCGGGCCGAGCAGCTGGCCGCCTGGCAGGTCCTTGTAGGTTGCCGAGATACGGCGCTCGATAGTCATGCGGCTCGTGTCGAGCGGCTGTGAATAACCGAAGCGCGGCAGCGTCGTACGGTAGGCGCGCAGCAGGAAGATCGCTTCGATCATGTCACCACGCGACTGGCGCACCGCAAGAGCCGCCAGCGTTCGGTCGTAGAGCGAGGCCTCGGCCATGACGCGATCGACCGCGAGAGCCAGCTGGGCAACGATCTGCTCGATGCCGATGGCCGGAAGCGAGCGGTCGCCGCGGCGCCGGTCGGCGAGCAGGCGGTGAGCATTGGCGATGGCGGCTTCGCCACCTTTGACTGCAACATACATGGCTCACATCTCCGTTGCGGTAATTTTGGTGGTGCGCGGCAGGCAGAGGAAACTGCTGCCCGCCGTCAGAACGATGTCGATGCCACGCGGGAACAGGGTGCGGTTCTCGTTCCAGAGGCGGATGAACGTCTCCGGCAATCCCGACGGCGCGATTTCCGTCACGGTCTTGATCCCCGGTCCCATCAGCGCCAGCGTCTTGCCGCCTTCGAGCGAAGCGATCTCGATAACAACAGTCGTCGAGCGGTCGGGATATTCCTGCGTGCCCGGCGCGAAGAGTCCGAAAGACGAAACTGCCATGCCGCTGTCGACGAACGCGAAGCGCGCCTCGGCCTTCTCGGTCGTGACGGTCGCACCGGTATGAAAGCTCAGCCAGCCCGGCACCGCAGATTTGTTGAGCGCAGGCGAAAGCCAGACGGGCGTGTCGTGATCGCAGAGCGTCAGTGCGATTGCACCGGCCGCGACGCCAAGGGGAGCCGGCGGCGCAGCATCGGGCGCCAGCGTCTGGACTGAGCCCGGGCGGGCCATCGCATCCATCATCGCCTTGAAGACGCTCTGGGCCTGGAAAACCGGCCCGGCAAAGCCGCCGGTCAACGTATCGGTCTTGAGTTCCATCAGTCTTCTCCCCGCACCATGGTGAAGAAATCGACGCGGGTCGCGGCCGTCTCGTCGGCCTTCTGCTGCGCTGCGGCGGCAACGTGGCGGGCGATCGGCTGAAGCAGCTTTTCCTCGACGAAAGCCCTGCTTGCCTCTTCCTGCCAGAGAGCATCGAAGATAGCGGCAAGCCGTGCCTTCTTCCGATCGGTGCCGAGCGACTGGCCGTGGCCGACGGTCCCGCTTCCCAGCCGGATCGTTGCACGCGTGACCGTCACTTCGCCGAGATTGAAGGGCGAGCCGCCGCCGCCAATACGGCCACGAACCATCACCAGCCCTGTCTCGGGGCCGCGCACCGCCTGCACTTCCGGTTTGTCCGCAAGCGCCTCCCAGGCGTCATTCAATTCGGCAAGGTCGGAGCGGGCGAGGAGATCGACCACTCTTTTCCTGCTGTCGGCTGCCTCGATTTTCTCTGCTGCTCTCATCGCCACATCCTTCGAAAGGTCTATTGATATAGACAACCATACAAGATATGGTTACGCTTAAATCGGGGACGTGACAAGCGTGTGACACGGCAGGGGTGAAATGGCTGGGCTGAAGCAGGTGCAAAGGCAGACGGGGGTGGCGCTATGGCGTCAGATAGCGGATCGAATCCGCGAGGCAATCACCCGCGGTGCCTATGATGAAACGGGCATGGTGCCACCGGAAACGATGCTCGCCGAGCAGTTCGGCGTCAACCGGCATACGGTTCGAAGTGCCCTTGCCGCGCTGGCGCAGGAAGGCATCGTCCGCGCCGTGCAGGGTCGTGGCACGCTGATCGAGCGCCGGGAACGCCTGAACTTCCCGATCAGCAAGCGCACCCGTTTCACGACGGGTATCAGCGGTCAGGCAAGAGAAACGCGCGGTTTCCTGCTGGCGGCTGCCGCAGAACCCGCTGATGCAGAGGTCGCTCGGTGGCTGAAGATGCGCGTGGGCGACGCTGTCATCAGGCTGGAGACGACGAGGGAGGCCGACAAGCGCCCGGTGTCACGGGCGACGAGCTGGTTTCCGGCGACGCGCTTCGGCGATATCGCAGAAACCTATCGCAAGACGGAATCGATCACCAAGGCCTTCGCGCTGCTTGGCTTGCAGGACTATGTGCGCGCAACGACGGAGATTACCGCCGCGCATGCCGACGCCGGGGATATCGCCGATCTTGAGCTCACACCGGGCGCGATCCTGCTGATCACCAAGGCGATGAATACCGATCTCGACGGCACTCCCGTTCAATATTCTATCACCCGCTTTGCTGCCGACCGGGTGCAGTTCACCATCGAAAACTAACAAAAGCCGGGCGCTTGGCCCGGCTTTCCAACTGATTGCGAATCCGGCTCAGTGTGCGGCGGACATGTCGCCCAGCACTTCCTTGGAAGCGACGGTGGAATCGGCCTTCAGTTTGTAGACCATCGGAACGCCGGTCGCGAGATTGAGGTCGAGGACCTGCTCACGGGTCAGGTGGTCGAGCACCATGACCAGCGAACGCAGCGAGTTGCCGTGAGCCGCAACGAGAACCTTCTCGCCACGAAGAACGCGCGGCAGGATTTCCGTCAGGTAGTAAGGCCAGACGCGGGCGCCCGTGTCGCGCAGGCTTTCGCCGCCCGGAGGCGGGACGTCGTAGGAGCGGCGCCATATATGAACCTGCTCCTCGCCCCACTTGGCGCGGGCATCGTCCTTGTTGAGGCCGGACAGATCGCCGTAGTCACGCTCGTTGAGAGCCTGATCCTTGATCGTCTGCAGGCCGGGCTGGCCAACCTTGTCGAGGATGAGCTTCAGCGTGTGCTGCGCGCGGGTCAGCGCAGAGGTGTAGGCGACGTCGAACTTGATGCCGTAGTCTGCCAGCGCCTGGCCGCCGGTCGTGGCTTCCTGAATGCCGAGCTCGGTCAGGTCGGGATCCTTCCAGCCGGTGAAGAGGTTCTTCAGGTTCCAGTCGCTCTGGCCATGCCGAACGAGAACGAGTGTGCCGCTCATAAAAGTCTGCCTCCGTGGGGATTATTGTGAAGAGAGCCCGAGGACATCGAGCATGGAATAGAAACCCGGCTTCTTGTCGCGCGCCCAGAGCGCCGCCTTGATGGCACCGCGTCCGAAGATCGAACGGTCCGCTGCGCTATGCGACATCGAAACGATCTCGCCTTCGCCGGCAAAGAGAACCGAATGCTCGCCGATCACGGACCCGCCGCGCAACGTCGCAAAGCCGATCGTACCCGCTCCGCGGGCGCCGGTATGACCGTCACGAACGCGAACAGACTGGGTCTTCAGGTCGACAGCGCGGCCATTTGCAGCGGCTTCCCCGAGCAACAGCGCAGTGCCGGAGGGCGCATCGACCTTGCGCTTGTGATGCATTTCGAGAACTTCGATATCCCAGTCTTCTGGCGAAAGTGCCCGCGCTGCCTGTTCGATGAAAACGCTGAGAAGATTGACGCCGAGGCTCATATTGCCCGACTTGACGATGCGCGCATGGCGCCCGGCCGCCTGGATCTTGGCATCGTCGGCATCCGAGCATCCCGTCGTGCCGACGACATGGACGATGCGCGCCTGTGCGGCCAGTCCGGCAAATTCGACGCTCGCGGCCGGCGAGGTGAAATCGAGCACGCCCTCGGCATGCAGGAAGGCGGAAAGCGGATCATCGCCGATGATCACGCCGTTCGGTCCAAGCCCGGCCAGTTCGCCGGCATCGCGGCCGACGAAAGGCGATCCAGCGCGCTCGATCGCTGCATGCAATGTCACGCCGTCGATGGAATCGATCAGCCGGATCAGCGTCTGGCCCATGCGCCCTGCTGCTCCAACCACAACCAGTTTCATAGCAGCGTCGCTCATATCAGTCGTATTCCCGTATCAGATGGAATTCGAGGCCGCCGGCCTCTGGAGATTGTTGAGGCGAGCGTAAAGTCCGTCTTCGAGCTTCGCAAGCGTCTCGTGATTGCCTTCCTCGACGACACGGCCCTGCTGCATGACGACGATCTTGTCGGCGCGCACCACGGTCGATAGCCGGTGCGCGATGACGACGACGGTACGGCCGGTCATTGCCTCGTCGAGTGCCTTCTGCACGGCCGCTTCCGATTCCGTATCGAGCGCTGAAGTCGCCTCGTCGAGCAGCAGGATCGGTGCATTGCGCACCAGCGCACGCGCGATCGAAAGGCGCTGCCGCTGACCACCGGAAAGCGTCACGCCATTCTCGCCGACCGCTGTGTCGTATCCGTCGGGCTGGGCCATGATGAAGTCGTGGGCATAGGCGAGGCGGGCTGCTTCCTCGATTTCGGCATCCGTGGCATCAGGGCGGCCATAGCGGATATTGTCGCGGATCGAGCCTTCGAACAGGTAGGGCTGCTGCGAGACATAGGCGAGCTGCTCGCGCAGCGACTGCTTGGTCACATGGGCGATGTCCTGCCCATCGACGATGATCTCACCGCTTTTCGGATCGTAGAAGCGCGGGATCAGATTGATGATCGTCGATTTGCCGGCACCCGATGGCCCCACAAGAGCCGTGGTCTTGCCGCCTTCTGCGACAAAGCTCACATCGCTCAGCACCGGGTCGTTGCCATAGGCAAAGGAAACATTGCGGAATTCGATGCGGGCCTCGGTCGCCGTCAGCGGTTTCGCATCCGGCAGATCGCGCTGCCGCGGCTCCATGTCGAGCAGTTCATAGATCATCCGCGCGTTGACGGCGGCGCGCTCCATCTGCACCTGAAGCTTGGCGAGGCGGCGCAGCGGATCGTAGGCAAGCAGCAACGCGGTGATAAACGAGAAGAACGCGCCCGGAGGAACGTTGTAATAGATCGAGCGGTAAGCGGCGTAGGCCAGGACACCGGCCACGGCCAGACCCGCAAAGCTCTCGGTCATCGGCGCATTGCGTTCGGAGAGGCGGGCGATCTTGTTGGCGCGCTGCTCGGCGACCCCGATGATCTGATTGACCCGCTTCTCAAGCTCGCGTTCCATGGTGAACGCCTTGACGATCGCTATGCCCTGGATCGATTCCTGCATTGCCCCGAAAGCACGGCTGTTCAGGTGGATCGATTCTTTTGTGACATCCCGAAGGCGCTTGGAAAGATAGCGAAGTCCTAGAAGCAACGGCGGCGCCATCACGAAAATGATGACGCTCAGGATTGGATCCTGATAGACCATGACCGCGACCAGCGAGACGAAGGAGAGCAGGTCGCGTGCCGTCGAGGTGATTGTCAGGTTCATTACATCGCGGATACCGCTGACATTCTGGCTGACCTGGGCGGCGATCTGCGCCGAGCGCGTGTCGTTGTAGTAGCCGACTGACAGCGTCATCAGGTGCGCATAGATCCGCCGCTGGTAACGCGCGACGATATTATTGCCAACCTTCGACAACGCCACCGCCTGGCCATAACTGGCGAAACCACGCGCCACGAAGGCGATGAAGATTGACAGACAGATGACCCACACGATGTCGGCCCGCCTGTTGGCAAAAGCCTCGTCGATGATCGCGCGCATGATCCAGGCGGTATAGGCCGTCGAGAGCGCGACGATGATCAGGCAGACGATCGCGAAGACGTAGCCCATGACGTGCTCACGGCCGTTCTCGGCGATGATGCGCTTCAGTACGCTCGCGACCGTATCGCTATTCACGCTCTTGTTTGCGGGCGATTCCAAAAATTGCGCTTCCCGTTTCAGATCGTGTGCGTGGCAAGCCCGCGCACTCGCGGGGCTCTATAAAGATTTGCCAGCGGCTTGGCTAGACTGGCGCTAGCTCCGCCAGCGCCGCCCATCCGTCGAAACGCCGAAGGTCTCCGGTGCACGGGCGTAGAAGGAAAGTCCGGCCAGTGCCGCCAGCGGGTGCGTGACGACGAAGGTTGGGATGTCGCGCAGCCAGTGCGAGTGCGGCGCTTTGTCCTCGAAGGCGGCGCGGAATTCCGGTTTGCGGAGCGCCGGCAGGATCTTCTGCGAAATACCGCCGGAGAGATATACGCCGCCTTTCGCCATGAAAAGCATCGCGATATCGCCGGCCAGTCGGCCGAGATAGGTCGAAAACAGCGAAATGGTTTCGGCGGCAACGGGATCCGTTCCAGCGAGCGCGTGAGACGTCACATCGGCCGGATCGCTGTATTTCGGCTCGATGCCATCGGCAATGCAGATGGCGCGGTAGAGATGCACGATCCCGCGGCCGCAAAGAATCTGCTCTGCCGAAACACGCCCTTCGATCTGCTCGATATAGGGGAAAATCTGCAGGTCGCGCTCCGAGCGCGGACCGAGATCGACATGGCCGCCTTCGCCAGGAACCGGGATCCACAAGCCGCGCGCATGAACCAGGCCGCCAACGCCAAGACCCGTACCCGGCCCGAGAACGGCACGTGAAGCGATCAGGTCGCCCGAGGCTGGACCGATCTGTTCGCGTTCATCCGGCGCGAGCGCCGAAATTGCCAGCGCCTGTGCCTCGAAGTCGTTGACGACGAGAACATCCTCGATGCCGAGGCCCGATATCATCGTATGCGGCCGCACGACCCAGTCACAGTTGGTCAGCGGAATCTCGTCGCCATTGATAGGACCGGCAACGGCAAGAATGGCCGAACGCGGCCGCAGGTCCGTCTTTGCAAAAACGCCAGCCTTGATAGCGTCGTCGATCGTCTCGAAATCGGCCGTCCGGACATTCGGAAAATTGATCGCTTCGGCCGATGCGTCGGCGAGGATCGAGAAGCGGGCATTGGTACCGCCAATGTCGCCGATCAGGATCGGGAAGGGCATCTGGGCATCGCTGGCATCAAGCATGGACATGGCCTTTTCCGCTCAAGCTTTAAGGGTCGGAATGAGTTTATCGGCGGTCGCTTCGTTCAGCGCCATCGGAATATCGTAGACAATCGCAAGCCGCATCAGCGCTTTCACATCGACATCATGCGGCATCGGCGTCAGCGGATCGACGAAGAAGATCAGCGCACCGATCTCGCCCGTCGATATCAGCGCGCCGATCTGCTGGTCGCCGCCGAGCGGGCCGCTCTTCAGGCGCGTCACGTCGAGATCGGGGACGGCATCGAGAACGCGGCCGCCGGTGGTGCCCGTCGCGACGATCTTCCATTTTGCGAGAAGGTCGCGGTTGCGGCGGGCAAATTCCGCCATGTCGTCTTTCTTCTGGTCATGCGCAATCAATGCGAGGCATTTGCCGCCGGCCATCAAGAAGGACCTCCATCACGGGTTTCAATCGATTTGGCCGTTTCTATACCAAGCGTGCGATTTGAAACACAAGCCTGCGCTGCGATCATTGCATCGGCTTGTCGGCGGGAACCGGACCGGTGGGCGGCAGACCCTGATCCGAAACGGAAGGCGCCGCAGCTGGAGTCGCCGTCAGCGCGCTTGCCGCCGAAGGGCCGCCATAGGTCGCTGCCGCCACCGAGGCTACGGAAGGTGTATCGAGCACGGCCGCACAGGCCTTCGGTAGATCCGAAACTTGGCCCTCGCGCGGCGGCTTCGGTGGCGGAGTACCAGGCTTCGGCGGTGCGGGTTTTGCCCACGGTTCCTTGGTAAACCACCAGGCGAGCGACTTGTCGCAGCCGTCTCCGGCAGCAACAGGCGCCTGCGGCTTGCAGGCGGTGGCGCCCGGCGGGCACTTGATACGGATATGGAAATGCGAGTCGTGGCCATATTCCGGGCGCAGCTTGCCGAGATTGGCGCGGTCGCCAGTCCAGGTGTCGCACATCTTCTTCTTGATCGCGGGATTGACGAAAATCCGCTCGACCTGCGGATAGCTGGCGGCAAGCATCAGAAGTTCGGCGTGCGACTGCGTCCAGATCTTCGGATCGACGGTCAGGAACTTGCCCTTCTGCAGCATCGTCGTGAACGGCAGATCTTCACGCTGCTGCGCGCTCATGCGCTGCGATGGCATCGGGGTGAGCCAGATATCGGCATCGAGGCCGACCTGATGAGAGGCGTGCCCATTGAACATCGGTCCGCCGCGCGGCTGCGCGATATCGCCGACAAGTAGACCCGGCCAGCCTGCCTGTTGCTGCGCATCGCGGGAGAGCCGCTCTAGAAGCGCGATCATCGCGGGATTGCCCCAGCGCCGGTTGCGCGACAGCCGCATGGCCTGCCAGGTCGGGCCGTCGGCCGGAAGCGCAACGGCGCCCGACATGCAGCCCTTGGCATAGAACCCAATCGGTTGCGCCGGCCCCTGAGAGGGAAGCGAAACCGACCCGAAGATCGCTTTTGCACTCCCCGGGCTCGGCTGTTTCTGCTGCGCATCGGCGTCAGCAGATATGAGGCCGGCGCTCAATGCGCCCGCCAAGGCGAGTTTGCCGAAAATCTTGGACGAAGCGAGGYGGAGCGTCATGCGGGTTCCCGAAATTGCCAGGTGATTTGCGGTTGAATTTACCGTGAAAAGCAATTCTGGTGAATCGATGTTTTCATCACGCTTCGCGCGAAAGGCGGGCCGCTTCTGCTTAGAGATTGGCGAGGATATCGCTGGTCTTTCTGACGCGCGACAGCCGCGGCAGGATTTTCTCACACGCAAATCCGTGCATCTCCGCGGTGAAGCTCGTCATCGCRTCTTCGGCGGCAATGACCGCGTAGTTATGCGCATAGGCATCGCGAATGGTCGATTCGATGCCGAAATTGGTTGCGATCCCTGTAAGGATGACGGTCGTTATGCCTCGGCGGCGAAGCTGAAGATCGAGATCGGTGCCGTAGAACGCGCTCCACTGACGCTTGACGACATGGGCATCGACAGTCAGTGCCGCAATCTCCGGCGGCGCTTCGAGTGCGGCGGCGGGCAGTCCGCCTTTTGGGAAGCTCGCCGGTTCGTCGGCCGGCTGATTGACGGCGTCGGCATAGTCTGCAGAGAACCCGACGGTGACGAGTATGACGGTGCCGCCTTGTGATTTCAGCTGTCTGGCAATCGCCGCGGTGTTTTCAATGACGTGCTGAGCACTGTGAGGAGCAACCGGTCGGCTGGTGATAAAGGCCTGCAGGTCGATCGAGATAAGTGCGGTGGTCTTGGGATCGTAAAGGGACATGGGAGCTCCGAACGGCAGGTCAAAATTTCGCGAGATCGGCAAAAACCAAACTCTCTCCTGTTTTTCGCCTCCATTTCCCCTATTCTCGCTCGAACAGAAACAATAGGGGTTGGCGAATGGCGTTTGGCGGGTCGAAGAAAAGTCTGGTCGTTGCTCTTGTGGCTCTGAGCGTGCTGGCCTTGCCCGTCAAAGCTCAGGAGCAGAACTTCCAGATCGGCACGTCGTCCATCGGCGAACTCAAATACCAGCCGGGCTTCAAGCACTTCGACTACGTCAACCCGGATGCGCCGAAGGGCGGCGATGCCAGGCTGTCGACCGCAGGGACTTTCGATACATTCAATCCGCTGCTCTCGAAGGGAGATGCCGCGATCGGCTTGAGTTTGGTTTTCGAGACGCTACTCAAGTCAGCCGACGACGAAGTGCTTTCATCCTACGGCTTGCTAGCCGAAGGGGTTTCTTATCCCGCTGATGTTTCAAGCGCCACCTTCAGGCTCCGCGCCGAGGCCAAATGGGCGGACGGCCAGCCCGTCACCCCAGAAGATGTCATCTTCAGCTTCGACAAATCCAAGGAGCTCAATCCGCTTCTGTCGAACTATTTCAAGCACGTCGTGAAGGCCGAAAAAGTTGGCGACCGCGACGTGAAGTTCACCTTCGACGAGAAGAACAACAAGGAACTGCCGAACATTCTCGGCCAGGTCATCGTCTTGCCGAAACACTGGTGGGAAGCTGCGGGCGCCGACGGGAAGCCGCGCGACATCTCCAAGACGACGCTTGAGCCGGTCATGGGGTCGGGACCGTACAAGATTGCCGCCTTCTCCGCCGGGGCGACGGTCCGCTACGAACTGCGTGACGACTACTGGGGCAAGGACGTTCCCGTAAACGTCGGCCAGAACAACTTCCGCAATATTCTCTACACGTACTTCGGCGACCGCGATGTCGAGTTCGAAGCGTTTCGGGCCGGCAACACCGACTACTGGCAGGAAACACAGGCCAGCCGCTGGGCGACCGGATATGACTTTCCAGCCGTAAAGGATGGCCGGGTCAAGAAGGAAGACGTCCCCAATCCGCTTCGCGCGGCAGGAATCATGCAGGCACTGGTGCCGAACATGCGGCGTGACCTCTTCAAGGATGAACGCGTCCGTGAAGCGCTGAACTACGGCTTCGATTTCGAAGAGATCAATCGCACGGTGGCTTTTGGAAGCTACACGCGCGTTGACAGCTATTTTTGGAATACCGATCTCGCCTCTTCTGGCCTCCCCGAGGGCCGTGAACTGGAGCTTCTGCAGGGCCTCAAGGACAAGGTGCCGCCGGAGATATTCACCACGCCTTATAGCAACCCTGTCGGCGGCGATCCGCAAAAGAGCCGCGACAATCTCCGCAAGGCGATTGCCCTTCTGAAGGAGGCTGGCTGGGAAATCAAAGGCAACCGGATGGTGAACTCCGCGACCGGTCAGCCTATGAGTTTCGAAATCCTGCTTGCCAGTCCGATACTGGAACGCTGGGCCGTGCCCTATGCCAACAACCTGAAAAAGATTGGTATCGATGCACGGGTCCGTACTGTCGATGCCTCACAATATACCAATCGGGCACGCAGCTTCGATTATGACATGATCTGGAATGTCTGGGGTGAAACCATGAACCCGGGCAACGAGCAGGCGGACTACTGGGGTTCGGGTTCGGTGAACCAACAGGGTTCACGCAACTATGCCGGTATCGCCAATCCGGCAGTCGATGCTCTGGTGAAGATGATCATCTTTGCGCCCAACCGTGACGAGCAGGTCGCCGCGATCAAGGCGATGGATCGCGTGCTCTTGGCCAATCACTACGTCATTCCGTTGTTCTATCGGAAAACCTATTGGATCGCCTATTGGGACAAGCTCACGCATCCGGCTGCCTATCCGGAATATTCCATCGGCTTCCCCGATGTCTGGTGGTCGAAGGACGCGAAATAGCGGACTTGCATTGGCTGGGCCGCTAAGGTCCAAATGGTCCATTCGAATCACCATGAAAAGCCGGGCTAACCGGTGAAAGGCCCAGCGATTGACGACTTCTGACAGGATGCGCATCCCGGCGAAATTCAAGACCTGGAAGGCCGCGCGCTGATGGGAGCCTATATCCTTCGCCGCCTGCTTCTGATGATACCGACGATCATCGGCATCATGGCGATCTCCTTCACCGTCATCCAGTTTGCGCCGGGCGGCCCGGTCGAGCAGGTGATCGCGCAGCTGACGGGCCAGGCCGACAGCGCCGACCAGCGTCTTTCCGGCGGTGGCGGCGATCTTCTGGGCCAGGGTGGTGACGAGGGATCGCGATATCGCGGCGCCCAGGGCCTCGACCCGGAGCTGATCGCCAAGCTCGAAAAGCAGTTCGGTTTCGACAAGCCGCCGCTGACCCGCTTCGGCGAGATGATGTGGAATTATATCCGCTTCGATTTCGGCGAAAGCTTCTTCCGCAACACGTCGGTTCTCGATCTGATCAAGGACAAGCTGCCGGTGTCGATCTCGCTCGGCGTCTGGATCATGATCTTCTCCTACACGATCTCCATCCCGCTCGGCATTCGCAAGGCGGTGAAGGACGGATCGACCTTCGACGTCTGGACGTCTGGCGTGATCATCGTCGGCTATGCAGTGCCGAGCTTTCTCTTCGGCATCCTGCTGATCGTGCTTTTCGCCGGCGGATCCTTCTACGATTGGTTTCCGCTGCGCGGCCTTGTCTCCGACAATTTCGATCAACTCGCCTGGTGGCAAAAGCCGCTCGATTACTTCTGGCATCTGGCGCTGCCGCTGATCTCGCTGTCACTGGCCGCCTTCGCGACGACGACGCTGCTGACCAAGAATTCCTTTATCGAGGAGATCAAGAAGCAGTATGTGACGACGGCGCGCGCCAAGGGGCTCACTGAACGTCAGGTTCTCTACGGGCACGTCTTCCGCAATGCCATGCTGATCGTCATCGCCGGTTTCCCCGGTGCCTTCATCTCGGCCTTCTTCACCGGCTCGCTGCTGATCGAGAATATCTTCTCGCTCGATGGCCTCGGCCGTCTTGGTTATCTCTCGGTGGTCAATCGCGACTACCCCATCGTCTTTGCAACGCTCTACATTTTCTCGCTGCTTGGGCTCTTCGTCGGCCTGATCTCGGACCTGATCTATACCTGGATCGATCCGCGCATCGATTTCGAGCGGAGGGATGTCTGATGGATACCGCCGCCAATCCCGCTACCGCCACACCCGTCAAACCGCCGCGCAAGGGCCTGCTGTCGCCGACCAATATCCGCCGCTGGCGGAATTTCCGCGCCAATGGACGCGGCTACTGGTCCCTGTGGCTGTTCATGGTGCTGTTCATCCTCAGCCTGTTTGCCGAATTCATCGCCAACGACAAGCCGATCATCGCTTCCTACAAGGGGGAGATTCTCTTTCCTGTCGTCGTCGATTATCCGGAAGAGAAGTTCGGCGGCTTCCTCGCCGAGACCGATTACCGCTCGGATGTCATCACCGATGAGATCAATGCCAATGGCTGGATGATCTGGCCGCCGATCCGCTATTCCTACCGCTCGGTCAATTCGAACATCCCGCATTCCGCCCCGACCGCCCCCTTCTGGCTGATGGGCGCCGAGGAACGCTGCGCCGGTTATCCGCAGGGCGTCAACGACCCGAACTGCAACTACGGCAATCTCAACTGGCTGGGCACGGACGACCAAGCCCGCGACGTGCTGGCGCGCGTCATCTACGGCTTCCGCATCTCGGTGCTCTTCGGCCTGGCACTGACCATCTGCTCGGCCGTCGTCGGCGTCACCGCCGGCGCGGTGCAAGGCTATTTCGGCGGCTGGACCGACCTGCTCCTGCAGCGCTTCATCGAGATATGGTCGTCGATGCCGGTCCTCTACATCCTGCTGATCATCGCCGCGATCCTGCCGCCCGGCTTCTTCGTGCTACTCGGCATCATGCTGCTGTTCTCCTGGGTTGGTTTTGTCGGCATCGTCCGCGCCGAGTTCCTCCGCGCCCGAAACTTCGAATATGTGCGTGCCGCCCGGGCGCTTGGCGTCAACAACCGCACGATCATGTGGCGCCACCTGCTGCCAAACGCCATGGTCGCGACCCTGACCTTCCTGCCTTTCATCCTCTCGGGATCGATCACCACGCTGACCTCGCTGGACTTCCTGGGCTTCGGCATGCCGCCCGGCTCGCCGTCGCTGGGTGAGATGATCGCCCAGGGCAAGTCAAACCTGCAGGCGCCATGGCTGGGGCTCACCGCCTTCTTCGCCATGTCGATCATGCTCTCGCTGCTGATCTTCATCGGCGAGGCGGTCCGCGATGCCTTCGACCCAAGAAAGACGTTCCAATGAGCGAGAGCCCCGAAACCCTCCTCTCGGTCCGCGATCTCTCGGTTGCCTTTCATCAGGGTGGCGAAACATCGCTGGCTGTGGATCACATTTCCTTCGATATCCGCAAGGGCGAAGTAGTGGCACTGGTCGGTGAATCAGGCTCCGGCAAATCCGTCTCGGCCAACTCCGTCCTGCGGCTGCTTCCCTATCCGACGGCAAGTCACCCGACGGGGCAGATTCTGTTCAAGGGCAGGGACCTGCTGAAGGCATCGGACAAGGAGCTGCGCCAGGTGCGCGGCAACGACATCACGATGATCTTCCAGGAGCCGATGACCTCGCTCAATCCGCTTCATTCGATCGAAAAGCAGATTGCCGAAATCCTCGACCTGCATCAGGGCGTCACGGGTGCAGCGGCGCGCAAGCGCGTGCTGGAGCTCCTCAACCAGGTCGGTATCCGCGAGCCGGAAAAGCGCCTCAAGGCCTATCCGCATGAGCTGTCGGGCGGCCAGCGCCAGCGCGTGATGATCGCCATGGCGCTCGCCAACCGCCCGGAACTGCTGATCGCCGACGAGCCGACGACGGCGCTCGACGTCACGGTGCAGGCGCAAATTCTTGAACTACTGCGCAAGCTGAAGGGCGAGCATGGCATGTCCATGCTGTTCATCACCCATGACCTCGGTATCGTCCGCAAGTTCGCTGACCGCGTCTGCGTCATGACCAAGGGCAAGATCGTCGAGACCGGTACGGTCGAGGAGGTCTTCACCCGGCCGCAGCACGAATATACCCGTCACCTCCTGGCCTCCGAGCCGCGTGGCGAGCCGCCGATGGCCGATCTGACGAAGCCTGTCGTTATGGAAGGCTCGGATATCCGCGTCTGGTTTCCGATCAAGGCAGGGCTAATGCGCAGCGTGGTCGATCACGTCAAGGCAGTCGATGGCATCGACCTGTCGCTGCGGGCCGGCCAGACGCTCGGCGTCGTCGGCGAATCCGGCTCGGGCAAGACCACGCTCGGCCTGGCGCTCACCCGGCTGATCTCGTCTAAGGGCCGCATCAGCTTTGTCGGCAAGGATATAGCCAGCTATTCGTTCACGCAGATGCGGCCGCTGCGCAATCAGTTGCAGGTGGTCTTCCAGGATCCTTATGGTTCGCTCAGCCCCCGCATGTCGGTCGGCGATATCATCGCCGAAGGCCTGAAGGTGCACGAGCGCTCGCTCTCGCACGAAGATCGTGACCAGCGCGTCTGCTGGGCGCTGGAAGAGGTCGGCCTCGATCCGTTGACACGCTGGCGATACCCGCACGAATTCTCCGGCGGCCAGCGGCAGCGCATCGCCATTGCCCGCGCCATGGTGCTGAAGCCGCGCTTCGTCATGCTCGACGAGCCGACATCGGCGCTCGATATGAGCGTCCAGGCCCAAGTGGTCGATCTGCTGCGCGATCTACAGAAAAAGCATGACCTCGCCTATCTCTTCATCAGTCACGACCTGAAAGTCGTCAAAGCGCTCGCCAACGATGTCATCGTCATGCGCTTCGGCAAGGTGGTGGAGCAGGGGCCGTCTGCGGAGATATTCCAGGCGCCGAAGGACGATTACACCAAGGCGCTGATGGCCGCCGCGTTCAACATCGAGGCAGTGCCGACGCCTGCCGTTCAGCAGTAAAGAAGACCATGTCCGCAAGACCGCCCGTTCTCGTCGATCTCAAGTTCAATCCTGAAGGTATCGCCCGCATCCTGAAAACCGCCTTTGCGGATCGCGGCAGCATCAGCCTCGCCGATCCCACGAGCAAGGGAAGGGATATCAGCGCCTGCGAATACGCGCTGCTCTGGAAGCCGGATGCTGACCTTTTCGACCGGGCGCCGAACCTGAAGATCATTTTCTCCGGCGGGGCCGGCGTCGACAGCATCATGACGCTGCCGGGCCTGCCCGACGTGCCGATCGTCCGCTTCGTCGATCGCAGCCTGACGGTGCGGATGAGCGAATGGGTGGTGATGCAGTGCCTGATGCATCTGCGCGATCAGCGCGGGCACGATCGGCATCAGCGTGATCGGATCTGGGGCAAGATGGCGCCGCCAGAAGCTGCCGAAATCACCGTCGGCGTCATGGGTCTTGGCGTGCTCGGACAGGATGCCGTCCGCAAGCTCAAGGTCATGGGCTTCAACGTCATCGGCTGGTCGCGCACCAGAAAAGATCTCGACGGTATCGATACATTCGATGCCGCCGAACTCGATGTCTTTCTGTCGAAGACCGACATTCTCGTCGGCCTTTTGCCGCTGACGCCTGAAACGACGGGTTTCTATAACGCCGGCCTGTTCAGGAAGCTGCGCCAGGGCGGCGCGCTCGGCAAACCTGTTTTCATCAATGCCGGGCGCGGCAAGAGCCAGGTCCAGAGCGATATCGTCGCGGCCATCGAAGGCGGTATCCTCGGCGGCGCATCGCTCGACGTCTTCGAAGTCGAGCCGCTGCCGGCTGACGATCCGCTCTGGGGTCTCGACAGCGTCTTCATCACGCCACACGACGCCGCGATCTCGGAAGAAAACGCGCTCTTCCGGCATGTCGAGCAGCAGATCGTCCGCTTCGAAAAGGGCGAGCCGCTGCAGTTCCTCGTCGATCGCGGCGCGGGATACTGACCGGTCCGGCCGGGAACATTTGCCGTTTCTCTTCGTTGTTCTCACCGGAAGCTTTCGGGCAGGCCGCATTCCGGCTGTCCGCTTACCGGAAGGAGACATGAATGGCGCATCAGATGGAAACCCGTTGGGAAAAATCCGATGGCAAGCTGCACGAGGAAGAACAGATTTCTCCGGTCAAGGCCAAACAGGGCCGGACCGGCCGCCGTGTCCTGACGGTTCTGATCGTCGCTCTGGTGCTCGCGTTCATCGTCTGGATTCCAGTGGAGATCTGGGGCGGGCGTGAGGCAAGCGAAGTCGCTCCGCAGCAGCCCGGCCAGCAGATGCAGTCGCAGCAACCTGCAGAGCCGACATCACCATCGCTGCAGAACGGCACCGCGGTGCCGACGGAAACGCCCCCTGCAGGTAGCGCGCAGCCCAACGCGCCGGCAACACCTTCCGCGCAATAACCGCGCATGGGTCTGGCGGTCATCGCAAGCCCTGCCGTCCCGGACGGCAGGGCTTTGTATTTGCACTGGACTTTGGCCGCTGATTTTTCGATAAGAAGGCGCACGAGCCGGTCGTCGTGTGCCGGCCGCAGCGGTGGCCCCCGACCGGATTGGTATGGGGTGGAGCATGGCCAAGACCGATATCGCAAGACGGGTTTATAACCACGCCTGGAAGCTGGACCCCATCGTCCGCAGTCTGATCGACACCGACTTCTACAAGCTTTTGATGCTGCAGATGATCTGGAAGCTCTATCCGGATGTGAATGCGACCTTCACGCTGATCAACCGCACCAAACGCGTGCATCTCGCCGAAGAGATCGACGAGGGCGAATTGCGCGAGCAGCTGGATCACGCGCGCACTCTTCGCCTTTCCAAGAAAGAGATGATCTGGCTGGCCGGTAACAGCTTCTATGGCCGCGCCCAGATCTTCGAGCCCGAATTCCTCGCCTGGTTCTCGCACTTCCAGCTGCCGGAATATGAACTGTCGAAGAAAGACGGCCAGTACGTCCTGGATTTCCACGGCTCGTGGAAGGAAACCACGATGTGGGAAATACCGGCGCTCGCCATCATCAACGAGCTGCGGTCGCGCTCGGCGATGAAGGCGCTTGGACCGTTTACCCTGGATGTTCTCTATGCCCGTGCCAAAGCACGCATGTGGTCGAAGGTCGAGCGCCTGAAGGAATTGCCCGGCTTGCGCATCTCCGACTTCGGCACGCGCCGCCGCCACAGCTTCCTGTGGCAGCGCTGGTGCGTTGAAGCGCTAAAGGAAGGCATTGGCCCGGCCTTCACCGGCACCAGCAACGTTCTGCTTGCCATGGATTCCGATCTCGAAGCCGTTGGCACCAACGCCCACGAGCTGCCGATGGTGGCCGCGGCCCTCGCGGAGACCGACGACGACCTGCGCAAGGCGCCCTACAAGGTTCTGCGCGATTGGAACCGGCTTTATGGCGGCAATCTTCTGATCGTTCTGCCGGATGCCTTCGGCACTGCCGCTTTCCTGCGTGATGCGCCGGAATGGGTTGCCGACTGGACCGGTTTCCGCCCGGACAGCGCGCCGCCGGTCGAAGGCGGCGAGAAGATCATCGAATGGTGGAAGAAGATGGGCCGCGATCCGCGCCAGAAGCTCCTGATTTTTTCGGATGGCATGGATGTCGATGCGATTATCGACACCTACAAGCATTTCGAGGGCCGTGTTCGCATGAGCTTCGGTTGGGGGACGAACCTCACCAACGATTTCGTGGGCTGCGCGCCCATCGATATGTCCGGCCTCGATCCGATCTCGATTGTCTGCAAGGTCAGCGACGCCAATGGTCGGCCGGCCGTCAAACTCTCCGACAATCCTCAAAAAGCCACCGGTGAACCGGGCGAGGTTGAGCGGTATCTCAAGATCTTCGGAAGCGAAGATCGCGTTGATCAGGCAGTTTTCGTTTAAGCCTGCGGCTTGCGGCTATTCTCTTCGTCCTCGCGGATCGCATCCTGATGATACCAGCTGTCGAAAGCGGCATCGCAAATATCCGGATCGATATCCAGCGGCTGACGGGCGCCGAAGCGTTCGCCGGCGCGGCGCAATTTCACCGGAAACTGGTAGATCTTGGCGGTTTCGCCATGAACGTTTATCGGCATCCTATTTGCCTTCCCTTATCGACATTCGTCGTTTAGTCGGACTGTCATAATAGCAGATTGCACATGAATTATGCAAATTGCACAAAATATCGCCAATTGCTGTGCTCTCCGTAAGCGATTGATAAAGTGCGCGAAATACGATGGCGCTCCTGCATCTTTTTCAGGCGTTTGCACTTTCAAAAGAAAAACGCGCCGTTATCGGCCCGGTTCCCGTCTAACCCCAAGCTTTTATTGAAAGTTAACGCCTTGCGCCGCGGTCTCCCTGCCTGCGCGTTTTGACGCACCCTCGGGCGCGTCCGCCAAACTGGCACGCCACGTGCTTGGTACTGTGCATCCGCTGGTGAAACGCACCCTCAGGATTTGTGACACGCACACGTTTGAGAGACTGGCCAATGACAAAGTATAAGCTCGAGTACATCTGGCTCGATGGGTACACTCCGGTACCGAATCTGCGCGGCAAGACGCAGGTCAAGGAATTTGCTGAATTTCCGACCCTGGAACAGCTTCCGCTCTGGGGCTTCGATGGCTCCTCGACGATGCAGGCTGAAGGCCGCAGCTCGGATTGCGTGCTGAAGCCGGTCGCTATCTATCCTGACCCGGCCCGTACCAACGGCGTCCTCGTCATGTGCGAAGTCATGATGCCCGACGGCGTCACCCCGCATCCTTCCAACAGCCGCGCAACCATCCTCGACGACGAAGATGCTTGGTTCGGTTTCGAGCAGGAATATTTCTTCTACGAGAACGGCCGTCCGCTCGGCTTCCCGGAGCAGGGCTACCCGGCTCCGCAGGGTCCGTATTACTGCGGCGTCGGTTCCTCCAACGTTGGCCCGGTCGCTCGCGAAATCGTCGAAGAGCATCTCGACCAGTGCCTTGCTGCCGGCATCAACCATGAAGGCATCAACGCTGAAGTTGCCAAGGGCCAGTGGGAATTCCAGATTTTCGGCAAGGGCTCCAAGCGCGCTGCCGACCAGATCTGGATGGCCCGCTACCTGCTGCAGCGCCTGACCGAACAGTACGGCATCGATATCGAGTATCACTGCAAGCCGCTCGGCGACACCGACTGGAACGGCTCGGGCATGCACTGCAACTTCTCGACCAAGTTCATGCGCGAAGTCGGCGGTAAGGCCTATTTCGAGGCCCTGATGGGTCAGTTCGAAAAGAACCTCGAAGCTCATATCGCTGTCTACGGTCCGGACAACGACAAGCGTCTGACCGGCAAGCACGAAACCGCTCCGTGGAACAAGTTCTCCTACGGTGTTGCAGACCGTGGCGCATCGATCCGCGTTCCGCACTCCTTCGTCAAGAACGACTACAAGGGCTACCTGGAAGATCGCCGCCCGAACTCGCAGGGCTGCCCTTACCAGATCGCCTCCCAGGTTCTGAAGACGATTTCGGAAGTGCCGACCGAAAGCTACGCTTCGGCTGCTGCATAATCCAAAGAGGTTTTCCTCTCAAGGGCGCCGGCTGCTTGCAGCCGGCGTTTTCTTTTTGAAGGACCGGTTTCCTTCGGCCGCGCGACGCAGCTATAATTGCGTCCATGGCTCAAAGAGCAGGCAGCGCCGATCTTCCCCTGCATGGCGGCAGGGTTCCCAAATGGCTGGGCGACCGGATGACGAAGCTCGGTGCGGTGATCACCGAAGCGATCGTGCATCACTACGGGCGCGATGAATTCCTGCGCCGCCTCGCACATCCTTTCTGGTTCCAGTCCTTCGGCGCCGTCATGGGCATGGACTGGCATTCGTCTGGCATCACCACCAGTGTGCTCGGCGCGCTGAAACGCGGGCTGACGCCGCTCTCCGGTGAGCTCGGCCTGCATGTCTGCGGCGGTCGTGGCGCGCAATCGCGGCGCACACCGGATGAGCTTGCCGCGATCGGCAATCGCGTCGGTATCGACGGGATCTCGCTGGCGCGGACAAGCCGCCTTGTCGCCAAGGTCGATAGCGCTGCCCTGCAGGATGGTTTCGATCTCTATCTGCACGGCTTCATCGTCGCCGACGACGGCAAGTGGGTGGTCGTTCAGCAGGGCATGAACGGCGACAACAGGCAGGCCCGCCGCTATCACTGGCTATCCGAGGGGCTGGAAAGCTTCGTCAACTCGCCGCACGCGGCGATCGAGGGCCGCAGCCAGGGCAATATCGTCAATCTCGCCGACAAGCGGGCGGAACGCTCGCGTGCCGGACAGCTCGATCTCCTCGCAACGCTCGGCCCCGACCGCATCGTCCGCGAAGCCGTCGCGCTGGCGTTCAGCCCGGCAAAGCCTACCCCGTTGCCCGACCAGATGCTCTTACCGCACCTGATCATGCCCGCGCATCACGATGTCCGCGAAAAGGACGTCAACATGAAGCGGCTGCACGGCAATCTGGCCGCCGCCGCCGATCGTGGCCCTGAGGATTTCGAACAGCTTCTCCTCGTTCCCGGCGTCGGCGCCCGCACCGTCCAGGCGCTCGCTATGGTCGCCGAAGTGGTGCACGGGGCTCCCTACCGCTTTTCAGACCCCGCCCGCTTCTCGATCGCCCATGGCGGCAAGGACCGGCATCCGTTCCCGGTGCCGCTGAAGGTCTATGACGAAACGATCAAGGTCATGAAATCGGCGGTTCACAAGGGCCGCCTCGGGCGCGAGGAAGAGCTTGAGGCCCTCAAGCGCCTTGACGACCAGTCCCGCCAGCTGGAGCGCTACGTGACCGGGCCTGATCTCAAGGAGATCGTTGCCGGAGAATTCAGGCGCTCGCTGGAATGGGGCGGCCGCAGTGTGTTCGGCTGGGAGGGTGAGGAGAGGTAATCTGCCTCTCATGCCCCTTCATCGGGAATGTTCAGGATATGGCCGCAGGCCTTGCAATGCACTGCATCCGCATCATGGCGCTGCAACCCGCATTGCGGGCAGGGAAACGTCACTTTGAACGGACGTACGACGGCCTGAGCCAGGCGCACGAACAGAGAGATGCCGATGATCATCGTCACGATCGACGTCAGCTTGCCGAGTGTTCCCGGCAGGGTGATGTCCCCGAAACCCGTTGTCGTCACTGTCGCAACCGTAAAATAAAGAGCGTCCACGAGGCCAGTGATGCCGGGAAGGCCGCGGAAAAAGAACGTGTAGACAAAGCCCGTGACGAGAAACAGAAAGACGATGACGTTGATCGACGCCCGCATCACATCTTCCAGATGCCTCAAACCGCAATAGCGAAGCAGAACTTTGAGAAGCGCGCTCTGGCCGATCGTCCAGATGCGGATTGCCCGCAGGAAGGCGAAGTTGAACAGCAACTCCGGCAACAGCAGCGTCAGCAGCACGAATATGTCGATCCAGGTAATCGGCCTCTTCAGCCAGTCGCCGAGATTGCGTTCGATCAGCGCCCGCGCACAAAGCTCGAGCCCGATCCAGACGGCAATCGAGTAGTCGATGATCAGATAGGATGGGCCCGAGCGCAGATAAGGACCAAGAACGAAGAAGGCAAGAATTGCGAGATCGACGACAGCCAGAACGGCCTGAAACGTGATCGCCTTCTCTTCGCGCCCCAGATAGAGCACGCGCAGTCTCTGGCGAAGGCTGGTAAGCCCTGATGTCTCAGGCGGTAGCGTCCCGTCATTCATCCGCAGGAACATATGCGGCGCGGCACCTGCTTCAAGCACACGTCGAGGAAACGAAAAGGAAAATGGCGGACAAGGTGGGATTCGAACCCACGGTACGCTTTCACGCACACACGCGTTCCAGGCGTGCGCCTTAAACCACTCGGCCACCTGTCCTGCTATTTCGATCTGCATCGTCAAACACAAATCGTTGGAACGGCGCGATATATACCGATGAATTTTCGGGGATCAACCTAAATCTAACAGTTTTTTGACTTCTTCGGATAAAACTCCGCTCGCGTCATCCATTGCACTTTAGAAGGCTCGGATTTATCCTGCTTGTGAGGGTGGAAAATGGCGTGGCTGGCCGGGGTTTTCGGCATGAGTGCGCCGGAGGGTTTTATGCGTTTCTTGTTGCGTTTGAGTAGTCTTGTCGCGCTTGCCGTTGCGGTGATCGCGGGAACCATCGATTCCATCCAGTCGGTCGCGGCCTCAGCTGTGGTGATGACGCCCATGGGGGATGCCTGGCAGGATGTCAGCCCCGCTTCGCTGGTGGCGCTGCAATCGTCGATCGCCTATTATGTTCATCCGCGCTTCTACACCTTCATTTTCCAGTGGCTGATGTTGCAGCCCGCTTTCGGCGTGTTTCTGGTGCTGGCGCTGCTGCTCTGGATGGTCGGATATAAGAAGCCCCCGGTTGCAGGCCGGTTCACGGCCTGATCACCGAAAAAGCAGTTTGTTGGCGGCTTTTGCGCAGGAATCAGCCTGATTGAACTGTTTTTCGGCATCCCCGGCAAATTTTTACCACCCGAAAAATTTCTCGTGAAATTTTCATTCAGCCATGCAAGGATGCGCGAAGCCAGGTCTCCGGGGGGAGGCCGGTGGTTCCGCAGACATGCCTCGAAGAAGGCTTGCGGGAGGACCCCAAACAAATAGCAACAACAGGGCTGCAACTCATGAAAAAAACCCTCCTTTCGCTTTTGGCCGTGGCCGCGATGTCCACGACGGCGCTCGCCGCCGACGTCAAGCCGGCTCTGGTTTACGGCACCGGCGGAAAGTTCGACAAGTCCTTCAACGAAGCTGCCTACAATGGCGCTGAGAAGTTCAAGAAGGAAACCGGTATCGCTTACCGCGACTTCGAACCAACAGGCGATACGCAGGGCGAGCAGGCAATCCGCAACTTCGCAAGCCGCGGCTTCAATCCGGTTGTCGCCGTTTCCTTCGCCTGGACCTCGGCAATCGAAAAGGTCGCTGCAGAATTCCCGGACACCAAGTTCATCATCGTTGACGCCGTCGTCGACAAGCCGAACGTCCGCTCGGTCGTCTACAAGGAAGAAGAAGGCTCCTTCCTCGTTGGCGTTCTCGCCGGCCTGGCATCGAAGACCGGCAAGGTCGGCTTCGTTGGCGGCATGGACATCCCGCTGATCCGCAAGTTCGAATGCGGCTATGAGCAGGGCGCACGCTCGGTCAAGGCCGACGTCGAAGTGTTCCAGAACATGACCGGCACCACGGGTGCTGCATGGAACGACCCGGTTCGCGGTGGCGAGCTCACCAAGAACCAGATCGACCAGGGCGCTGACGTCGTTTACGCGGCAGCTGGCGCAACCGGTCTCGGCGTTCTCCAGACCGCTGCCGACAACAAGAAGCTGTCGATCGGCGTCGACTCCAACCAGAACTACCTGCATCCGGGCTCCGTCCTGACCTCGATGGTCAAGCGCGTCGACCTGGCTGTCTACAACGCTTATGCCGACACCAAGGCAGACAAGTTCACCGGTGGCGTTCAGGCTCTCGGCGTCAAGGAAGACGGCGTCGCGGCTGCGATCGACGACAACAACAAGGCGTTGATCACCCCGGAAATGCAGGCCGCTGTCGACAAGGCAAAGGCTGACATCATCGCAGGAACCATCAAGGTTCACGACTACACCACGGACAACGCTTGCCCGAAGTGATCCGCGATTGAGATGGGCGTATGGCGTGTTGATTTTACCGCCATACGCCCTTTTCTTATTTGGAGCCTGCTGTGACAGACACGCCCGCAATCGAACTCGTGGGCATCGATAAGAAATTCGGTGCCGTCCACGCGAACAAGGACATCAATCTTACCGTTGCCAAGGGGTCTATCCATGGCATCATCGGCGAAAACGGTGCCGGTAAGTCGACATTGATGTCGATCATCTACGGTTTCTATCATGCCGACGCCGGCGAAATCCGTGTCAATGGCGCGCCGATCTCGATCCGCGACAGCCAGACGGCAATCGCCGCCGGTATCGGCATGGTGCACCAGCACTTCATGCTGGTCGACAATTTCACGGTGCTCGAGAACATCATGCTCGGCGCTGAAGGCGGAGCGCTGCTCGCCCGTGGCGTTGCTGCGGCGCGCGCCGAGCTGAAGCGGCTGGAAAAGGAATACGGCCTGGAGGTCAACCCGGATGCGCTGATCGAGCAGCTTCCCGTCGGCCTGCAGCAGCGCGTCGAAATCCTGAAAGCGATGTATCGAGGCGCCGAGATCTTGATCCTCGACGAGCCGACGGGCGTTCTGACGCCTGCCGAGGCAGATCACCTCTTCCGCATCCTCAAGGTGCTGCGCGACCAGGGCAAGACGGTCATTCTCATCACCCACAAGCTGCGCGAGATCATGGCGATCACCGATACGGTGTCGGTCATGCGCCGCGGCGAGATGGTGGCGACCCGCAAGACCTCGGAAACGACGGTCGAGGAACTCGCCGAGCTGATGGTCGGCCGCCGCGTGCTGCTGCGCGTCCAGAAGGGCGAGGCCAATCCAGGCAAGGTCATCCTGTCGGTCAAGAACCTGACGGTGAAGGACAACCGCGGCGTCACCATGGTCGATAACGTCTCCTTCGACGTCCGCGCCGGAGAAATCGTCGGCATTGCCGGCGTTGCCGGCAACGGCCAGTCGGAGCTGCTGGAAGCGATCGCTGGTATCCGCAAGCCCGCCTCGGGAGAAATTCTGCTCGATGGCCAGTCGATCGAAAAGGCAGATCCGGCGCGTCTGCGCGAGCTCGGTCTCGCCCATATTCCCGAAGACCGCCATCACATGGGCCTGGTTCTCAAGTTTGAGGAATACGAAAACTCGGTCCTCGGCTATCACCGCAATCCGGCCTACAGCAAAGGTCCGATTCTCGATCTCGATGCGATCCGCAAGGATGCCATGGAAAAGATCGAAAAATACGACATTCGCCCGCCGAACCCGCGGCTGAAGACCGCGAATTTCTCCGGCGGCAACCAGCAGAAGATCGTCGTTGCCCGTGAAATCGAGCGTGATCCGGCAGCCCTGATCATCGGTCAGCCGACCCGCGGCGTCGATATCGGCGCCATCGAGTTCATCCATCGCCGGATCATCGAGATGCGCGACGCGGGCAAGGCGATCCTGCTCGTCTCCGTCGAGCTCGATGAAATCCGCTCCCTTTCAGACCGTATCCTTGTCATGTTTGCCGGCCATGTCGTCGGCGAGAAGACGCCCGATGCCGGTGAACAGACCCTCGGCCTGATGATGGCCGGCATTGCCGCGTGAGGCCTTTATGAGCACTGCTTCAGTCCCACTGCCCAAATGGATCAATTACGGCCTGATCCCAATCTTGAATCTCCTCGTCGCCTTCCTGATCTCCGGCTTCGTTGTCTGGCTGATCGGCGAGAGCCCGCTCGACGCGCTGTCGCTGCTGATCGAGGGCGCGCTCGGGAGCGGCGAAGGCATCGGCTTCACGCTGTTCTATGCGACGAGCTTCATCTTCACCGGCCTCTCGGTCGCCGTCGCCATCCATGCGGGCCTCTTCAATATCGGTTCCGAAGGACAGGCCTATCTCGGCGGTCTCGGCTGTGCGCTGGTGGCACTCGCCCTCGATAAGTACGTGCCCTGGTACGTGACGATGCCGCTCGCCGTCATCGGCGCCGGTATTTTCGGTGCTGCATGGGCCTTCATTCCGGCCTATCTGCAGGCCAAGCGCGGCAGCCACATCGTCATCACCACCATCATGTTCAACTATATCGGCGCGGCGCTGATGGTGTACCTGCTGGTACATGTGCTGATCGTACCCGGCAAGATGGCCCCTGAAACGCGCACTTTCCTCGATGGTGGCCAGCTGCCGAAGCTCGGCTGGGTCATGGAAATGTTCGGCGGCAAGCTCGGCGCGGCCCCGTTCAACGTCTCCTTCGTTATCGCGCTTGTCGTTGCCTGGCTGGTCTGGCTGCTGATCTGGCGCACCAAGCTCGGCTTCGAGATGCGCACGCTCGGCGTCAGCCCGACGGCTGCCGCCTATGCCGGTATTCCCTACGCACGGACCGTCATGATCGCCATGCTGCTCTCGGGTGCCTTGGCAGGCATGATGGCATTGAACCCGGTGATGGGCGCTTCGGCGCGTCTGCAGGTCGAATTCGTCGGTGGTGCAGGCTTCGTCGGTATCGCCGTATCGCTGATGGGGCGAAACCACCCTGTCGGCATCATTCTGGCGGCAATCCTCTTCGGCATCCTCTATCAGGGCGGCGACTGGATCTCCTTCGAGATGCCGAACATCACACGTGAGATGATCCTGGTCATCCAGGGTCTGGTCATCCTGTTTGCCGGTGCGCTCGAATATATGTTCCGCCCGGCGCTGGTCCGCATCTATCAGCAGTTCAAGGGCAAGTGAGGGCGCACGATGGATTACTATGACATCTTCATCAGCGTTCTCAGCTCGACGATCCGCCTGTCGATCCCGCTGATCTTCACCGCGCTCGCCGGTCTCTTCTCGGAACGCGCCGGCGTCTTCGATATCGGCCTCGAAGGCAAGATGCTGGGCTCGGCCTTTGCCGCTGCCTGCGTCGCCTACATCACGGACTCGGCATGGCTCGGCCTCGTCGCGGGCGTGCTCTGCTCCGTGGCCCTCAGCCTCGTCCATGGTTTTGCCTCGATCACCAATCGCGGCAATCAGATCATCTCGGGCGTCGCCATCAACTTTTTCGTCGCAGGCATCACCATCGTGCTCGGTCAGGCCTGGTTCGGGCAGGGCGGACGTACGCCGCAGCTGGCGGGCGACGCCCGTTTCACGCCGATCACGCTGCCCGGCGCCGATGCGATGCGCGAAGTACCGGTCATCGGCCCGCTCTATGCCAATGTCATCTCCGGCAACAACGTCCTGACCTACCTGGCTTTCGTCGCTGTGCCGCTGTCCTGGTGGATCCTCTACCGCACGCGTTTCGGCCTTCGCCTGCGTGCTGTCGGTGAAAACCCGGGCGCGGTCGATACCGCCGGCATTTCGGTCACATGGCTGCGCTACCGCGCCGTGATGTGCGCCGGTATTCTCTGCGGCTTCTCCGGCACCTATCTGGCCATCGCCCAGTCGGCGGCCTTCATCAAGGACATGTCGGCCGGCAAGGGCTATATCGCGCTGGCAGCACTCGTCTTCGCCAAGTGGAAGCCGGTCCCGGTCATGTTCGCCTGCTTGCTCTTCGGCTTCCTCGATGCGCTGGCAAACTTCATGCAGGGCAAGGAAGTGCCGCTGATCGGCGAAGTGCCGGTGCAGATTTTCCAGGCACTGCCCTATATCCTCACCTGCGTGCTGCTCGCCGGTTTCATCGGCGTCGCAACCCCGCCGAAGGCCGGCGGCGTGCCCTATACGAAGGAACGTTAAACCATGTCCCACGATCTGTTCGAAGCCGCACGCGGCGCCATGGCCTTCGCCCACGCCCCCTATTCGAAATTCCCCGTCGGCGCGGCAATCCGCGCCGAGGACGGCAAGATCTATACCGGCGCCAACATCGAGAACCTGTCCTTCCCGCAGGGCTGGTGTGCCGAACCGACGGCAATCAGTGCCATGATCATGGGCGGCGCCAAGAAGATCGTCGAAATGGCCGTCATCGCCGAGAAGCTGCCGCTCTGCCCGCCCTGCGGCGGCTGCCGACAGAAGATCTCGGAATTTGCCTCCAAGGACACCAAGATCTATCTTTGTGACGAAGTCGGCGTGAAGAAGACCATGACCATGGAGGAGCTTCTGCCCTTCAGCTTCGAGACCGAACTCGGATGAACGCGGCAACGGACCTGCTCGCCGGCAAGCTCGGCGGGCTCCTGCCGCGGCACGGAATCATTCTCGGTTCGGGTCTCGGTTCGCTCGTCGGCGAGCTGGAGAACCCGGTTCGCATTGCCTACAGGGATCTGCCCGGTTTCCCGGTCAGCGCCGTATCCGGCCATGCAGGCGAGGTTGTTGCCGGCCGCCTCGGCGGCATCCCCGTCATCATGCTGTCCGGCCGTGTGCACTTCTATGAGAAGGGCGATGCCAATGCCATGCGGCTACCGATCAAGGTGCTGAAAGACCTCGGCGTTCAGTCGCTGTTCCTGACCAACTCGGCGGGATCGCTGCGCGAGGACATGCCGCCAGGATCAGTGATGCAGATCACCGACCACATCAACTATTCCGGCGTCAACCCGCTGATCGGCGAGGAGAGTGATCACCGCTTCGTCGGCATGACCAATGCCTATGATGCGGAACTCTCCATCTCGATGCGCAAGGCCGCCGAAAAGCTCGGCATCACGCTGTCGCAGGGCGTCTATATGTGGTTCTCCGGTCCGAGCTTCGAAACGCCGGCGGAAATCCGCATGGCGCGCATTCTCGGCGCCGATGCCGTCGGCATGTCGACCGTGCCGGAAGTGATCATCGCCCGAATGTTGGGCCTCAGGGTTGCGGCAGCTTCGGTAATCACCAATTATGGAGCCGGCATGACTGGTGCCGAACTCAGCCACGACGAAACGAAAGACATGGCGCCCGTTGGCGGCGCGCGTCTCGCAGCCATCCTCAAGGAAATGGTCGCGGGTGGAGGAAGCAACAATGACTAATCATACGCACAAGGAGACAGCGGCTGTCGCGCTCTCCCTGCTCGACCTGACGAACCTCAAGGACGATTGCACCGAAGCGCAGATTGATGCGCTCTGCGAACGCGCGCAAACGCCTTATGGCAATAGCGCTGCGATCTGCATCTGGCCGCGTTTCGTTGCGCGTGCCCGCACAGTACTCGGCAAGGGTCACAAGGTCAGGATCGCAACGGTCGTCAATTTCCCCTCGGGCGACATGGAAATTGCCGATGTCGCGGCCGAAACGCGCGAAGCGATCGCCGATGGCGCCGACGAGATCGATCTGGTCATTCCTTATAAGAAGTTCCTCGCGGGCAACGAAGAAGCCGTGACCCACATGGTTGCGGCGATCCGCGCCGAGTGCGGCAGCGCGCTGCTGAAGGTGATCCTTGAGACGGGTGAGATCAAGGATCCGGCATTGATCCGCCGTGCCTCCGAACTGGCGATCGAGGCCGGGGCGGATTTCATCAAGACATCGACCGGTAAGGTCGCTGTCAACGCCACCCTCGAGGCTGCCGATATCATGCTTCGCGCCATTCGCCAGAGCGGCAGAAAGGTCGGCTTCAAGCCTGCCGGGGGCATCGGCTCTGTCGCAGACGCAGCACTCTATCTGAGCCTGGCTGAAACAATCATGACGCCGGACTGGCCGATGCCGTCGACCTTCCGGTTCGGCGCTTCTGGCGTTCTCGACGATATCCTGGCGGTGCTTGGTGGTACGCAGCCGGCGCCCGCCAAGGCCTCGAGCTACTGAGCATGATTCCGCAGGAGATCATACGGCGCAAGCGAAACGGTGAGACGCTCTCCACCGAAGAGATCGAGGCGTTCATCGCAGCCCTCTCGGCCGGACGTCTATCGGAAGGCCAGATCGGCGCTTTTGCCATGGCCGTCTGGTTCAAGGGCATGACCCGCGCCGAGACGGTGGCGCTGACGCTCTCCATGGCGCGGTCGGGCGATATGCTCGACTGGAGAGACATCGACCGGCCGATCGCCGACAAGCATTCCACAGGCGGTGTCGGCGATAACGTCTCGCTGATGCTGGCTCCGATCGCCGCCGCCTGCGGTCTCGCCGTTCCAATGATATCGGGTCGTGGTCTTGGCCATACCGGCGGAACGCTCGACAAGCTGGAATCCATTCCCGGCTATGGAATTACGCCTGACGCAGCCTTGTTCCGAAAAGCCGTCAAAGATGCCGGTTGCGCCATCATCGGCCAGACCGGATCCTTGGCGCCTGCGGATGGCAGGCTTTATGCCGTGCGCGATGTCACGGCGACCGTCGATTCAGTTCCGCTGATCACCGCGTCCATCCTATCCAAGAAGCTGGCGGCCGGGCTGCAGACCCTGGTGCTCGACGTCAAGACGGGAAACGGCGCCTTCATGACGGATCATGAGGAAGCGATCATCCTTGCGGCCGCGCTGGTCGAAGTTGCCAACGGCGCCGGCGTCAAGACATCGGCACTGATCACCGACATGAACCAGCCTCTGGCCGATGCCGCCGGTAATGCCGTCGAAATCTGGAACTGCCTCGATTTTCTCGCCGGCAAGAAGTCCGGCACGCGGTTGGAAGAGATCGTGCTTGCCTTTGCCGCAGAGATCTTGGTGAGCAGCGGCGTTTCCACCTCGTTGCCGGAAGGCGAGGCAATGGCGCGCAGCGCGCTCTCCTCGGGACGCGCCGCCGAAATATTTGGGCGCATGGTGAGCGTGCTCGGCGGCCCAGCTGACTTCGTCGAGAAACCATCCAAGTATCTGAAGGCCGCCGCTGTCCAGAAAACGGTCCTGGCGCCCGAGAGCGGCTGGCTTTCCAGTTGCAACGCCAGAGACGTTGGAATGGCCGTCATCGATCTCGGCGGCGGGCGCAGACACCCTTCGGACAAGATCGACCACAGTGTCGGCTTCTCCGATCTCATGCCGCTTGGAACGCAGGTCGAAAAGGGGCAACCGGTTGCAACAGTTCACGCAGCAGATGAAACTGCGGCCGCAAAGGCTGCAGCCGGTATTCTCGCCACCTATCGCATAGCCAGCGGCAAACCCAATCTGCCCGCCGTCATCTCCGGCCGCGTCTGATTACTGCTTGAGGCTTAGCGAGCCATCGGCGACCGAGTAGGACTGCAGCTTCTTCAGGAAGCTCATGCCGACAAGCGTCTGGGACAGCGCATCGTCCTTCAGCACGAAGGCTTCGACGCCCTGAACGCGAATGCCGCCGATTTCGACGCGGTCGAGCGTCACATGCGCTGCCTTCGTCTGGCCGTTGGCAGTATTGACCGCATAGCGGAAATCGAGCTGGTTGCCGCCGTAGCCGAGGCGGCGCGCCAGGCTCTCGTTCAGCGCCACATAGGTGGCACCTGTATCGATCATGCCCTGCACCGGCTTGCCATTGATCTTGAAGTCGCCGCTAAAATGGCCCTGTGCGTCAGCCGGAAGGCGCATGGTGCCGCTGCCGTAAGCGGGCGCAGCAGGGGACGCGGCATCAGGCGCGGCTGAAACGTAATTGGCTGAAATGGGCTGGTTCGCGGGTTCCGGGCTCGTCGCCGTAAACAACGATGGCACCTGGGTCGCCAGCGCCGCAGCAATGCTCGCGAAAATGACCGTACGCATGAGCATGAAACAGAAATCCTTCCTGTATAAACCGCGCATCATGCGAGGCCTCATGCTTCAAGCAGCTACGCCATAATTGCTGACAAGTTGCTAACGCCTGATATCAAAAGGCCCGGATCGACTGTCCGGGCCTTGTTTCTGCACTGATTTGGTAAATTCGGCGTTGAAATCACTTCGTTCCGTACATTCGGTCGCCGGCGTCGCCGAGGCCAGGCATGATGTAGCCCTGCTCATTGAGATGGCTGTCAATCGAAGCGGTGAAGACTGGCACATCGGGATGCTCGTCGCGGAAATTCTTCAGGCCCTCGGGGGCAGCCAGCAGGCAGAGGAAGCGGATGTTGCGCGCGCCGCGTTCCTTCAGCTTGTCGATCGCCGCGATTGCCGAATTGCCGGTGGCCAGCATCGGATCGACGACGATGATCAGGCGCTCGGAAATGTCTTCGGGTGCCTTGAAGAAATACTCGACCGGCTGCAGCGTCTCGTGATCGCGATAAACGCCGATATGCGAGACGCGAGCCGAGGGCACCAAGTCGAGCATGCCTTCGAGCAGGCCATTGCCGGCGCGCAGGATCGAGGCAAAAACAAGCTTCTTACCTTCAAGCACCGGAGACTCGATCGTCTGCAGCGGTGTCTCGATGGTTTCCATCGTCAGCTCGAGATCGCGCGTGACCTCGTAGCAGAGCAGGGTGGAAATTTCGCGCAGCAACCGGCGGAAGCTGCCCGTCGATGTCTCCTTGCGCCGCATGATGGTCAGTTTGTGCTGAACAAGCGGGTGATCGATGACGGTGACGCCTTCCATGGCCAAGCCTTCCTCTGATTATCGTTATCGGACGTTTCTTCCATGGAAATCGCCCGGACTGCAAGAGTGCAGGCGATTTTCAGAGGATGATCCCCAGTCCGGCGGCCTCAGAGCCTGGCAAGCAGTGCCCGCCGCGTCTCCTCATCAACAAAGGCCGCCTCGATACCCGTCCGGGTCAGATCGTTGATTTCACTGTCGCTGAAGCCGAAGGCCTCCGAGGCCAGCTCGTATTCCCGCTTCAGCGACGTGTGGAAGAACGGCGGATCGTCGGAGCTGATGGTCACGCGTACGCCCGCTTCCTTCAGTTTCCGCAGGGGATGCGCCGCGAAATCAGGGAAAACCTTGAGCGCGATGTTCGATCCGGGGCAGACTTCCAGAACAGCGCCTTGATCGGCAAGCCGCTTGACGAGGTCGGGGTTCTCGATTGCGCGGACACCATGGCCGATCCGCGAAGGGCGTACGTCATTGAGTGCATCCTCGACGCTGAAGGCACCGCAGACCTCACCGGCATGGATCGTCAGGCCAAGACCGGCATCGCGCGCAATATCGAAGGCCCGGGCATAATCGGCAACGCGGCCCATCCGCTCTTCGCCGGCGAGGTTGAAGCCTGTTATCAGCGGGTTCTTCGCTTTGGCGGCATATTCCGCTGCCCCGATCACGCTCTCGGGGCCGAAGTGGCGCTCGCCGGTGACGATCAGCCTTGCCTCGATGCCGTGAGCTTCCCTGGCTCGCCGGATACCTTCGCAAACGCCGGCAATATAGGCTTCGGCCCCGAGACCGATGCGCTTACCGTGATCGGGTGACACGATCAGCTCGCTATAGATCGTGCCGATGCTGGCAAGCTCTTCGAGATAGGTTTCGGTCAGAAGTGCGTAGTCTTCCTCGCTTTTGTAGACCTCCGACACCTTGTCGTAGCACTCCAGGAAGCTGGCGAAATCGTGCCAGACATAGGCGCCGTCGCTGAGATAAGCCGAGAGATCGATATTATACTTGCGCGCCTGCGCCAGCGTCAGCGCCGGTGGTGCCGCCCCTTCCAGGTGGCAGTGCAGTTCGACCTTCTTCAAATGCGATGTCATAGAAAGCTTCTCCCATGCGGCCCGGCGGCAATACCGAGATGCCGGGCAACCGTCTCGCCGATATCGGCATATGTTCTGCGGATCCCGATATCGCGCGAGCGCAGACCGGGGCCATAGGCAAGGATCGGCACGCGTTCGCGGGTATGGTCGGTTCCCCGCCAAGTCGGATCGCAGCCATGATCGGCCGTCAGGATCACGAGATCGCCGGGCGCCAGCTTGCGATGCACATCGGGAAGGCGGGCGTCGAAGGCCTCGAGCGCGGCGGCATAACCCGGCACGTCGCGGCGGTGGCCATAGACCATGTCGAAATCGACGAAATTGGTGAAGACCAGATCGCCGTCCTTCGCCTCGTCCATCGCTGTCAACGACGCCTCCATCAGCGCTTCGTTGCCGTTTGCCTTGATGACGCGGGAAACGCCTTGGTGGGCGAAGATGTCGCCGATCTTGCCGACGGCGTGCACCTTGCGCTCGGCCTTCACCAACCGGTCGAGCAGCGTCGGCTCCGGCGGCGGCACAGAAAAATCGCGGCGGTTGCCGGTACGCTCGAATGTCGACACGGTTTCGCCGATAAACGGGCGGGCGATGACCCGGCCGATATTGTAGCTGTCGAGCAGAGCCCGGGCGATTCGGCAGACGCCGAGCAGGCGCTCGAGCCCGAAATGCTTCTCGTGCGCGGCAACCTGAAACACGGAATCCGCCGACGTGTAGCAGATCGGTTTGCCACTGCGGATATGCTCTTCGCCATATCGCGCGATGATGTCTGTGCCGGACGCGTGGCAATTTCCGAGAATACCGGGCACATCAGCGGCGGCGCAAAGAGCCTCGACGAGATGCGGCGGAAAGGCACCGCCCTCTGTTGGAAAGTAACCCCAGTCGGAAGTGACGGGCGTTCCGGCGATTTCCCAATGACCTGACGGCGTATCCTTGCCGCGGGAGACTTCGTTGGCGCAGCCATGGATGCCATAAACCTTTTCCGGCATCGGCATGCCGGCCGGCAGGCGTCCCGTGGCGGTCTTGGCGATATCGAGCAGACCGAGCGCCGACATGTTTGGCAGAAGCAGCGGCCCAGATCGCAACCCGGCGCGATCTGCAGCACCTGCCGCACAGAACTCTGCGATATGGCCGAGCGTATCGGCACCCTCGTCACCGTAGCTGGCAGCATCGGGGCTGCCGCCGACACCAAAGGAATCAAGTACGAAGAGAAATGCACGTGCCATCGTCAGACCAATTGCTATGCGGCCCGCAGGCCGTGATGGCGCTCAGGCATATAACGGTGAGGCCATCATTGCAAATTGCGGCAGGGAGAGGCTCAGCAGTCGCCGCACGGAATACTGTCGTTCTGACGCTGGCGATAATAGTAGGTCCGGCTGATCGTCAGCGTTTGCAGGTTGCCTGGCAAGAAGGCGGGACTGAATGCTAGAAGCCTGTAGGGAATGCTCAATTCCGACCGGACAAGAAAGCTGCTCGCCTTCAACATGTCGGCAGGGATGCCGGTGACCGCGGAGTTAGCGGTGTAAGGCGCCGTAGTTGAGGTGTTTGTCCAAGACCAGAGCACTTTGGGGTTGGCGCTCGCGTCAATCGTAATGCCGGTCAGCTTGATCTGCATTTTCGTCGTATTGTAGGGGACGAAGATGGCGTTGGCGACGGAACTGATCTGCGTCAGCGTGCTCTTGGTGACGTTTTGTTGCTGTGTCACGATATCGGCGACTGACCCCGCCGCGCGTGACGCGCGCTTGCTCACGCTCAAGCCGATGGTAATCTCAAAGGCGCCGATGTAGAGCATTACCAGGATCGGAAACAGTATCGCGAACTCGATCGCGCCGACACCGCTGCTGTCGTGCAGAAGCTGTTTCAGTTTCAACCTGGCTGCGAGGATCCGAGCGCGCATCATCATCATGGATATTGCTCGTTCTGGAATGCTGCCGTCGCGACGATCAGGAACTCATTGAGGCGGGCTCCAGTCGTCGTTTTGTACGGTGTGATGTAAGGGCGGACCAGATCTGTGATAACCTGCCACTTGTAATAGGCGCGCACCATATTCTTCGTGCCGGAACCGCCTGGATTGTATTGCAAGCCGGACGTGTCGAGGCCTGTCGCATTCATTGGAATGGTCACCGGTATGTCCGAGAAATTCGTGAATGTCCGGACGTCGAGCCAGAGCTTGTTCGGCGTTGCCACCTCGGCAGCGGAGCAATTGATGAGGATGGAAACCTCGTTGCAGAACCGCTGCCTGAAGTCCTTCACGTCGGCCACATCCGTGGCCCGGCCCAAGTTGAATGTGATCTGACCGGTGCGCATGCGGCGGGCCATCGTATCGACGCCGTTGGATACCAGTTCTTCGGCTGCGAAGGCGACGAAGGTTTCGATGATCGCGAAGATCACCATGAAATAGGGAATGGCGAGCAGTGCAAATTCGATCGCAGCAGAGCCGTCTTTGGAACGCGCGAACGCTCTAAACCGCCCGCGCTTCTTCGTGCCGGGCATCGCAGGCTGGTCCTGCGGGCAGGGAATTGCGCTTTGGGGCGAGTTTGTCATGCACCGATCCTAGGGCGCGATCGTTGATTTTCCGTTTCAGAGCGAAGCAACAATTTAACGGATGGTGACCGAGGCCGATATGCTAGCCGCCTGTTGCTTCGGTCGCGGCCTGTTGCGTGTGTTGTTCGCAGGCCGGTGAACAGGACAGAACCGAGCGGTCGGTCTGGCGGTAGACCCGGACGGTGTTGCCTTCGTCGATCGATACCAGGATTGTCTGGTCGAGAATTGCGTTTCCGTCGACATCCAGCAGAACGATGTTGGTCGTTCCGAAGCTGCGGCCTGTCAGTACGATCGTCTTGGAATCGGCGACAGTCGCATCGGCAACCTTGGCATTGCCGACGATGACCTTGCTGACCGCCCGGTCGAGCTTCAGCACGCGCGCGTGATCCATGTAAACCCGCAGCATGTCTTCTTCCGCCGACGCGGGTTGCAAAAGAGCGAACCACGGCAAGGCTGCTATGCAGGCGACCAATACACTCTTGCCGCGTGATGACATGGAACTCTCTCTTGAATTTCTGCAGAATTTCTCAACAGCATGGAAAAAATTGGTGAATGAAGACTTAAAAGTCTCTGATTTCCCCAAATCGCGGCCCCCGGCATCCCGAAATAGGACGTTTTCGCCGGCGCCAGCGGGAGACGTATCATTCCGGGACCGGCCGTTGTATTGAAATGTAACGCCGTGAATGCTTGGCGGTGAACGTCTTTCATGTATAGATAAAATGATAATATATCCGCTAAGAAACTGATTACCATGAGCGGCTCTACTTTAGCATTAACACTCTGGTAACCCTCTTCTTTAAGCCGATTGAAACAGCGCCTCGCTAGGTTGAGCCAATCCGATCAACGGCAAACAGTTGGCGGACGTGCTGAACATCAACTGGAGTTAGGAGTTAGATATGACCAAGCTTGTAAGCCGTTTCCTGAAGGACGAATCTGGTGCGACCGCAATCGAGTACGGCCTGATCGCAGCGCTCATTTCCGTAGCGCTCATCACCGGTGCCACCAGCCTCGGTGGTAAGCTGAACTCGACATTCGCGAACCTTGCCAATACGATTGGCAACAAGACGAACTAATGACAAAACGCGGCGTTTTTTTACGACGCCGCCCAAAAGGCTCACCTTCCGGTGGGCCTTTTTAGCTTGATACGGGGAGCTTCATGATCGCGGCAATTGTTTTCGTCGTATTTCCGCTCTGCCTGGCAATGGCGGCAGCTTCCGATCTTCTTACGATGACGATACCCAATCGCGTGTCTCTTCTTATGGCGGCTTCTTTTCTCGCTATCGCGCCGCTCGCCGGTCTTTCCTTGAATGAAATTGCCTTTAGCGTGCTGGCAGCGTTGGTTGTCTTCGCCGTTTGCTTTGTACTCTTTGCTTTGAATACCATGGGCGGGGGTGACGCGAAGTTGCTTTCGGCGGCCGCTTTATGGTTTGGATTCACGCCCGCTATGCTTCTCTTCGTTTCCTCCGTCGGACTGGCCGGTGGTGTTCTGACACTGACGATCCTGCTGATGAGAACGCAGTCGAATGCAATCTTGGCGATGGGTGTTCCCTTGCCGAATTCGCTGATTTTTGCCAAGAAAATTCCCTACGGCATAGCGATCGCGGCGGGCGGCTTTATTGCATTTCCGTCTTCGCCAATCTTTGTCGCGACGCTCGAAGCCTTGAAATAACGGCGTTTTAATCGACCGTTAACTTAAAATGTAAGGCTTCCGTTAACTATAATTATACCAATTCCTGACCATTCTGCGGGACGAATATGCATCGTTTCGAGGAATGATCGATGAAGCCCGCGCGTCTTCTCATACTTTCAGTGGCCGTTGTCGCCGCCGGCCTGGCCGGCCTTTTGGCGATGAAGCTCGCTGGACGCGGTGGTGTCGTCACCCAGGTTCAGTCGGTCGTCGAGAAAGAGCCGACGGTCAATGTTCTCGTCTCCAGCTCAAATCTTCCCGTCGGCGCCCGCATCGATGATAAAGCCGTGCACTGGATGCCCTGGCCACAGGGCGGCGTCGTGCAGGGCTTCATCACAGAAGCGGACAAGCCCGATGCTCTGAAGGAGCTGCAGGGCGCCGTCGTCCGACTGCCGATATTCGAAGGCGAACCGATCCGGCCTGAAAAGGTCGCCGATTCCAACAGCCGCATTCTTTCGGCTCTGCTGCCCGCCGGCAAGCGGGCTGTCGCGACCGAGATCTCGGTTGCGACAGGGGCGGGCGGCTTCATCCTCCCCAATGACCGCGTTGACGTGATCATGGTTCGCAAGGGAACGGGTGCCGAGAAGTTCATAACCGAGACTGTCCTGAGCAACGTTCGTGTTCTCGCGATCGACCAGCAGATCCAGGAAAAGGACGATGGCTCCAAGGCCGTCGTCGGTACGACTGCCACGCTTGAGCTCACCCCCGATCAGACGAAGGTCCTCGTCGTTGCGCAGCAGATGGCGGACCGGCTTTCGCTGGCGTTGCGCTCGATTGCCGACGCGCAGGATCAGGATACGAGCGCCGCTGACTATCTCCTGAGCGGCGACAACGGAAACGCCTTGGTTCAGGTCATCAAGTCTGGATCGATCGTTACCGACAGCAGTGCGCCCAAGGCAGAATGAGGACGTTGAGATGACCAAGACAATGCGGCGCACCAGACTTCTGCTCACCGGTTTCCTGTCGCTGACCACAGCCGTTACGGGCCTGACGCCAGGTTTCATTGCACCAATTCTTGGCGCTTCAAGCGCATTTGCTGATTCCGATGGTATTGTCCGCATCTCGCAGACGGGGCCCGGAGCACATCGCCGTCTCAAGATCGGCCTCAACAAGGCGGTTGTCATCGACCTGCCTGAGGATGCGCACGATATCCTCGTCTCCGATCCGTCGATGGCCGACGCCGTCACGCGCACGTCGCGCCGTATCTATCTGTTCGGCAAGAAGGTCGGCCAGACCAATATCTTCATTTTCGGCGGCGACGGTCAGGAAGTCGTTAGCCTCGACATCGAGATTGAGCGCGACGTCTCCGGTCTCGAAGCCAATCTCAAGCGCTTCATTCAGGACTCGAATATCAATGTCGAGATCGTCTCGGACAACATTGTTCTGACGGGAACGGTCCGTACGCCACAGGACGCGACCCAGGCTGCCGATCTGGCGCAGGCCTTTCTGAAGGGCGGTGAAGCCACCACCCGTACGGAAACCGCCTCCAGCACCGCGCAGCAGGGCGACGTAGCGTTGTTCGCGGAAGCCCGGCAGCAGTCGCAAGTGGTCAACCTGCTGCAGATCCAGGGCGAGGATCAGGTCACACTGAAGGTGACGATTGCCGAAGTGCGCCGCGAGATCCTCAAGCAGATCGGGTTTGACAATCTCGTCTCGAATGCCTCCGGCCTAAATGTTGCTAGGCTGGGCTCGCCCGTCCCGGATGGAAACTCGGCCGTTCTGGGAGGCGGCCTCGCCGCGTTGTTCAAGTCGTCGATCGGCAAATACGATATATCGACCTATCTAAATGCCCTCGAACAGGCGAAGGTTGTGAGAACCCTCGCTGAACCAACATTGACGGCGATCTCGGGCCAGGCAGCGACTTTCAATTCCGGTGGTCAGGTCCTGTATTCCACGACCGACAACGACGGCAATGTTACCGTGGTTCCTTACAACTACGGTATCAATTTGGCGTTCAAGCCTGTCGTCCTGTCATCAGGACGTATCAGCTTGGAAATCAAGACGAATGTTTCCGAGCCTGCACCATCAGTAAGCGGATCGGTACCCACATACCAGCGCCGCTCTGCCGAAACCTCCGTTGAGCTGCCCTCGGGCGGATCGATCGCGCTTGCCGGCCTAATCCGCGATAATGTCTCACAGACGTCGAATGGCACGCCCGGGGTCAACAAGATCCCGCTTCTCGGCACCTTGTTCCGCCAGCGCAGCGTCCAGCGTGAGGAAACCGAGCTTGTCATTATCGCGACGCCCTATCTCGTGCGTCCGGTTGCTCGCAATCTGCTCAACCGTCCCGACGACAATTTCAGCCCGGAAAATGATGGCCAGGCCTTCTTCATGAACCGGGTGAATAAGGTCTACGGCGGCCGCGAGGCGCCCGTTGCCGACGCTCAGTTCCATGGCTCCATTGGGTTTATCTACAAATGAAAACGATGCGGCGGGACACAATCATGACGAAGCCCAATCAGGCGGTGGCCGATATGACGAAGATCAAAGGAAGCGCATCGAAGTTGCTGGCAGCGGCCGCTCTGCTCGCTGCGGCCGCGCTGACAAGCTGCGCCGCTCCGCGTGACAATCTGACCACCGGCGGCATCCCGGATGACTATCGCCAGCGTCATCCCATCGTCGTTACCGAAGCCGAACAGGCCGTCGACATTCCGGTCGCGACCACGGACCGCCGTCTGACGATTGCTCAGCGAGATCTGATCCGGGGCTTTGCGGCTACCTACACTTCGCGCGCATCCGGTCCTGTCTATCTGATGTCACCGCAGGGTTCCGCAAATGCGTTTGCCGTCAGCCAGGTTCGCGGGCAGGTACGTGCCGAACTCGCCTCGCGCGGTATCCCCACGTCGAAGATCGTCTATGCGTCCTATGCGGCCGCAGGCGGCGGCGATGCAGCCCCGATCCGTCTGACCTTCACCGGGACCACGGCCGTCACGACCCAATGCGGCCAGTGGCCAAAGGATATCGGAGGCGGCTTCGACAACCAGAATTACTACAATTTCGGTTGCGCCTATCAGAACAATCTGGCTGCCCAGGTCGCCAATCCGGAAGATTTCATCGCGCCCCGCGGCATGACACCGATCGACGCGGCACGGCGTAACGACGCTATCACCGAATATCGCACCTATCGCACGGCTATCGAGACGAACGGTAGCTCTGACTTCTAATGCGGAACTGATCCAATGAGCGCAGTCGACTACGAGATCAAGAACACGACCGAGCTTCGCAACGCGGAGGAAGCGGTCCGTATGGCGGAGCTCGAGAATATGCGACCACTTCCGCGTATCTCGGTTCACGCCTTCTGCGAAAGCGAAGGTCTCCAGGACGCGATGGAACGCTGCGGCAACGACCGCCGCATGTCGAAGGTCAGCCTGCGCATAACCAGTGGTGGCATCGCGGCCGCCGCGAACATGTTTCAGACCACGCCGACGCCGAATCTAATCATTCTTGAAACCAGAGCCAATGCTGCAAACCTCATGGCTGAGCTCGCGCCGCTGGCAAGCGTTTGCGATCCATCGACCAAGGTTGTCGTCGTCGGTCACTACAACGATATATCCCTTTATCGCGATCTGATCCGCAATGGGATCTCCGAATATATCGTCCAGCCGGTCGCAATGCCGGATTTGATGATGGCAATGGCGGCTATCTTTGTCGATCCGGACGCCGAGCCGCTTGGCAAGAGCATTGCATTCATCGGCGCTAAGGGTGGCGTTGGCGCCTCGACGATCGCCCATAACTGCGCCTTCGGCATCTCGAATCTGTTCTCGACGGAAACGATCCTCGCCGATCTCGATCTTCCCTATGGAACGGCCAACATCAATTTCGACCAAGATCCGACGCTGGGGATCGCCGAGGCGGTTTTCGCTCCTGAAAGGCTCGACGAAGTCTTCCTGGACCGGCTGTTGACGAAATGCTCCGAGCACCTGTCGATGCTTGCGGCGCCGTCTCTCCTCGACCGGGTCTACGACTTCGATGGTCAGGCATTTCAGCCTGTCCTCGATGTGCTGCAGCGCAATGCACCTATTACCGTGCTCGATGTTCCGCATACATGGTCCGAGTGGACGCGTTCCGTTCTCGGCTCGGCCGATGAGGTGGTGATTTGCGCCGCGCCAGATCTGGCTAACCTGCGTAACACCAAGAATATGCTCGATGCTCTGCGCAAGCTACGCCCCAATGACAAGGCGCCGCATCTCATTCTCAACCAGGTCGGGATGCCCAAGCGTCCGGAAATCACCCCGGGGGATTTCTGCGAGCCACTGGAAACGGACCCGATCGCAATCATTCCGTTCGATATCAACTTGTTTGGAAACGCTGCGAACAGTGGCCGGATGATCTCGGAAATGGACGCGAAATCACCCACGGCAGAAACCTTCTCGCAGGTTGCCCATATCGTCACCGGCCGTGTCGCCATGAAGAAGGCGAAGCGCTCTAGCCTTCTCGGGCTTTTGAAGCGCGGCAAGTGACAGACGTAAAAGTGTAGATTGGAATCTGGCATGTTCGGAAAACGCGGAAATGAGGGTTTCGGAAAGGCCGGCGGCGTTGCAGCTCCGCCGCCGCCGGTTGCCGCTGCTGTTTCGCCGTCGGCCTCTCCGAGCGTCATCGTCGAACCGAACCGCGAACCCGCACGCTCCCAGGTAACGCCGCCGCCGATGCAGACACCGCAGCGCCGCCGCCCGGCGCGCACGGACGAATATTACGACACCAAAGCGCAGGTCTTCTCCGCACTGATCGATACGATCGATCTGTCTCAGCTTGCCAAACTCGATGCCGAAAGTGCCCGCGAAGAAATTCGCGATATCGTCAACGACATCATCACGATCAAGAATTTCGCGATGTCGATCTCGGAGCAGGAAGAGCTGCTCGAGGACATCTGCAACGACGTCCTGGGTTACGGCCCGCTGGAGCCGTTGCTCGCACGCGACGACATTGCCGACATCATGGTCAATGGCGCCGGAAAGACCTTCATCGAAGTCGGCGGCAAGACCATCGAATCGGAAATCCGATTCCGCGATAATGGCCAATTGCTGTCGATCTGCCAGCGCATCGTCAGCCAGGTCGGCCGCCGCGTCGACGAATCGAGCCCGATCTGCGACGCACGTCTTCCCGATGGCTCGCGCGTCAACGTCATCGCGCCGCCGTTGGCAATCGATGGCCCGGCACTGACGATTCGTAAGTTCAAGAAAGACAAGCTGACGCTCGATCAGCTGGTCCGCTTCGGCGCAATCACGCCCGAGGGCGCAACTCTGCTGCAGATCATCGGCCGCGTCCGGTGCAATGTTGTCATTTCGGGCGGTACCGGCTCCGGCAAGACGACACTTCTCAATTGTTTGACGAACTATATCGACCGCGATGAGCGTGTCATCACCTGCGAAGACACGGCCGAATTGCAGCTTCAGCAGCCGCATGTCGTGCGTCTCGAAACCCGCCCGCCTAATATCGAAGGCGAAGGCGAGATCACCATGCGCGACCTGGTCAAGAACTGCCTGCGTATGCGCCCTGAACGCATCATCGTCGGCGAAGTGCGTGGACCTGAAGTGTTCGACCTTCTGCAGGCGATGAACACTGGCCATGACGGCTCGATGGGAACGATCCACTCGAACTCGCCGCGTGAATGCCTGAGCCGTATCGAATCGATGATTGCCATGGGCGGCTTCAGCCTGCCGGCAAAGACCGTCCGCGAAATCATCGCCGGATCGATCGATGTCATCGTTCAGGCGGCCCGCCTTCGCGATGGTTCGCGCCGCATCACGGCGATCACCGAGGTGATCGGTATGGAAGGCGATGTGATCATCACCCAGGACCTGATGCGCTACGAGATCGATGGCGAAGATGCTGCAGGCCGGTTGATTGGCCGTCACATGTCCACGGGCATCGGCAAGCCGAACTTCTGGGATCGCGCCCGCTATTACAACGAAGAGAAGCGCCTGGCCGCAGCCCTTGACGAAATGGAAACGAAGTCGAAGGGGGCGTGATGTTTGGTCTTGATCCCATCGTCCTTGGCATCATTCTCCTCGTGGCCATCGCTGCGGGGGCCGTTTGCTACAGCTTTCTCTTCACCAGCATGGAGACCGAGAAAAAGGCCGCGAGCCGCATCAGTCGCGTCGGTTCGGCCGAAACGGATCGGTCAAACGTCAAAGCGGCGCGCGATCGCGTTCAGGAAATGTCCAAACGCCGCAAGTCGGTGCAGGACAATCTGAAGGATCTCGAGAAGCGGCAGCAGGAAAACCACAAGCGCAAGCTCTCTCTGAAATCGCGTCTGACGCAGGCTGGATTTTCCATCACCCCGGCGAAATTCTACATGTTCAGCGCAGGCTTCGGCTTTTTCCTGATGTTGATCGCCTTCATTGCAGGCGCTCCCACGATGCTGACACTGGCCGCTCCTGTAGTTGCAGGTCTTGGCTTGCCGCGCTGGATTCTTGGTTTTCTTATCAAGCGCCGTCAGAATAAGTTTCTGGACGAGTTTCCGAATGCGCTGGACGTTATCGTCCGCTCGATCAAGTCGGGTCTGCCGCTGAACGATGCGATCCGGCTGATTGCCAACGAAGGCCGGGATCCGGTCAAGAGTGAATTTCGCCGCGTCGTCGAATCGCAGCAGATCGGTCTTAGCATTCCCGATGCCTGCTCGCGTATGACCAATTACATGCCGCTGCAGGAAGTTAGTTTTTTCGCAATCGTCATCGCCATCCAGTCACAAGCCGGCGGCAACCTATCGGAAGCGATCGGCAACCTCTCCAAGGTGTTGCGCGACCGCAAAAAGATGAAAGCCAAGGTCAAGGCTTTGTCTATGGAAGCCAAGGCGTCAGCCTGTATCATCGGTGCTCTTCCGTTTATCGTCGCGACGCTCGTTTACATGACGTCGCCTCAGTACATGCTCATCCTTTTCACTGACCCCAGAGGTCACTTGATCATGGGTCTGTCCGCAGTCTGGATGTCGATCGGCATCTATGTGATGCGCAACATGGTCAGTTTTGACATCTAACGGGAGCGCAAGCCATGTCTTCGGAACTTGCATCAGGGCTCACGGATCCGGCGACGCTGGTCGCCTTGTTCGTCGCGATCGCCGTATTTGCAACGCTTTACACGATCGCAGTGCCGTTTTTTGAGCGCGGTGATCTGAACAAGAGAATGCGGGCCGTATCGACCGAGCGTGACCAGATGCGCGCCCGTGAGCGCGCCCGCATGAATTCTGAAACGGCAGCAAACAAGGCATCACTAAGAGCCCAGAACAACCACTCAGTTCGCCAGATCGTCGAACGCTTCAATTTGCGAAAAGCTTTGGTCGATGAAAATACGATGAACAAGCTGAAGGCCGCTGGCTATCGTTCTGAGAACGCGCTCAACATGTTCCTCGTTGCGCGATTTCTGTTGCCGTTTCTCTTCCTCGGGGTTGCCGTATTTTACATTTTCGGCCTTGGCTACATGATCGAAAAACCATTTCCGATCAGACTGCTGACGGTTATCGGAATCTCCTACATTGGTTTCTACGCACCAAATATCTTTATCTCCAACCGCATGGGCAAGCGTCAGCACTCGATCAAGCGCGCCTGGCCGGATGCACTCGATCTGATGCTGATCTGCGTTGAATCGGGGATCTCGATCGAAGCTGCGATGCGCCGCGTCTCGGAAGAACTGGGAGAACAATCGCCAGCGCTCGCCGAGGAAATGGTCCTGACGAATGCCGAGCTGTCCTTCCTGCCCGATCGCCGTCAGGCGCTCGAAAACCTCGGCACTCGAACGCAGATCGACATCGTCCGTTCGGTCACGGCAGCCCTGATCCAGGCCGACCGTTACGGCACGCCGATCTCGCAGGCGCTTCGTGTTCTTGCCCAGGAAGGCCGCGACGAGCGTATGAACGAGGCCGAAAAGAAGGCAGCCGCTCTGCCGCCGAAGCTGACGGTGCCGATGATCCTGTTCTTTCTGCCGGTTCTGGTCGCCGTCATCCTTGGACCAGCCGGCATCCAGGTCGCCGATCGCTTCTGAGGCGCTTGAAGAGCGCGGCCAACCCGTCTAGCCATGGAGCCTGATCGACCGGAAGAGCCGCTATCGCGCTCTTCGGTCACCAAGGAGCTCTCATGTCATCTGCTGCCATTCTCGCCAGTATTTTCGCGGCCATGCTTATCGGGGCAATGAGCCCCGGTCCGAGTTTTGTCGTCGTTTCCCGGATCGCCATTTCCCGATCGCGCTTCGACGGCCTCTGCGCCGCCCTGGGCATGGGCATCGGCGGCGTCATCTTCAGCGCGCTTGCGCTCGCCGGATTGACCGCGTTGCTGACACAGTTCTCGTGGCTTTATCTCGTACTGAAGATCGCAGGCGGCGCCTATCTCGTCTATATCGCCTACCGCATCTGGCAGGGTGCCGCGGAACCGCTTGAGGTGACAGGCGTTGCCGAGGGCCGCTCGTCACTCCGGCGCAGCTTCTCGACGGCACTTTTGACGCAGCTCAGCAACCCGAAGACCATTGTCGTCTACGCCAGCATTTTCGCAGCTTTTCTGCCGAAGTCCGTTCCGCTCGCCGTCGCCGTCGGCTTGCCGATCGGAATTTTCGCCATCGAGACGGGTTGGTACACCGTGGTCGCGCTGGCCTTTTCGGCCCGCAGACCGCGTCAGGCCTATCTGGCGGCAAAGGCATGGATCGACCGTGCCGCCGGCTTCGTGATGGGTGGCCTCGGCCTGCGCCTGATTTATGCGGGCGTGATGTTGAGATAGAGAATCGCCGGATCAGTTGGTGTTGTTCGCCGCCTGGCTATCCTTGGAAGCCAGCTTCTGCCAGGAATTCTGCTGCGAGAGCATCGAGCGCAGATAGGCGACATTGGCGTCGGCTTGCTGAGGGGAGAGTTCGCGCCTAGCAATCTGCTCGGCTTCCGCGAAGCGTCCTTGCAGGCCGACGACGAGCGCCAGGTTCTGGCGGACGCGGCTATCGGCGGTGGGCTGGCCTGCCGCCTGCCGCATGTAGGTTTCCGCCGTGCGAAGATCGCCCGTCAGTACATAGGACATGCCGAGATTGGAAAGAACCGAGGGTTCATTCGGCATGATATCCAGCGCGTCGCGATAGCGCGCCCGTGCTTCGCTGGCCTTGCCCATCTGGTCGAGGATTGCGCCTTGGGCTGAAACCAGCTTCCAGTCGGGCCGGTCGGGCGTCTGCGCGCGGCTGATGGTGTCGAGCGCCTGCTGAAGCTGTCCGGCCGCCGCCTGCGCCTTGCCGTAGGCGGCCAGAACGTTGCGGTCGCTCGGATTGGAAATCGCCACCTGCTGCATGACGGCCAGCGCCTGCGCGTCACGTCCGGCCGAGCGCAGCAAGCTCGCATAATAGACGCCATTGGTTGGATCGCGCGGGTTTTTCTCGTATATCTGTCCGGCACGCTCGGTGGCAGACCGCATTTCGTTGAGGTCCATCGTCTCGACCGGCTTCGCAGAAGCGGGGATCGATCCGGTGGTCATCTTGTCTTTGGTTGTTGCGCAGCCGGCGAGCGTCAGGCCGACCAGCGCCACAACGGCACCCTGCAGGAGACGGGTCTTGAGCGAAGTGGTGGCCAAACGAGGCATCGCGCTTTCCTGAATTCAGAAACAGGCGCCTGACCTCTAATCGGAACAGGGAAAGGTGTGACGCAATCTTCGCTCCAGCAATAGTCTGTTAACCCTAACAGACCGTTAAGAAACGATTCCGGATACCGCCGAAGGACTCCAATGGCCCCCTATCAATTTATCGAGAGACCGACGCCTTTCAACAACAAGGGCGGCTCGACACTCCCGATTTTCGCAGTGACGCCTGCCCATATCGAAACCGGCACCATCGATCCGATCGCTCTCGATTGGGCAAAGAAGGCCGGCTATCGTGCCGAAAGCGGCTCTCTGCTGTTGATCCCGACGGCCGAAGGCCATCTCGGCGGCGCGCTCTTCGGTCTCGGCACGAATCCTTCCGAACAGCCATACATCACCGGCAAGCTGGCGCGCTCGCTGCCGGCTGGCGACTGGCATATCGAAACCGCGCCGCTGACGGCCAATCGCCTGGCGCTTGGCTTCGGCCTCGGCAGCTACCGCTTCGATCGTTACCGCTCCGAAAAGCCGGCCGCCGCGACACTGATGATCCCGCGTGATGCCGATGCCGCCGATATCAAGCGTCAGCTTGCCGGCGTGTTCCTCGCCCGCGACCTGATCAACACGCCGACCAACGACATGGGACCGGAGCAGCTTGAGGCAGCTTTCCGCGGCCTTGCCGAGCACTACAAGGCGGAAATGTCCGTCATCATCGGCGATGACCTGCTGAAGGAGAATTTTCCGCTGGTTCATACCGTCGGCCGCGCCAGCGCCGATGCGCCGCGCCTTCTGGAGCTGCGCTGGGGCAAGAAGGGCCATCGCAAGGTCACGCTGGTTGGCAAGGGCGTCTGCTTCGATACCGGCGGCCTCGACATCAAGCCATCTTCCTCCATGCTGCTGATGAAGAAGGACATGGGCGGCGCTGCAAACGTCATGGGTCTGGCGCTGATGATCATGGACGCCAAGCTGAAGGTCGATCTGCGCGTCATCATTCCTGTTGTCGAAAACTCGATCTCCGCCAACGCCTTCCGCCCTGGCGATATCTACAAGAGCCGCAAGGGCCTGACCGTCCAGATCGACAATACCGATGCGGAAGGCCGCCTGATCCTCGCCGATGCGCTGACCTATGCCGACGAAGAGTCCCCGGATTTGCTGATCGACATGGCGACGCTGACCGGTGCTGCCCGTGTCGCCCTCGGTCCCGATCTGCCGCCTTTCTTTACGGATGATGCGAGCCTGGCACATGACCTGACTGAGGCGAGCCTGGAGACGGACGACCCGCTCTGGCGCCTGCCGCTCTATATGGGCTACGACAAGGATATCCGTTCGAAGCTCGCCGACATCACCAACGCGCCGGCAGGCGGGATGGCAGGTGCCATCACCGCGGCTCTCTTCCTGAAACGTTTCGTCAGCAAGACGAAGAGCTGGGCCCATTTCGACATCTATGGCTGGGCGCCATCGGAACGGGCGCATTCCCCGGGCGGCGGCGAGGCGCAGGCGATCCGCGCGCTTTATCACCATATCCGCCAGAGCTTCTGAGGCGATCGTTAAAATTTTATTCACCTTGAGAGGCGGCAGATTCTGCCGCCTCTTGCGTATGTGTCCTCGCTGCGGACAATAGGAACGTTAGCGTAACGATCTCCGGAGGGCCTGTGCCGATCGAACTGACTGCCTCGCAGGCATTGGGGCTTTGGCATGGCGTCGCCCTCGATCAGGTGCGCCATGATAATCGCGACCTGACGCTTCGGCAGATGGCCATCCTTCTGCACATCTACCTCGTGCCGCCACCACACACCGTTCGCGGTCTTGCTGCCACGCTTGAGGTGACCAAGCCGGTCATCACCCGCGCCCTGGATACGATGGGTGAAATGGGGCTGGTCGACAGGGTGCGCGACGACGCGGATCGGCGTAATGTCATCATCAAGCGCACCGTCGGCGGTGCGCTCTATCTTGAAAAGCTGGGCGATCTCGTGCGCGAGCAGGGCCGCAAGCTTTCGCCTTGAAGGGACTGTCATGACCATGCTCGACCGGCGTCTCAATGCCCACAGGCCGGATCTCGCCGATGCCTCGCTTGAGGGCAAGGTCGAGGCCGCGCGCTTCGTCTCAGGCTCTCCGGCACGTGTCGCCGTTCCGGTCGCGCCGCTTCGCCCGGTTGCCGATCTCGCGCGCGGTATCGATACCGAACTGCTGATGGGCGAAGACGTGACGATCTTCGAGCGCTCCGGCGGCTGGTGCTGGCTGAAGGCGGCGTCCGATGGCTATGTCGGCTACATGCCGGAAGAGATGCTGACAACGGCGGCTTCCGAGCCCACGCATGTGGTCAACGTCCAGCGGACCTTCGTCTATCAGGAGCCTGAGCTTCGCAAACCCTACCGGTCGGTCCTGTCCATGGGCAGCCGCGTGCACATTACCGGCGAGGCGGAAGCCAGGGGAAATCACTATCACCTGCTTGCCGATGGCACGGCTATCTTCTCGAAGCATCTGCAGCCGATCGGCTCGGGCAAGGATATCGACTATGTCGAGATCGCCCTGCAGTTCCTGAACACGCCTTATCTCTGGGGCGGGCGCTCCGGCCTCGGGATCGATTGTTCCGGCCTCGTCCAGCTGTCGCTGCTGATGACCGGCCGCGCCGCGCCGCGCGATACCGACATGCAGGCAGCAGGCCTCGGCACACCGATCGACCGCTCCGAGCTTCGCCGCGGCGATCTGGTGTTCTGGAAGGGGCATGTGGCTGTCATGGAGGATGCGGAAACCATCATCCATGCCAATGGTCACACCATGACCGTCGCCCGAGAAAATTTCGAGGAAGCAGTCGAGCGCATCGGCTGGCTCTATGAGCAGCCAAACGGCTATCGCCGCCCGTTCTAACGCTGCCGCGGGTCCAGCCAGTCCCTGAGACCATCGCCGAGCAGGTTGAAGCCAAGAACGGCAAGCGCAATCGCCAGGCCGGGCAGGATTGCGAGCCACGGTGCCGCCCCCATGAAGGTCTGCGAATCCGCCAGCATGCGCCCCCAGGTCGGCGCAGGCGGCGCCATGCCGAGGCCAAGAAAGCTGAGGCCCGCCTCTGTCAGGATCGCCAATCCCAGCTGAATGGTCGCCTGCACGATGATCTGGCTCATGATGTTGGGCGCCACATGCCGCAATGAGATCGTCAGGCGGCTGTTGCCGATCGCCTGTGCCGCCAGCACATAATCGCGGCTCCAGGCCTGCAGCGCGGTCGCCAGCGTCATGCGCGCGAAGACCGGGATCATGAAGACGGCAATCGCAATGATCGCCGTGAAGCGCCCGGTTCCGAGAAACGCGCCGAGGATCATCGCCGATAGGATCGGGGGCAGCGCGAAAATCACGTCGCAAGCCCGCATCAGCAGGGCTTCGAAAATGCCCCTGATCGCTGCGGCCGAAATGCCGATGATCGAGCCGATCGCGCCGCCGATCGCAACGGAAGTGAGGGCGATCGATAAAGAATTCCAGCACCCGGCCATCAGCATCGACAGCACGTCGCGCCCGAACTGGTCCGTGCCGAGCAAACCATAGGCGAGCGGCGGCTGAAGCTTGTGGACGATCTGCATCTTCGCCGGCGGCAGCGGCGTCCAGAACAGCGAGATGACAGCGACGGCCAGCAGTGCGCCAACAATCAGCGCGCCTGTAGACAATGTAATTTGCCGGCTAATTTTTCTGACCGGCAACATGGTGCCCGCAGAGATGTTTGCCATCACGCCGCCCTCCGCAGCCGCGGGTCGATCGCCAGATAGGACATGTCGACGACGAAATTCATGACGATCACTAGCGCCGCAAAGAACAGCACGACGTCCTGCATGACGATGATGTCGCGCTGCGCCAGCGCCTGCAGCGCCAGGCGTCCGAGACCGGGAAGATTGAAGACGTTTTCGACCAGCACTGCCCCCGCGACCAGAAAGGTAAACTGCAGCCCGAGGATTGTCATGACGGGCAACAGCGCATTCGGCACCGCATGCCGCCACAGCACGGCAGCAGACGAAAGCCCCTTGGCCGTTGCCGTGCGCGAAAAATCCTGGTGCAGCACGTCGAGCACCGCCGATCGTGTCACCCGTGTCAGCACGCCGGCCTGCGGCAAGGCGAGTGCCACGGCGGGCATCACGAGCGCCTGCAGTGCTGGCCAGATGCCATTTCCCCATCCCGGGAAACCACCAGCCGGCATCAGCCCAAGCGACGTCGAAAACAGAATGATCATCAGCAGGGCGACCCAGAAAGCGGGAACGGCGATGCTGATCTGCGAAAACAGGGTTGCGACGACGTCGGCGATCCCGCCGCGCCGGACCGCAGCAAAACTGCCGAGCGGCAGTGCGATCATCACCGAGAGAGCGATCGCGAAGATTGCCAGCGGCAGGGTGACAGCCAGCCGTTCGGCAATCAGCCCGGCAACGGGAACGCCATAGGTATAGGATTGGCCGAGATCGCCGCTGAGAACGCCGGCCGCCCAATACCCGTAGCGGAGGATCAGAGGCTGATCGAGCCCGAGTTCATGGCGCAAGGCTGCAAGTGTGTCAGGCGCTGCCGATGTGCCCAGCATGATCGAGGCGGGATCGCCGGGCAACAGGTCCATGACCGCAAAGATCAGGAAGGAGACGATGGCCAGCGTGAGCACCAGACCGGCGATGCGGCGGGCAAGCAGATGCATCATGCGACGGCCACGCTGGCAAGGGCTGCGCGTGCTCTCCACGCTCCCCCATCATTGTGCTCGTTACAGCGGTCCAGCCACCGCGCGTCGGCGCGGTGAATGAATCGAAACATAGAAAGAAGCTCTCCTGCGCCCCATGATCGGGGGGCGCCGAATCCTTGTGACAGGCATAGGAATGACGGCGAATGAAGCTCGTGCACTGACGCCACGCTATCGCAATCCCCGTTGATCATCCGGCATCCAGCCGAGGAACCTCCGATTATTCCGTCCACGAAACATTCGTCAGAACGTTGGACGGAATAGGCTCGTTCTCCCAAAGGCCCGTCAGCTTCTTGTTCCAAACGCCAAGCTTGGGCATCACGAAGAGATAAAGCGCCGGCACGTCCTCTGCCAGGATTTTCTGGGCCTCGCCGTAGATCCGGTTCTGCTCGGCCGGGTCCGCCGTTTGCTGCACCTTTGTCATCAGGGCGTTGAAGCCAGGGTTCTTGTAATTGAAGTAGTAGGGATCGCGCGAATAGATGTCGATATCCATCGGTTCGGCGTGAGCGACGATGGTCATGTCGAAGGCGCGGTCCTTCATGACATCCTGCACCCATTTTGCCGGAAATTCCGTCGGCTCGATGTTCGTCGTCACGCCGATTTCGGCGAACATCGCCTGCATCACCTGCGCGCTGCGCGGCGCATAGGCCATCTGCGGCACCTTGATGGTGAAGCTGAATCCTTCGGGATAGCCGGCTTCGGCAAGCAGCGCCTTGGCCTTTTCCGGGTTGTAGGCCAGCACGCCCGTCGTGTCCTGATAGCCGGGATCATTCGGCGTGTAGTGACTGCCGATCGCGGTGCCCAGACCGGACCACGCGCCTTCGATCACCGTCTGCCGGTCGATCGCCATCATCAGCGCCTGGCGGACCCGCTTGTCGTCAAAGGGCTTCCTGGCGTTGTTCATGCCGGCGATGACCTTGAGTTCGGTGTTGCCGATTTTCGTCGTCAGCCGCGGGTCGCCATCGAATGAGCTCATCAGCTCCGGCGCGGCGAATTCCGGGATCGCATCGATGTCGCCTGCCTTGAGGGCTGCGGCCTGCGCCTGCGGATCGGCGATGAAGCGGAAGGTCACCGTGTCGAGCTTCACCGAAACCTGCTTGTTCCAGTAGGTCTCGTTCTTCGCCAGCTCGACCTTGTCGCCTTTCGCCCAATTGACGAACTTGAATGGCCCAGTGCCCACAGGCACGGTCTTGTCGTTACCGGCCGATTTCGGGGCGACCATCACCGATGCCGGCCAGCCGAGCCAGTAGAGCAGGCTTCCAGTGGGTGCAGACAGATGCAGGACCAGCGTTTCGGCATCCGGCGTATCGATCGACGCGATCGAGGCGAAGAAGCGCTTCTGCGGATTGACCGAGTCCTTGCCACGTGCACGATCGAGCGCGAATTTCGCCGCAGCCGCGTCGAAGATTTCGCCATCGTGGAAGCTAACGCCGCTCTGCAGCTTGAATGTGTATGTCAGGCCATCTGCAGACACGTTCCAGCTCCTGGCGAGCTGCGGCTGCACCTTGCCGCTCTCGTCGATCGAGACGAGGCCTTCGAAGACGTTCTGCCACGTCACCTGGCCGATTGCCACAGGCGCCGCGATGGTGGGGTCGAGCCCGGTCGGTTCCACGCCCATGCCGAGATTGAGCGTCGTCTTCGCCGCAGCATCGGCTGAGACAATGGCGCCCGGACCGGCAGCGTAGAGAACGGCAAGAATGGGAAGAAGGCGGACGGAGGGGGCAAGGCGGATCATCGATATCTCGTCGGTTTCGGCGAACACAAATTGTGTTCTCTGTGTATCGAAAAGCGATACACACTAAAACCGGGGGCAATGCAAGAGGTTCGCCCACCACGGCATCAGCACGTCTTTAGCTGGCTGCGCATGAAATCCTCGATAAAGCCGCTAAGTTTCGCTGCGGCAAAGGAAAGCTGCCTGTCCGGCGCGATCGAGAGTTCGGCATGAGTGCGGATCGCGCTTTCGGTGGCTAGCTTTATGGCAGTCAGCGCCCCGGCCTCGATCTCGCGCCGCACGGAAAGCTGCGGCAGCAGCGTCACCGCCATGTCGCTCAGCACCAGTTCCTTCAGCATCTCAAGCGCGCTGACGGTGAATGCCGGCTCGATGGCCAGGCCCTGCCGCCCGGCAGCGGCATCGAAGCTCTGCCGGAAGCCGAAGGATTTTTCAGGAAGCGCCAGCGTATGGCGGGCAAGCTCGCGCAGCGTCACCTCCTTGAGGCCGGCAAGCGCATGCCGGCTGGAGGCGATGACGTCATAGGCGATTTCCGAGCGGGCGATGACTTTGGCTTCTGTCGTCGCGGGCGCAAAGAGCGTCAATGCCATGTCGGCCTGAGCGGAATTGACCGCCTCGATCGCCTGGCGCGCGCTAGTGATGATCACCTCGAAGCGGATATTCGGATAGCTTTGCCCGAATTCGGCCAGCGCCGGGGTCAGCAGGCTGGCGACGATGGCGCCGTTTGCAAAGACCGTTACCCGGCCACGCTCCAACCCTTTCAGGTCCTCGATCAGCTGCTGGACGTGCTCGAGCTCCCGCAGCGTCCGCCCGGCGCGGGTGGCCAGCAATTCGCCGGCGGCCGTCAGCGTCACCCCGCGGGCGCTGCGTTCGACGAGCGGCGTGCCGAAGAATTCCTCAAGGTTTTCGATCTGGCGGCTGACGGCTGTCGGTGCAACGTTCAGGTTCTCCGCCGCCTGGCGCATCGAGCTGGTTCTGACCAGTTCGTCGAAATACATCAGCGCCCGGATCTGCATGCGTCTCTCCCGCCTTCTGCTCTGCGCTTCTCTTTAGGCAATCGCGCCGAACGAGGCTAGAGGTCGCGCCAGGCGCGCTGCGCTCCTTCGTGCGGCAGCGCCGTTGCTTCGTGGACGCCGCGGGCAATCGCCCTGGCCATGACGATACCGGCAAGATGGCAAAGCTCCATGAAGGTCCCGGGCGTTTCGATCGGCTTGGCGCCTGTCGCTGCGGCAAAGACGGTATCGCCGTCGAGCGGCAGATGGGCGGGGAGCAGGGCCCGCGCCAGTCCGTCATGCGCGGCGATCGACAGGCGATGCGCCTCCGCCTTGGTCAGCATGGCATCGGTGACGATGGCGCCGATGGTCGTCGCCGGCGCATTCATGCCCTTGAGACGCATGCGGTGGTCGACAGACGGAGGCATTCCGAGACCGCCGAACTCGCCACCCTGCTCGAAGGTCGTGGCCCAGAAATGCTTGCCGCTGCCGATCGTTGCCGAGCCAAGCGCATTGACGGCGACGATGGCGGCGATCACGTGCCCGCCGCTGCCGAGCGCGCTGGCCGAACCGAGCCCGCCCTTGAACGTCGCGGTTGTTGCGCCGGTTCCGGCGCCGACTGTGCCAAGATCGAAAACGCCCTTGGCGGCATTGCGGCAGGCTTCGTAGCCCATGTCGCGGTAGGGCGCGTGCAGCCCCCAATCCTTGTCGCCGCCATTCAGGAGGTCGAAGAGGATCGCCTGCGGCACGATCGGCACGCGGATGTCGCCGACGGCAAAACCGCGCCCGGCTTGGCGCAGCCACGATTGAACGCCGCCCGCGGCATCCAGGCCGAAGGCCGAACCGCCCGACAGCGCGAAGGCATCGACCTTTTCGACCGTCATCGAGGGATCGAGCAGTGCCGTGTCCCGTCCGCCGGGCGCGCCGCCGAGCACACTGCCCGACGCCACGGCCGGTTCGTCGAAAAGGATGGCGGTCACGCCCGAGCCAAGCGTCAGGTCGGTGGCATGGCCGATGGAAATTCCGGCAATATCGGTGATGAGATTGAGCAAGATCGGTCCCCGGTGAGTGCGGCGATTAGGAGCGCAACAACAGGCAAAAAACAAGACCGGCCCCATGTGATGGGGCCGGTCAGAATTCTTCCGAAGAAACGAATTGGGGAAGCCCGTGCCCGCAATCAGGCATGCAGCGGCTTTGGATGACGGCGGGTCATCAGGTCGTGAATCGCGAGCTTCACCTCGTCGGGCGAGCGGAAACGCTGCTCGTCGAGGTCGTGCACGTGAAACTTCACGGCGATGAACTTCAGCCGGTCTTCATCCGGAATGACGATCCCGACGGGAACGCCTGCATATTCTATGACTTGCTTTTTCATGCGTAGAACTCCTGCCGCGCGGACTGCGCGAGCGACGGCGAATTGACTTGTCTTGTACCGTTGAAAGGGGGACGAACGTCACGTTCGACAGTTCGGGCGGGAGAGGGCGCCCGGACGGTCATTGCCGAGCACAGGGCGCCCAAGGAGATAGGCGAGAATATCGATTTCAATCATGTCTCGTTCCTTGCGTTAGCGTTGCACTCGTGATGGTCCCGTAGAGCCAGGACCGGCGATGACTGACTTCCAATAATCTACTTACCTAGTAGAGAATAGCGGATCGTCAGTCAGAAACATATTCCGAAACGTGTCAAAATGTCGGCGATCGGAACAATTTCATTCCATCATATCCGAATTGGCAGAAAGAACTTATCAAGACTTTGTGCAATTCACGTGACGGTCGAACAGCTCCTTCGATCACCGCAGCAGACATAGAAGCCTGTCTGATTCCGGCAATGGTGCAATTCATTAAAAAGCGGTATGCCGCGAAATGACCGAATTCGTTAATGCTGGGCGGGCTCATTACCAGCCTTCGGAAAGCACCTTTTCCAGCATGTCTGCAAAGAAATCGGCGCTCTCGATCGTCAGGCACAGCGGCGGTTTGATCTTCAACACGTTCAGGTGATCGCCGGTCGGCTGCATGAGAACACCGAGTTCCAGCAGGCGTTCGCAGATCGCCGCGGTCTCTCCTGTTGCCGGTTCCAGCGTATCCCTGTCGCGAACGAATTCGAGGCCGAGATAGAGGCCCATGCCATGGACGGCACCGGCGATCGGAAACCGTTCGATCAAGTTCACAAGCCGCGCCTTCAGATGGTCGCCGACCTCGCGGGCGTTCTCCTGCAGGTTCTCCTCGCGCATGATGTCGAGCACCGTCATGCCGGCGACGCAGCTGACGGGGCTGCCGCCGGACGAAGAGAAGAAATATCCCTCGCGCTCCAGCGAATCGGCGATTGCCTGCGTGGTGATCACGGCGCCGAGCGGGTGGCCGTTGCCCATGCTCTTGGCGATAGTGATGATATCGGGAACTACGCCCTGCTGTTCGAAGCCCCAGAAGTGGTGGCCAAGCCTGCCATAACCGACCTGTACCTCGTCGGCGATGCACACGCCGCCGCGGGCGCGAACTTCCGCGTAGAGACCGGCGAGATAGCCCTCGGGCAGCGGAATGCCGCCGGCATTGCCATAGACAGGCTCGGCGATGATGCCCGCCAGCCCCTGGCCGCTGTTGTCGATCGCCTGCAGCACCGGAATGGCGGCGGCCAGATAATCGCGCGCTGATTCCGGCCCGCGGAATTCGCCGCGATAGGTATTCGGCGCTGCGAGCGGATGAACCCAGGCAGGCCGTGTCGACAGCGCCTGCGGATTGTCGGCCACCGACGTGGAAACCGCATCGCTCGCCACCGACCAGCCATGATAGCCTTCAAGGAGGCAAAGCGTGTTGCGCGCGCCGCTATGCGCCCAGGCAAGCCTCAGAGCCAGATCGTTGGCTTCCGAACCGCTGTTGACGAGGAAGACACTGTCCAACCCTTCGGGCGCGAGTGCCGCGAGACGCTCGGAGAAATCGGCAAGCGCCTCGTAGTGAAAGCGCGAATTGGTATTGAGCTTCAGCCACTGGTCGGCGATCGCGTCGGCGAGTTGCGTGTGGCCATGACCGAGAATCGTCACGTTGTTGACCATGTCGAGATAGGCGCGTCCCTCGACATCGAACATATGCTCCTTCCAGCCGCGCTCCATCTGCGGCGGCTGGTCGTAATAATTCTTCTGCGGTTTGGCGAAATGCGCCTGCCGCTTGGAAAGCAAACTCTCCGTATCGGGCTTCGGCGCATTGCAGCCATCGCCGAGTAGCAGCGAAGGCGAGGGGCAAAGGGCTGCCCAGGCGCCAGCATCGCCTGCCGTGGCAAAGAGCGGCGGCTCCAGGCCGGCAACGGTGCAAAGCTGGATGCGCAGGCCGCCGAGCGATGCGCTGTCACCCGAAACCGTGCCGATCGGCTGCCCGGCCTCGACCTCTGCGCCATCCTCCACTGTCGGCTCGATGCCGTCGAGATGCAGGCTGACGCCCGTGCCTGCGAGCACCAGGTGATGGTTTTTCAGATCGATCCGCCCCGCAAAGGGAGCCGCGACCGGGTTGCCGCCGGAAAGGCAGATATCGCTATGCAGCGCGAAGGTCGAATGTGGCCTGGCGCTCAGCGTGCTGGCGCGCGACAGCCGGTATTCGCCGTATCGCGTTGCCGCAGCGCCGCTGTCATTGGCGACGCGGGCAAGCAGCCGCCAGTCCATCTCCGCATTCAGCCAGTTGCCACCGGCGAAATGGCGGCTTTGCACGCCGAGGTCGAGATAGGTGATGTCGGCCGTGTTGATATCGGGCAGAAGCGGCAGCCAGGATGAATTGTCCGGGAGCGCAGGCTCGATTCCGCCAACCTTCAGGATCGCGGCCTCCATCAGCTCGAACGGCACCGACATCGCCGTGTCGAAGATGATGCGTTCATGCTCCAGATTGCCGCGGGCATAGTCATTACCAGGGTCGATCGAAATCTGCTGCTCGCCGCTGGCAACCAGGATGACGGCGCGCGCCACGATCAGCGGCCAGAGCGCCTTCAGTTCCTCCGCCGTCAGCGGGTAGATCTCGTGATAGGCCTTGACGGCCGGCAAGATGTAGAGCGGATCGCCATCGGCGTGATGCAGCAGCGAAGCGCATGTCACGGCCAGATCGCCAACCAGCCAGCCGCGAATGATGTCGCCGAAATCAATCACCCCGTCGGGGATCAGCCGGCCATGGGCATCGGGAAGGCTGACGACATTGTCGTCGGTCACGTCATGATGGACGGCCTGAACGCGAAGCGCCGAGGCCAGCGGCTGGATGCGGCGGACGGCAAGCACCATCGTCTTGGCAATCCGGTCTCGGGCCGCGCTGTCGGTGATCGCCGACAGAAGCTGGACGGCGACAGGTCCGGCCCGGCGCAGATCCCATTGAAGACTGCGCTCAAGACCCGGATGATCGAAATCAGCGAGCGCTTGGGCCAAACGGGCGCAGAGGGCGCCGAGAGCCGTCACCGAATTCTTCGGCAGATACTTGCGATGGGTGAGGCTTTCGCCTTCCAGATATTCGAGCACGCGAACCTGATAGGTCTGCTCGCGAACGGCCACCGCAATGATTTCCTGCCCGTCGGTCGATGTCAGCAGCCGCGGCACGCGCGGTGCGCCTTCGATCGTGGTCAGGTGGTGGATGGCAGCATTCTGCGCCTCGAGCTCCAAAGTCTCGTAGGCCATGTGGCAGATCTTCAGGACGAAGCGGCCGTTGCCGGTGTCGAGCCGGTAGTTCCGGTCCTGCTGGCTGCCGAGCTCGATGATCGTACCCGACAGTCCGTAGCGGGTTTCGAGGATGCTTAAGGCTTCATCCGGCGTCACGTCCGGTCGCGGCAGCTCCATACGATCGGTGAGCGCTTCGTCGGTCATCGCATCCCCCAGGGCATGATTCGATTGTTCACACTAAGCAGATAATCGAATGCATGCTATGGGCAAGCGTCTGGCAGCACGCCTTTCGGGCGCAATCAGCCCATACGTTCGGATGCGTAGGAGCCCGGGCTCGCCGGGAACACCACCGTGCGGTTGCCGTTCAGGAAGACCCGGTGATGGATATGGGCATGGATGGCGCGGGCCAGAACCTGACTCTCGACATCGCGGCCGATCGAGACATAGTCGTCTGCTGACTGCGCGTGTGTGATGCGGGCCGTGTCCTGCTCGATGATCGGGCCTTCGTCGAGATCGGCGGTGACATAATGCGCCGTCGCGCCGATCAGCTTCACGCCACGCTCATAGGCCTGCTTGTAGGGGTTGGCGCCCTTGAAGCTCGGCAAGAAGGAGTGGTGGATGTTGATGATCTTGCCGGACATCTTCTTGCACATCGCATCCGACAGCACTTGCATGTAACGAGCCAGCACGATCAGCTCGGTGCCGGTCTGCTCGACGATCTCGAGGATCTGCGCCTCGGCCTGCGGCTTGTTTTCCTTGGTCACCTTGATGTGGTGGAAAGGAATGTCGTGATTGACGACAACCTTCTGGTACTCGAAATGGTTGGAAATGACGCCGACGATGTCGATCGGCAGCGCGCCGATCTTCCAGCGGTAGAGAAGGTCGTTCAGACAATGGCCGAAGCGCGACACCATCAGCAGCACCTTCATGCGGCTCTGGCCGTCGTGGATTTCGGCGTCCATCTCGAACTTCTCGGCTATCGGCTTGAAGCCTTCGACGAGAGCCGGCAGCTTCACGCCCTCTTCGGAGATGAAGGAGACGCGGGTGAAGAATTTGCCGGTGTCGAGGTCGTCGAACTGGCTGGAATCGACGATGTTGCAGCCCTTGTCGGCAAGGTAGTTGGAAATCGCCGCGACGATCCCGCGCGTCGATTTGCACGTCACCGTCAAAACATAGTTCGTCATGTCCGTCTTCCCTCTCGCGGCTTCGCCGGCAGGCTGCTTAGATCAAACGTCGCCCGTCGAATAGGCCACGGCTCTTTCATTCGTGCAACATTTTGCAAGGCAAGCTATCAGGCGCTTGCAAGCTCCCGCATTCTGTCGATGCATCTATCAATGACCGCTGACTTGAAGAAAGTCCGTTCCGCTTGCGTCGTCGCATATCCCCGCCGCGCAGCTATCTGACGGCAGCGGTCACCACGGCGGGGCCTGTTGCTCGTGCCGGTGCCCGGCGCGTTCCCTCATTGACCTTCAGGAAGCCGACGAGCAGCCATGCCACCCCTGCGGTCTTCATCGAGAAGATCGCTGTCGAACCGATCATCAGATTGAGGAACATGAAGAGCGACAGCGAATGGCTGAGCCGCTTCTGGTTCGGCGTCTCTCCCGCCGGGAAAAAGGAAACGAACAGCCAGAAAAGAAGGAGCCCGAAGATCGTCGCGCTGTAGGTGATAAAGACATAGCCGCTATCGACGTAGCCCAGTCCTTTTTCGAGCTCCAGCCCCAGCGTCGCCGGGAGGTCCATGGCGATGATGTTGCGCACCGTGCCGCTGATGCGGCCGACGAAGTCGTCGTCATGAGCGTTCGGTTTGAAGGCGTGGATGATGAAGCCAACGACGATGATGCCGGGCATCATGAAGAAGTCGAGGATTTTCGGCAGCCAGGGATAAATGACATAGCCGCCAAGGCAGACGACGCTGAAGATCAGCATGGTGCGGGTGTCATTGGTGAGCAGGATAAGGACGACAGTCGCCACGAAGATCATGCGATCGAAGAACGTCAGCCGGTTCGAAAAGCTGACGAGATAGATCACCATCACACCGCAGAAATTTGCCAGCGAAACCTGTTCCAGGAAGATCGATGACGAGCGGTGGTCGATGATGCCGAAGGAGAAGCGATCGGGAAAGCCAAGCGCGCCGCGAAACAGGCCGAGATCGCTATAAGTTGCTCGCGGCACGCCGCGCGTATTCTCGAAATATTCCGCAGGATGGAAGAGCGCCACATAGGCCGTCACCGAAACGATTTCGCAGATCAGCACCGAAAGAACCGCCAGGCAGCAGATCTTGAAGACCAGCTTCAGCGTCCGCTCGTTCGTCCAGCGCCCCATGACGACGAAGGCAAAGACGATCAGGATATTGCGCAGGTGGTCAATGTAGGCCGATTTGCTGATCGCCATGACGTAAACAGTCAGCACGATCGTCGCCAGCAGGTAGCCGAGCGGGACAAGATCTTCCTCGAAAATGCCCTTTCGCAGGATGAACGCAAAGCTGTAGCCGAGGATCAGCATTTCGCTCAGCACCACATAGGCCGGCGAAAGCGGCATAATGTTGTGATTGATGAAGGCGAGGATGGCGTTATAGGTCACCGACAGCACGCCGGCGGCGAGAATGCCCCACTGTATCGGTTCGACCGTTTTTGTGCCCGCCGCCTTCATCGCGTCATTTGCCCATCAGCACGCATGCATCTTTGGCGGCTGCGGGCGCCTTGGCGGCGGCTTGCAAGGCTGCCAGCTGCTTGCGGTCCTTGCCATCATGCGGCTGTACGTTGAGCGGTTCGGCCTCCGGCCACCAGTCGCCCGCCACCCAATAAGTCCAGCCGAGCCACACGTCGGCATTGTCCTGCATGGCGGAGAGCACATCCTTCAGCCCTGCAACGCATTCGGGTGCCTGCGAGACGCCGAATTCGCCAAGCAGCACTCGGGTGTCGTTCTTGCGGGCCCAGTCGGACATGTCGAGAATGGCCTGTTTGGCGCTGGCGTTGCCGCTGCATTCGTCCTTGGTGCCTGAGGAGTCGCTGTCGAAATACTGGTGAACCTCGTAGCCGAAATTCTTGCGCGGATCCTTGATGCCGAGCATCACGGTGCCGTTGGCATCGTCATCGCCGCTCTGCCAGGAATGCGCGCCGGTCCAGCGCGTTCCGGGAACGAGGATATAGTTCTTGGCGCCGACGGTGCGGATGCCGCGAATGGCGGTATTGGCGGCCTCGAGCCATTTGGCTGCCGAAATGTCGTGCGGTTCGTTCATCAGCCCGAAGACCACGTCGTCCTGATCGGAAAATTCGGCCGCCAGGCGCGTCCAGAAATCGGCAAAGGCGAGCGTCGTCACCGGCGCGTTGCCGATCTGCGTCTTCTTGTATTCGGCATAGTTATGCGGGTCGAGGATGATGGTCATCTTGTGCTTGCGCAGCAGCGCCACCGCATCCTTCAGCCGCTGAAGCTCGTCTTCGTTCAGGGATTGGCCAAGCTCCGGCTGCAGCCGCTCCCAGAGGAACGGCAGGCGCACGGTGTTCATGCCCTTCTTCTGGAAATAGGCAACGGTTTCCTCGGAGGGATAGGCATAGTCCTTGAAAACCGTCCCATCGGGGTTGCCGAATTCGGCGCCGGAGAGATTGACTCCTCGGAGGCATGGGCCGGCAGTGCCGGCAGCACTCGCCTGCAGCGGCAGAAGTGCTGCGGCGATCGTCAGCAGGCGGCGCCAGTGGCAGGAGGTGGCTCTCATGGTTTTCCCAGGTTTCAGAAGTAGCCGCTAATATCGGTGGGCGCATCTTAACGGTCCGTTAGCTAAGGATTTCTAAAATTAACCTACCTCCGCTGCAGTCTGCCGGCGGGCCACGAGAGCGCTGATGAGCCAATTCGACAGGAACAGGGTGAGCCGGTTGCCGGGCTGGCGGAGCTTCGAGCCCGCGCAGGCTGCATCCGAACCCGTGCGTCCGCGTTCGCCCGTCCTGCGCCCCTCTGATTTTGCCAAGGTCACTGCCGAATTGCCGCAGGAGCCCGAGGCCTTGCGCAGCGAGCCCGCGGCTCCGCAGGCTGCACCGCCCGCGCCGGCAGCGGTCGAAGCGTCGGTCGTCCGTCCTGAGCCCGTCATCGCCGTCATCCATGCCGATGAACCGCTGCTCGATGTCCGCTCGGCGATCTTCGCTATCTGGAACCGCAAACTGCTCATTGCCGCACTCGCCGCACTCGGCGCGGTCGCGGGCGCTGCCGTTTTGCCGATGCTGCCGCAGAAATTCACTGCAACGGCCAGCCTCTATTTTGATCCCCGGCAGATCGGGCTTGCCGACCCTTCCACGCAGCAATCGACGATCTCGCCCGAAATGATTTCGTCGATGATCGACAGCCAGGTGCAGATCCTGACCTCGGGCAATGTGCTGAAGCGCGTTGCCGACACGATGAAGCTCAACGAGGATCCCGATTTCAACGGCGGGCGGACGGATGACGCGGCTGTCATCAGCGCACTTCAGAAGTCGCTGACCATTGCCCGCCAGACCGGCACCTACGTGGTTTCTCTGACGGCGGTCACCCATGACCCCGAAAAGTCGGCCAAACTGGCAAACCAGGTCGTTGCCTCCTTCATGCAGGAGGAAAGCAGTGCCTCGACCGGGCTTTACGAAAACACCACCGCGACCCTGGACGGGCGGCTCGCCGATCTTCGCAAGCAGGTTCAGGATGCCGAACAGGCGGTCGAAAGCTTCCGCTCCGACAACGACATGTCGGAAACCGACGGCAAGCTGATCTCCGACCAGCGCCTTGGTTCGCTGAATACGCTGCTCGTCACCGCTCAGGACAAGACGATCCAGGCCAAGACACGTGCCGATGCCGCCGCCAGCATGAGTTTCGAAGCGGTCGTCGCCAGCGGCCAGACAGAGAGCGGCAGCTCTTCGGTCAACTCGGCGCTCGGAAGCCTGAGGCAGCAATATGCGACGCAGGCAGCCATCGTCGGCAGCCTCGAAAGCCAGATGGGCGCCCGCCATCCGCGCCTCCAGGCGGCACGCTCGTCCCTGCAGAGCACCCGCGACGAGATCAAGGGTGAACTGCAGCGCATGGTGACTTCGGCCAAGGCCGAATATGATCAGGCCAAGAAGGCAGAAGACGCAGTTGCCAAGGAACTGAATATCCAGAAGGCGCTGCAGGCCACCGCATCCGACAAGCAGGTGGAACTCAATGAGTTGCAGCGCAAGGCCACTGCTGTGCGCAACATCTACGAGACGTTGCTGAAGCGCTCCAGCCAGACGGCGGAAGAACAGAACCTGCCGCAGAGTAACATTCGTGTGATTTCCGAAGCCGAGCCGCCGGTAAAGCCGGACGGTCCCGGCAAGAAGACGTTGATGATCGCAGGCCTGCTCGGCGGGCTGTTCGCAGGCTTCGCGCTCGGCGCAGCGCTTGCCATTCTGGCCAGCCTTTGCGCCCATCCAGTGGTACGCGGATATTTCCGCCGCGCTTGATGCGGTGGCGCTCTCATCCTACATCAGGAAAAGAGTTCCGAGCATGGTGCCGAGGGAGATGACAATGCATTCCTTGTTACTGATCCTGGCAGCTGCCCTTACCGGCCTGTTACCGCTGCAGGCTTCTGCAACGGATTGGAGCGCCGCCGGCACGTCCGGCGTCCAGAGGCTCTATCCCTATACCGATCTGCCGGGCGTCAAGGCGCAAGCGGACAAGAAGGATGAGGAACAATACGCCTGCCACACCGAGACCGGCCATATTCGCCGGCAGGGTGACTGGATCTTCCGCTCCGGCGGTATGCCGACTATCGTCTATGTCTGCGATCGCGATGGACTGGTCACTCAGGGCACGCAGGTCCCTCTGCGTGGCCACTACCAGCCGGTTCGCTGATCAGCCTTAGCGAGCAAAATAGCGCGATATCAGATAATCCAGCGACAGACGCCCCGGCCCTCTGGCGATAATCACTAGGAAGCACACCGCCCATGTGCCGTGCGTCGGCCAGGCATCGGGATAGACGAAGATCTCGATCACCAGCGTCATCGCAAGCAGGGCCACCGCCGACAGGCGGCTTGCCAGTCCCAACACCAGCAATAGCGGAAAGAAGTGCTCGGCAAAGGCTGCGAGATGGGCGGCAAGCCAGGGGTCGACGAGAGGCAGCTTGTATTCGGTCTGGAACAAATAGACCGCATTGTCGGTCACCTGCCAGCCATCGACCTTCGTCTGCCCCGATTGCCAGAAAACAGCGGCAATCGATAGCCGGGAAATAGTCGCCATCAAATCATGCGGGATGCGGTCGAGAAGCGCGGCGGCGCTCTTGAATGTATGGGCAAAGCCGCGGCCATCAGGTGCTGAAAGTGTCATGTTCTCATTCATCGTCTGCTCCTGTGGATAGGCCGGTGAATGCGCCTGCCTGCAGCGCTCCGGCAAGGTTGGCGGAAAGGTCGAAATCGGCAGCAAGCGACAGGGCCTCACCCGCGGCTGCGGCAAGCGTGGCGCCTTGCGCGAGGGCATTGAGGAAGACGGCACCGCCCGGGGGCAACCGGTGAACCTCGACGATCATCTCAGGGCGGACGACCAGCGCATCCTCGCCCCGCCAATCCTCGATCGGGCCAAATGCCATCTCTCCGGCGTTCATCGCCCATATCGTCAAGGCAGGGTGTTCCGACCGGATGACGGATAGCGACGGGTGAGCGAAGAATGTCAGCCTGGCCGTCTGCTCGGCGGGCACCGAAGCCAGCATCTCCGCCACCATCGGCGCGGCATCGGCGGCGTGATAGGCCTTGCCGCGCGCCGCTTCCAGCCGGATCACGTCAGGCAGATAGGGGATCTCCTGTGCCGGTTCGAAAGTCTCGACGAAATCGGCGAAATCATCGCCATAGCAGAGCAGCAGCGGCGATCGTGGTGGATGGAGGAGCACGAACTCATGCGCCATCGCGGCGAAAAACTCTGCGCCGGTGATCCTTTCCGCGACCGCAAATCGCGAGACGATCGCGCCGATCAGACCCGAAATCACATTGTTGCGGTAGACGCCGAAGCGGCGCGGCGGGCGCGCTGCGTTCCAGGAGACAAGCCCATTGGGCACCGGCAGATCGCTGTCTTTCAGGGCAGACGCAAAGCGTCGTTGTGTGGTGATCGACATAGCCGGACCTCACGCCGCGCGCCGCTTGGCGGCGCGCGCCAGGATTTCGCCTGCGGCTTCCGCCTCGGCCCTCAGAACCGGCCAGTCAGGAACATCGTTGTCCCACTCGACGAGGCTCGCGATCGGGCCGGTGCGGGCAATCAGCTCTTCGTAGAGCGCCCACACCGGATCCTTGACCGGCGTATCGTGCGAATCGATCAGCAGCGGCGCGCCGTCGTCATCCACCGTTTCGGAATGGCCGCTGAGATGGATCTCGCGCACTGACTGAACCGGAAAGCGGGAAAGATACGCCCGCGGATCGATATTGTGGTTCGTCGCGGCAACGAAGACGTTGTTAACATCCAGCAGCAACCCGCAGCCGGTGCGCTTGACGATCTCGCTCAGAAACTCGGTCTCCTCGAGGGTACTTTCGGCAAACAGCAGGTAGGTGGCAGGATTTTCGAGCAGCATCTGCCGCTGCAGCACATCCTGCACCTGCGAGATATGATCGGAAACGCGCGATAGCGTTTCCCGCGTATAGGGAAGGGGCAGCAGGTCGTTGAGGAAAACCGTGTCATGCGAGGACCAGGCGAGATGCTCCGAGAAGCTCTCAGGCTCATAGCGGTCGCAGACGGTTTTCAGCCTTCGCAGATGGTCGGTATCGAGCGGCTGCATCGAGCCGATCGACAGGCCGACCCCGTGGATCGACAGCGCATAGTCCTCGCGCAGCTTGCCGAGCTGGGCGTGCGGCGGCCCGCCATCGCCCATGTAGTTCTCGGCATGAACCTCGAAGAAGCCGACCGGCTGGCGGGCAGCGATGATGCTGGCAAAATGCTCGGGCTTGAAGCCCACGCCGGGACGGCCGGCAAGTGCGGAGGGTTTCATTCCATTTCTCTCCGGTTGGTCCGGCGGCGCCGTCGGTGGCGCCGCCTCTTGTCGACGGAAGCGGATCAGACCGGGGCCGGCCCCTGTGTCAGCGATCCGGTGCCATCAGGCGTCTTCATCGACATGCAGGTGCCTGCTGGTACCAGCTTCCAGGCGTTCTTCTGGTAGTCGATCTTGGCCGTTCCGGCGCAGGTCGTGCCCGGGCCTGCGGCACAGTCGTTCTGCCCCTTGAGCGCGATGCCGTAGCATTTCTCTTTCGCGGCATCCTGGGCCGAAGCGGTCGTTACGCTGCCGATCAGCGAGAGCGCTGTGGCGACCGAGGCCGCAAGCACGGTGACAGGTAGTTTTGTCATGGGTCTTCTCCGGTGTGGTGAGTTTCTGGGGGCGTTCGGAGCGGTCAGGCCGGGGTCAGCGAACCATGGCCCTTGGGCGTCTTCATCGAGACGCAGGTGCCGGCCGGAACGAGCTTGAAGGACATCTTGTCGTAGCTGACCGTCGATTTGCCGGCGCAATCATGCTTGCCGGCGGCGCAATCGTTCTGCCCCTTCATGGCGACGCCGTAGCACTTTTCCTTGTTGTCGGCGGCGGATGCTGCCGGCGCTGCAATGGTTGCGAGCGCCGAAGCGATGGAGCCTGCCAGTGCAAGCGTGACGATGCTGTTCTTCATGGTTTCATCTCCGTAAGATTGCCGAGCCGTGATTGGCTTGCATGGGGGCTACGGAGCTGTGGGAGCCGTTGTTACAGCGCCATCCTGGATTTTTTGCGCCGGACGCTCTTGCCGTTTACGGGATGGCAAGCGAAAACCCTGAAAACAAAGGCATCCGCGTCTGTTCGAAATATTTGAGATGCGGCAGTAACAAAAATGTGTGCCCATCCGTAGAGGACTATGTCGGGTGAAATATTCGGCGCGTGAAGAGGAATGGGCAGGCTGGATGCGCAGCGCCATCGAGGGCGATACGCAGGCCTACCACCGCTTCCTGTCGGCTGTGACACCCCACTTGCGCGCAATGGCGCGCCGGCGCTGCGACCAGTTCGGCGCTCCGGCGAGCGAAGCGGAGGACGTGGTGCAGGAAGTGCTGCTCGCCGTCCACCTCAAGCGCGGCACGTGGGATCCGGCGCGCCCTATCGGACCATGGCTGTCGACGATCGTGCGCAACAAGCTGATCGACAGCCTGCGCCGCCGCGGCCGCCACATCGACGTGCCGATCGACGACGTCATGGCGACGCTCGAGGCGGAAGAGCAGGCAGGCAACCTGGACCGGCTCGACGCCGAGCATATGCTGGAGCGGCTGAAAGATCCGCAACGCGATATCGTCCGCTCCATTTCGATGGAGGGGGCGGGAATACGGGAAACGGCCGAGAGACTGAAGATGACGGAAGGAGCGGTGCGCGTTGCGCTGCATCGCGCCCTGAAGTCGCTGGCAGCCTTATACCGGAGTGAGACGAGTGAAGACCGATGACCTGATCAGCATGCTTTCCGAGGACGCGCCGGTGCGGACCCGCCTGGGGCCGATGCTGCTTGGCGCGCTTCTCGGCGGCGTCGTCATCTCCGCCGCCCTGCTGCTGGCGACCATCGGCATTCGCCACGACATGGCAAGCGCCATCGAGACCGCGCGCGTCCTCTTCAAGATCGTGACCACGCTGACACTCGCCGTCACCGCCTGCGGACTCGTCTTCCGCATCGGCCGCCCCGGCATTCCACTCAAGATATCGGCTCTCAGCCTGCTCATCCCGCTGGCCCTGGTGATCGCGGGCGTCGCAACCGAATTGACGACCATTCCTGAGGACACCTGGCATACGGCGCTGATGGGCCGCAACGCGACCTTCTGCGTCTTCTTCATTCCTGTCCTGTCGCTGGCGCCGCTGGCCGGCTTTCTCTGGGCGCTGAAGAGTGCCGCACCGGCAAACCCGACCCTCGGCGGTGCCGTCGCAGGCCTCGCCTCCGCCGGGCTCGCGGCCGCGCTCTACGCCTGGCATTGCCCCGACGACAGCCCGTTGTTTCTGGCGACCTGGTACACGGCGGCCGCCACGGCCGTTACCGCGCTTGGGGCGCTGATCGGCTCGCGATATCTACGGTGGTGAAGAGAAAAATAGCGAGCTTTCGGGAGCGGTTGCTACCGGCCTAAGCTGCTATTTTTAAATGGGAATGGTGCCCAGAAGAGGACTCGAACCTCCACACCCTTTCGGGTACCAGCACCTGAAGCTGGCGCGTCTACCAATTCCGCCATCTGGGCGACGGAGAGCCATGTACGGGGGTGGCTCTTTGCTGTCAACAGGGTTTTTGAAGTTTTCCTGACAGTATGTAAAAAAGAATTGCCGGGACGGTGCGAAAGGCCGCGTTCACGGGGAACTGAACGTTTGGCTTGCCTCTGCCGATGTTCGAACGGATGCCGTGACCTATATGAAAAGCATCGGAAAGGAATCACTGATGTCCGCTTTACGCAGCACCATCTTCGGCCTGGTTGCCGGTTTTCTGCCACTTGCCGCGCAGGCGGCGCCCGTGCCTGCGCCGTTCCAGGTGCGCAATCCAGATATTATCAATGTGCAATCGACGATGTGCGATTATCGCGGCTGCTTCGGTTTCGGACCGCAGCAATGGCATCGTCCTGCCTATGTGCAGCCGAACTACCGGCCGCGCGGCGTAACGGGGCCGACCTATTATCAGCCGAGAGCGCAAGCGCCACGCACGGGGCGGCCGGCGCTGTCCTATGACCCGGCGCCGATCCGCAGGGTTCAGCCGGCGGCCAGGGATCAGGGCATGCATGCCGAATGGTGCCGCAACCAGTACCGGTCCTACAATCCGAAGACCGACCGCTTCGTCACCTACGAGGGCGTCTACAAAACCTGCAATTCGCCCTTCGACTGAGTGTCAGCTTTCCAGTGATGCACGGTCGGTATGGCCGAGATCGCGATCGGGCTCGATGATGTCGCGCACCCGCTGTTTCAGCTCCTTCGGTCCGGGAAAGCCGCCGTCGCGTTTGCGCTCCCAGATCAGGCCGCCATTCACCCGGATCTCGAAATTGCCGCCGGTGCCTGGAATGAGCGCCACTTCGCCCAGACTGTCGGTGAAGGTCTGCAGCAGTTCCTGAGCCATCCAGCCGGCGCGCAGCAGCCAGTTGCACTGCGTGCAATAGAGAATGGTCACACGGGCTTTGTCGATCATGCGGCGTTCCTTTCGATCTCTCTCCGATTTAGAAGCTTAGCCCGGTCCGCGCAATCCGGCTGCTTGCATGTCACTGCCGCTCATGATCACTTCCGGGTACGAAGCAGGAGATGAAAATGCGGGTTGCCGTTGTTGAAAACATGCCGAACACGCATATCGGCGCGCTTGGTGACGCCCTCGATGAGGCCGGTGCCGTGCTTGAGTGGTTCCGTCCGTGGAAGGACCAGGCCTTGCCTGCCGGTCTCGACGGCTACGACGCGCTTGTCGTACTCGGTGGTGAGCAGAGCGCTGTCGATGATCAAGCTTATCCCTATCTGCCGGCGCTCGCCTCTTTGATGCGCGAATTCGGCGATGCCGGGAAATCCGTGCTAGGCATCTGCCTCGGCAGCCAGGTTCTCGCCCGTGCCTATGGTGCCGAGAATATTCTGGACGCGACACGCGAATTCGGCTGGACGCCCGTCGATGTGACGGCGGACGGGCGTGCCGATCCGCTCTTCGGCGAGATAGGCGACCGCTTCCCGATCTTCGAATGGCACTCCGATACCTTCACGCTGCCGCCCGGCGCCATCCGTCTCGCGTCGACGGCGGCTGTCCCCAACCAATGCTTCCGCATCGGCAGGGCCGTCTATGGTACGCAGTTCCATTTCGAAGCCAATTTGGAAGTCGTGACCAAATGGAATGCCGAATTCCGTGATATGGTCGAGAGCATCGAGCCCGGCTGGCATGAGCGGTTTGCGCTGACTGCGGCCAGACATGCCGCCGATGCCGATCAGGCTGGCCTCGCGATCGCGCGCGCCTTCATCGGCACCATCAGGCCGTCGGTCGCCTCGGAAGGCGCTGCAGACAGCCGCCTGAGCGCCTGAGGCAGCCATGGCCAGCGACTACGAAAAGATGGCGGCGGGTGAATGGTACTGCTGTCTCGACCCCGAACTCGATCGTCTCCGCGTCGCGGCACGCCATGCGGTGCATCAGCACAATACGATGGCGCCAGATGCGCGCGGCATGATCGCTCCAGCGCTGAAGGCCTTGTGTGGCGACGTGGCGGATGACGTTTTCATCGAGGCGCCGTTCCATTGTTCCTATGGCATCAATCTGAGCTTCGGCGAGCGTGTCTATCTGAATGCCGGCTGCACGATCCTCGATTCCGGACGAGTGCATATCGGCAGCCGCTCGATGCTGGGTCCGGGCGTTCAGATCTATTGCGCCGAGCATCACAAGGACCCTGACTTGCGTCGCCAGGGCATCGAGATCGCTCGTACGGTCGTGATCGGCGAAGACGTCTGGATCGGCGGCGGCGCGATCATTCTCGGCGGGGTGACGATCGGCGATCGCGCGATCGTCGGCGCGGGCTCCGTGGTGACAAGAGATGTTGCGGCGGGCGCAACCGTGGTCGGCAATCCCGCCCGGCCAGTCAAGCGAGACTAGTGCTGGAAGCGCCGTACATGCGTCCTAGATCAGCAAGTGACAACAGGAGGAGAGGATGAGCGAGAACGCGTTGCCTTGGGAGGGTGGTTGCCGTTGCGGTCAGGTTCGGCTGAAGATCAGCGCCAAGCCGCTGTTGACCATGGCGTGCCACTGCACGGGCTGCCAGAAGATGTCCTCGAGCGCCTATTCATTGAGTGCCGCCATTCCGGCAGCGGGCTTCGAGGTCACCAGGGGCGAGCCCGTGATCGGCGGCCTTCACGGCCCCGAGGCGCACCACTATTTCTGCCCCTATTGCATGACTTGGATGTTCACCAAGCCAGAGGGCATGGACTGGTTCGTCAATGTCCGCGCCACGATGTTCGACGATACCAGTTGGTTCGCGCCCTTCATCGAGACCTGGACGAGCGAGAAGCTGGCTTTTGCCGAAACGGGAGCAAGACACAGCTATCCGGCATTGCCCGAAATGGATGCGTATGAGGGGCTGGTGAAGGAATATATGGCGCAGCCGGCTTAGAGGCCCTGGAAGACATGACACGCGAAAGTTCGTCCGGCGGCAGCATCGGCACCGCCATTCGGGTCGTCAGTTCATCAAGTAGGTCGGACTGTAGGTCAAGAACAAGCGCATCGCCGTGGCGAAGGCTATAGACATGAAACCGTGCCACTAGAACTGCCGATATTTCTGCAGCGGAAGACCGTGTTTTTCGACGTAGGCGTTGGAAGCTGCAATCGCCTCGGCGTTTTCAATACGCCAAAGCCGCTCGCGCTCGACCTTTATGGCTTGCGCTATTCCATCTTCGGCAGCCCGTGACAAATTGATCTTGAGATCCTGCGCTTGTGTCACAAGCTCTTCGTCAAGCGATAAATTCGCTGGCTTACGGACATGTTGAGGCGAGGCGCTCTCCATAGCTGATGCGCAAAGAATATGCGCATCAGTTGGATTTGAGAAGCGCTATTCGTCCTTCATCTTCAGCGCGGCGATGAAGGCTTCCTGCGGGATATCCACCTTGCCGAACTGGCGCATGCGCTTCTTGCCTTCCTTCTGCTTGTCCAGAAGTTTGCGCTTGCGGGTGGCGTCGCCGCCGTAGCACTTGGCGGTCACGTCCTTGCGCATGGCGGAGATCGTTTCGCGGGCGATGACGTTGCCGCCAATCGCCGCCTGGATCGGGATCTTGAACATGTGGCGCGGGATCAGGTCCTTCAGCTTTTCGCACATGTCGCGGCCGCGCTTTTCGGCGGCCGAACGGTGGACCAGCATGGAAAGCGCATCAACAGGCTCGCCGTTGACCATGATCGACATCTTCACGAGGTTGCCCTCGCGATAGCCGTGCAGATGGTAGTCGAACGAGGCGTAGCCCTTGGAGATCGACTTCAGGCGGTCGTAGAAATCGAACACCACTTCGTTGAGCGGCAGCTCGTAGGAGAGCATGGCGCGCTTGCCGACATAGGTGAGTTCGGTCTGGATGCCGCGGCGGTCCTGGCAGAGCTTCAGGATGCCGCCGAGATAGTCGTCCGGGGTCAGGATCGTCGCCTTGATCCAGGGTTCCTCGATCTCGGAAATCTTCACGACGTCAGGCATGTCCGCCGGATTGTGCAACTCGCGCGTCGAGCCGTCGGTCATCGACAGGTGGTATACGACCGAAGGCGCCGTTGCGATCAGGTCGAGGTCGAATTCGCGCTCCAGGCGTTCCTGGATGATTTCCAGATGCAGCAGGCCGAGGAAGCCGCAGCGGAAACCGAAACCGAGTGCGGCGGACGATTCCATTTCGAAGGAGAAGGAGGCGTCGTTGAGACGCAGCTTGCCCATCGCAGCGCGCAGGTCCTCGAAATCGGCCGCATCGACCGGGAAGAGGCCGCAGAACACGACCGGCTGGGCCGGCTTGAAGCCCGGCAGCGCTTGCGCCGTCGGCTTCTTGTCTTCGGTGATCGTGTCGCCGACGCGGGTATCGGCCACTTCCTTGATCGAGCCGGTGAAGAAGCCGATCTCGCCGGGGCCGAGGCTGTCGACGGCCAGCATCTTCGGGGTCAGCACGCCGACGCGCTCGACCTGATATTTGGCATCGGTGCCCATCATTCGAATGGTCTGGCCCTTGGTCAGCACGCCGTCGAGGATGCGCACCAGAACCATGACGCCGAGATAGGTGTCGTACCAGCTATCGACCAGCAGCGCCTTCAGGGGCGCCTTGTCGCCGCCTTCGCTCTTCGGCGCGGGCAGCTGGTGGACGATGGCTTCCAGGACATCCGGAATCCCGAGACCCGTCTTGGCGGAAATCAGTACGGCCTGGGATGCGTCGATGCCGATCACTTCCTCGATCTGCTCGCGAATGCGGTCCGGCTCGGCGGCCGGCAGGTCGATCTTGTTGAGGACGGTGACGATCTCGTGGTTGTTGTCGATCGCCTGATAGACGTTGGCAAGCGTCTGCGCCTCGACGCCCTGGGAGGCATCGACGACGAGCAGCGAACCTTCGCAGGCCGACAGCGACCGCGACACTTCATAGGCAAAGTCGACGTGGCCAGGCGTGTCGATGAGGTTCAGAATATAGGTTTCGCCGTTGTTCGCCTTGTAATGCAGGCGAACGGTCTGGGCCTTGATGGTGATGCCGCGCTCGCGCTCGATATCCATCGAATCCAGCACCTGTTCCGACATGTCGCGCTCGGCCAGGCCGCCGGTCGTCTGGATCAGACGGTCGGCCAGCGTCGACTTGCCGTGGTCGATATGGGCCACGATCGAGAAGTTGCGGATATGGTCAAGCGGAGTGCGGGTAGAATTGGTGCTCATGCGCGCCATATAGCAGCGCCTTCCCTTGACGCATAGGGGAAAAGCAGGAGTTTGTTTAGGATAAATGGCGGCGCCAGGCGCCACTTGATTCCATCATCGGATCATGTATTTCTCGTATAGTAGAAATATGGAGCCGACTGTTGGAGCAAGAACTGGAAGCGGCGATCGGTGCGAGGATCCGCAGTCTGCGGCTGGAAAAAGGTCTGACGCTGGATGACCTCGCCAGCAATTCGGGCGTCAGCCGGGCGATGATCTCGCGCATCGAACGCGCCGAGGCAAGCCCTACGGCATCGCTGCTGGCGCGCGTCTGCGCAGCACTTGGCCTGTCCCTCTCGACCTTCTTTGCGGAAGAAGAAAGCGCGGCGTCACCGCTTGCCCGGCGTCACGAGCAACAGGTGTGGCGGGATCCGGAGACCGGTTATATCAGACGCGCCGTCTCCCCGCCCGGCACCACGTCGGACGTCGATATCGTCGACGTCGAGTTTCCGGCCGGCGCCCGTGTCAGCTTTCCGCCGCATGCGGCGAGCCACGGCATGACCCAGCATATCTGGGTTTTCGGAGGCGAGATGGAGATGACGGCCGGGGACAAGGTTCACCGTCTCTTTCCCGGCGATTGCCTCTTCATGCCTGTCGGCGAGGGGCACGTCTTCCACAATCCGTCGAGCAAGCCCGCCCGTTACTGCGTCGTGCTGAGCCGCAATTCGCGATGATATCCAGGAGATCTCTGATGACTTCGATACGCCTTTTGACCGCCGATGAAACCCGCTCGGCCATTCCGGAGCTTTGCGAGGTGCTGGTCGACTGCGTCGCGGGCGGCGCCTCCGTCGGCTTCATGCAGCCCTATACGGCCGAGGATGCCGAGCCCTACTGGCAAGGTGTCGCCGAGAGCGTCGAAGCCGGGGTCAATCTGCTTGCCGTGGCTGTCGTCGATGGCCGGATTCTCGGTACCGTTCAGGTCGGTTTTGCCACGATGCCGAACCAGCCGCACCGCGGCGACCTGAAGAAACTGCTCGTTCACCGCTCGGCGCGTGGTCATGGGCTCGCACGTCTCCTGATGGAGGCGATCGAGAAGGAGGCTGCCCGTCACGGCAAGCATCTTCTGGTTCTGGATACGGCGACCGGCAGCGACGCGGAAGCGATCTATCCACGCTTCGGCTGGGAACGCGCCGGCGTCATCCCTGAATACGCGATGTGGCCGGACGGCGGCTATTGCTCGACGACGCTGTTCTACAAGCGGCTGGCTGTTTGAGCCGCTCCGGACCCATTGACAAATCGGCGCGTCACCGCGCCTTATCCGCGACATAACGAGGGGCATGCGCCATGCGCGTCATCTATTCCGAAGACCACAAGCTGCGTGACGCGAAGACCGAGCTGCACAACGGACAGCTGGTCACGCCCTTTGAAGGCCCCTTCCGCGCCGAATGGATTCTGGATGCCGTCAAGGATGCCGGGTTCAGAGATGTTGCCGCGCCGGTCCGCCATGGTCTGGAAACGGCCCGCAAGGTGCATGATGCCGGTTATCTCGATTTCCTGTCCAAGGCTTGGGACATGTGGGCGGCGACAGGCGCTGAAGGCGAGGCGATCCCGGCGTCCTTTCCCGTGCGCCGCTCGACCTTGCGGGTGCCGACCGACATCGGCGCGCTTCTCGGCTATTATGCCAATGCGGCGGAGACCGCGATTACCAATGGCACCTATGAGGCGGCGATCGCCTCGATGCAATGCGCGATGTCGGGTGCCGACTGGCTGAATTCAGGCAATCGCTTTGCCTTCTCGCTCTGCCGCCCGCCTGGCCATCATGCCGGCATCGATCTCTTCGGCGGCTATTGCTTCATCAACAACGCTGCCGTCGCCGCGCAGCGCCTGCTCGATCTCGGCGCCAGGAAGGTCGCGATCCTCGATGTCGATTTTCACCATGGCAACGGCACGCAGGATATCACCTACCGCCGCGGCGACATCTTCTTCGCCTCGCTGCATGGCGAGCCCGCGAACGCCTTTCCGTATTTCTGGGGCTATGCGGACGAGACGGGTGAAGGCGAAGGCGAGGGCAGTAATGCCAACTATCCACTGCCGCGCGGAACGGCCTGGCACGAATGGTCCGCGGCACTTGCCGATTCGCTCAGCCGCATCAAGGCGTTCGGCGCCGAAGCAATCGTTGTCTCGCTCGGCGTCGATACGTTCGAGCGTGATCCGATCTCCTTCTTCAAGCTCACTTCGGACGATTTCATCCGCATGGGAGCGATGATTGCGTCGACGGGACTGCCGGTGTTGACCTGCATGGAAGGTGGTTACGGCGTGCCGGAAATCGGCTTGAACGTTGCCAATGTCCTCAAGGGTCTGGAGGCCTAAGCGGCTTGGAAGAGGAAACGCAGCCATCCGACGTGCCGACGCCGCGCATGTTTTCGTGGGCGCGCAACTCGACGATCTACCGCCTAGAGCGGCGGATGCATACGGAGAAGCAGCTGTTCGATGCCATCGCCCGCAAGGCGCGGCAGAAGTTCGAGGACATCAGCGAGGCGCAGGTCAAGGCGCTTGCCGATTCCGCCGTGAAGTTTGCCTATGACAACAAGGCGCTCGACGACACAGCCTATGCCGAAATCGGTACGCGCTCGGGCATGCGCAGCGGCAGATCCAGGCGGGCAATCGCCCAGAAGCTGTCGCTAAAAGGTATTGCGAAGAGCACCGTGGAAACAGCTGTTGCCGAAGCGGACGACTTTTACGCAGCCGTCGTTCTGGCCCGCAAGCGCGCCTTCGGCCCGTTCCGCAAGAGCGAGCTCGATGAGAAGCGCAAGGCCAAGGAACTGTCGGCTTTTGCCCGGGCCGGCTTCAGCTTCGATATCGGCAAGAAGGTTTTTGAGATGTCGCTTGATGATGCCGAAGAAGCGCTGGATACCGGGCGCAATCGCTAGCCATCAATAGAGCTTCTCCTCGCATCAGAAGTTTGAATTTGCCCCCGTCGTCCTCCAGCCCTATTCAGAGCTGAAAATCGGGAGGAAGCAATGGGCGCACAGCCTGAAAATGCGGCGTTGAATGCGGACGGCTCGGCAGCAGCCGTGCCGTCGAGTGGCGTCGCAACGGGCGCCCTGATGTGCCTTCTTTCGATGTCGTCGATCCAGTTCGGCGCGGCGCTTTCCTCGCACGCGATCGCTACCTATGGACCGGCAGGGGCTTCCTGGCTCCGCCTGGTCTTCGCGGCGCTGATCCTTGCTGTCGTCGTTCGCCCTCCGGTTCTGCGCTATAGCCGCGAGCAGTGGATCAGTGCCCTTGTGCTTGGCACGATCACGGCATTGATGACGATCTGCTTCTTCGCGGCGATCCAGCATATCCCGCTCGGCCTTGCCGTTGCCATCGACTTTCTGGGGCCGCTGTCGGTTGCGACATTCGGCTATGGATTGACGCGCCGTCTGATCTGGCCCGTCGTCGCAGCCGCCGGCGTGCTGTTCCTCGCCTATGATGGCGAAGGCTGGGTCGGCAATCTGCCGGGTGTGCTCTTTGCAGCCGGTGCCGGAACCGGCTGGGCCATCTATATCCTGCTGACGAAGAAGGTCGGCGCTACCTTCAAGGGCTTCGAAGGCCTGTCGATGTCGCTGCTCGTCGCTGCTGTCGTTGCCACGCCTTTCGGCTTCACGGGCGCTGTACCCCACCTTGATGGCTCCGGCTTGATCGAGATGGCGGGACTGGCCCTTCTCGTGCCGCTTCTGCCCTATGCCTTGGAAATGACGGCGCTCCGGCGCATGCCCACGGCGTCTTTCGGCATTCTGATGAGTCTGGAACCGGCGATTGGCGCCGCCGCCGGTTTCGTCATTCTGACGCAGCCGATGACGCTGCTACAGATGGCCGGAACGACACTCGTGGTGCTGGCAAGTGCCGGCGCGACCTTCTTCGCCGGCAAGGCGTGACGGTCAGGCGCGCTCGCGCGCCGGATCGTCCAGGGCCGGATTGTAGAACAGCGAGAGGGTCAGGCTCCGGGCAATGCGCTCCGCAGTTGCCATGAACCAGGCCTTGGCCTCCAGGGTCGGAGCGATATCGTCAAGTGTCGCTGCAAACAGCGCCAGCCATTTGGGAAAGAGCTCCGGCGTCATGTTGGCGACGCCGGTATGGGCCTGAACGGGCTTTCCGCCATAGGCCCCGCTGCGAAAGGCAACGGAAGACCAGAAGCTTTTCATCTTTTCCATATGCTCCGGCCACCGCCCCGAAAGCCGCGCATCGAAGACCGGCCCGAGTTCGGGATGTAAAAGCACCCGGCTGTAGAATGTCTCGACCAGCGTCTCGATAAAGGCATCGTCGATGCCGATCGATTTCATCTCGGCTTCCGCACGCTCGCGGATCGCCGCAACATGGGCAGCGCGGCCCTGCAATTCGTTGTTCATTTTTAAAACACCCCGGCTTTGCCGTCTGCGACGGCGCCTTTCATATAGGCGTTGCGGGCGCGCCGCCAAAGGCGGAACTGAAGATTGCGGCAATCTGTCAAATCGGGTGCCTTCGATCTTGACCCCCGCCGCGGGGCTATTTAGATTAGAATAATTCTAAATTATTGGAGCATGCCGATGTTGGCGCGTCTTTTCAGGTCGCAGAAGCGATCATTCAAATCATTGTCTGAACAGGAAATCCTGGCACTTGCAATCGCCTCGGAAGAGGATGATGCGCGCATCTATCTCGCCTATGCCGATCAGTTGAAGCGTGACTATCCTGCGAGTGCAAAGGTATTCGAAGACATGGCCGAGGTGGAAAGTACCCATCGGCGGTCACTGATCGAAATTCATCGCCAGCGCTTCGGCGAGCGCATCCCGCTGATCCGCCGCGAGCATGTGCAGGGCTTCTACGATCGCAAACCCGACTGGCTGCGCAAGAACCTGTCGCTCGACGCCATGCGGCGCGAGACGGAGGCAATGGAAGAGCAGGCCTACCGCTTCTATGTCGAGGCGGCCAAGCAGACCACCGACGCCTCGACCCGTCAGCTTCTTGGCGATCTGGCGCTGGCCGAGCAGGGGCATGAAGATATCGCCCGCATGCTCGGAGAAAAGCACACACCGGAGACCGTCAAGGAAGAAGAGAACGAAGGCGTTCGCCGCCAGTTCGTGCTGACCTATGTGCAGCCCGGCCTGGCCGGCTTGATGGACGGTTCTGTCTCGACGCTTGCGCCTATCTTCGCCGCCGCTTTCGCCACGCAGGATACCTGGCAAACCTTCCTCGTCGGTCTTTCCGCCTCTGTAGGCGCCGGTATCTCCATGGGCTTTACCGAGGCGGCGCATGACGACGGCAAGATTTCCGGTCGTGGATCGCCGATCAAGCGAGGCCTCGCCTGCGGTATCATGACGGCGCTCGGCGGCCTCGGGCACGCGCTGCCCTATCTGATCCCGCATTTCTGGACGGCGACGATCACCGCGGCCGTCGTCGTCTTCTTCGAACTCTGGGCAATCGCCTTCATTCAGAACAAGTATATGGAAACGCCGTTCCTGCGCGCCGCCTTCCAGGTGGTCGTCGGCGGCGGACTTGTGCTCGGTGCGGGCATCCTGATCGGCAACGGCTGAGGGCTTTCAGGCACAAAAAAAGGCCTCCCGAAGCAAGCTTCGGAAGGCCACCCAAGAACCGGTAGATGTAATTATTGCAGGGCGCCGACCAGAACGTCGCGGCCATTCTCGATGGTGACCCAGCGCCCGGCATTATAGCTCGACTGGCGCTTGATGAAGGAATAGTTCGTGTCGAACCATGGCTTCACGTTGGTCGAGAGATTGTCGAGAATGAAATCGCCATCCGTGGTGCGCAGGGTCAGAACCGCATGCCCCTCACCGTCAGGCTTGCGTACGACCGTCATCAAAAGGTTTGCCGGCGAAAAGCCGCGCTGAATGAGGATGCGGCGCTTCAGAAGCGCATAGTCTTCACAGTCGCCTGCCGTCGTCGGATAGGCCCAGACCTCGTCCTTGCCGTAGATTTCCTTGTCGGTCATCGGCTTGATCGTGGTGTTGACTGTCGTGTTGACCGAACGCACCAGCGTCCACTGGTCGGGGGTCATCTGCATGTTCGCAGTATTGCGGTTCGGGCCGCATTCGTCGCGGTGGATCTGACAGAAATCGTAATGGCCGATCGGCTGCGATGTCGCTCCGCCGGTAACCATGGAGAGGTTGGATGTCGAAGCCGGCAAGGCAGCCGAAGACATCGCTAGCATGGCCATCATGGCCACGAGGTAACCCTTGATCCGCACGCCCGTATTCCCTGCATCGCCCTTGTATTTATTAACAAAGAGTTAACGGGGAGGGGCGTTCGGAGTCAATCGTTACTTCTTGGTAGGGAGTTACAACTCTCGGACATGGTTAAAATGCCACAGAAGGTGGGCTTGCGCGGTATCCTCTCAACCGGAGATACTATTCGTGCATCCGAATTCGCTTATTGACGGATAAGCGCGCTGACCGCAGAAAGCATGCGCTCGATATCCTGCGGCCGCGAAAGCCGGTGGTCGCCGTCGCGAACGAAGGTCAGCACCACGTCGTCGGACGGCAGATGCTCGATCAGCTTCATGGCATGTGCATAGGGCACATCGGGATCTTTCATGCCTTGCAGGATATGAACCGGGCATCCTGTCTGGATGATCCCGGTCAACACCCTGTTGGCGCGGCCGTCCTCGATCAGGGCCCGGGTATAGATATTGGGCTCGGGGCTGTATTCCGACTTTTCTTCGAAATAGCCGCGCTCTTCCAGAGAGGCGCGTTCCTTCTTGGTCAGATGCGGCTCGATCAGATCCGAGGTGAAATCCGGCGCGGGCGCGATCAGCACCATGCCCTCGAGCTTCGGTCCATCGGCGATCTTGCCCAGTTCTTGGGCCAGGCGCAGCGCGATCCACCCTCCCATCGACGATCCGACAGCAATGACGCGCTTCGGATTGACATGCATGAGAACCGCGAGCGTCTCCTCAAGCCAGCGCGAGATCGTCCCGTCGGTAAATTTGCCGCCGGAAAGCCCGTGGCCCGAATAATCGAGACGGAGGCAGGCAAGACCGGTTTCCGCCGCCAGCCTGTCAAGCTCGATTGCCTTGGTGCCGCTCATATCCGAGCGATATCCCGAAAGCCAGAGCAGCACAGGGGCGTCCGGTCCAGCATTCGCCTGACGCAGAATGAAGGCTATCTGGCGGGCGTCGTCACCCTCTCCGGCGGTGATAAACTTCGGCTGAGGGGCGATGGATGTCTCGGACACGGCTGAACTCCTGTTGTTCCTGCCTATAAAACAGATTCTTGACAGGCTGACAGCGGGTGATTTTTCCGCTAAAGCGTGCTACTGACTCCGTTGCAGCGATAACGAGACCCCGTTTGTGCCCCCGTGGGAGTACGAGCTGCAGCATTCAACAACTCGAGGAGAGTACGACCATTCGCAGACCTTTTAAAACCGACGCGCCCGTTAAGGAAGGGCCGCGTTCGAACCGGGAAATTCGCATACCCCGTGTTCAGCTGATTGACGCAGAGGGACAGAACCTGGGCATCGTTGCCACCGATCAGGCGTTGAAAATGGCTGAGGAAGCCGGTCTCGACCTGGTGGAAATTTCCCCCAATGCCGAGCCGCCTGTGTGCAAGATTCTCGATCTGGGCAAGCTGAAATATGCCAACCAGAAGAAGGCTGCCGAAGCGCGCAAGAAGCAGAAGATCGTCGAAGTCAAAGAAATCAAGATGCGCCCGAACATCGACACGCATGATTATGACGTGAAGATGAAGGCGATGGGCCGCTTCTTCGAAGAAGGCGACAAGGTAAAGGTAACGCTGAAGTTCCGTGGCCGTGAAATGGCTCACCAGGAACTGGGCATGAAGCTGCTTCAGCAGGTCAAGGCCGACACGACCGAATATGCAAAGGTCGAAGCCGAGCCGAAGCTTGAAGGCCGACAGATGATGATGGTGCTCGCGCCCAAGTGAGCGCGGTCCATCAAGATGCATCGAAGCCGTCCGCAAGGGCGGCTTTTGTGTTTTCTGGGGCCGCTTTCTGACAGTCTGCTGACAGGCCCGCTCAGCGGCCTGTCAGCCAGGAGATGTCATGCTCCTTCCATCGAAACACGGATGGAAAGGAAACGACCATGGCCCCCCGTCTTCAAAGGATCACGCTGGCCTCGGCCGCCGCGCTTGCGCTGGCCGCTGCTCTACCCGCCCTTCAGCCTTCGGGATATTCCCTCTTTTCCTCGGCTGCCTATGCCCGTGGCGGTCATGACGGCGGCAGCGGCAGTTCGGGCCGCGGCGGCAGCGACGATGCCTCCGGCGACGACCACGGCGGCGGCCACGACAGTGGCAGCAACAGCGGCCGCGGCCGGAGTGGCGGCAACTCCAGCGATGACGACAATGGCGGCGATCGCCATGGCGGCCGGACGGTTGCTGCGGGGGCGGATGATAGTGGACGCCGCGGCCGCGAGAATGACCGCAGCGATCGTCCCCGCGTTCCGCTCTCGGTTTCTGCGGCAAGTCTTCAAGGCCTGCTCAACGGTTCGCTTATCGCCGTCGATCAGCTGGGCCGCAGGCTGGAAGTCGAGGTCGAATTGGAACACGGCGTCCAGACCGTCGAGGTGAAGCCGCACCGCTCCGATGCCGTCCGTAACCCCGGCCCAATCACCAATGTTTCCATCAGGCCTGCGGCAGCGCCGTAATCGCCTGGTTCTTCCGCCCGCCCCGGAAGATCGATGCTCCGCCGTTTGCCGGCGGAGCATCTGCCGTTTCAAGCCCGTTTTCCTATGCCTCTTGTGCGGGTGCATGTAAGCGTTCAGTTTATCAGCCGTATATGAGGTCCGGATCAGGCATGTCTTTCACCCGCAGATCGACCGCTCTCCTGCTGTCAGCCGCTATCGTTGCGGCCGCACTGTCTGCGTCTCCGGCGGCGGCAAAAGATGGCGGCGGCAGTAGTGGCAGTTCCGGCAGCAGCGGTTCGAGCGGCTCCGGTTCAGGCTCGAACTCGGGATCGGGAGGCTCCGGCCACGATGGCGGAGACGATCATGGCGGCCACGGCGGCGATGACGACGGCGGAGGCGATGATCACGGTGGCCACGGAACGAGCAGCGGCAGCGGCTCCGGTCGCGCCGATTACGACCGCGCACGCGATGCCGTGCGCGAAGGCCGCATCCTGCCGCTGAAATCGCTGCTGCAGAAGATCGATTCCCGCCGTTACGGCCGGGTGATCGACGTCATTCTCAGCCGCTCGCTGTTCAGTGATGTCTATCAGCTCAAGCTTCGGGATGGAAAAGGCACCATACGCACGCTGCGTGTCGATGCCCGCAGTGGCGAAGTGATCGGGGACAAGTGACCGATGAAGATCCTGCTGGCCGAAGACGACGCCAATATATCGGTGCACCTTGCCGAGACGTTGGGACGCGAAGGCTATCTCGTCGAAACCTTGAAGTCCGGCCCCGAAATTTGGGAGCAGGGCGAAACTGGTGATTACGCTGCCATCGTCCTCGATCTCGGTCTTCCCGGCATGGATGGCCTGTCGATCCTCAAGCGCTGGCGGGCCAATGGTCTCGAAACGCCGGTTCTCGTATTGACGGCCCGCGGCTCTTGGATGGAACGCGTCGATGGTTTCGACGCCGGGGCCGACGATTACCTGCCAAAGCCCTTCCGCAGCGAGGAGTTGCTGGCACGCCTTCGCGCCCTGTTGCGCCGATCAGGCAGGATGCAGCAGCGGGTGAAATCGGCCGACCGCTTCACGCTGGATGAGCAGGCCCGCCGCGTGACTTTCGATGGCCGTGAACTTGATCTGAGCCCTCTCGAGTACCGGATGATCTCCGTGTTCATCGATCGTCCGGGCGCCGTGCTGACGCCAGCGGAACTTGCGAGCCAGGTCCAGGGCCGTGATGACGACGCCGCCAAGAATGCCGTCGAGGCCATGGTGGCGCGATTGCGCAAGAAGACCGATAGCGGCGCGATAGAAACGCGCCGCGGCTTCGGATACCTGCTGCCGGGCAAGACACGATGACGAAGTCATTGCGCTTCCGCCTGGCTGCTGGCGCCCTTGTTGCGATTGCCGTCGCTCTCGCGCTGGTCTGGTTCGTCCTCGGTCATCTGTTCGAAGACTATCTGGCCGACCAGTATGCGAACGAGATGACCGCGGTATCGGATGCTCTGGGCGCCCGTCTGGCAATCGAAAACGGCGGGCTTTCGCTGATCAGCGAACCGTCCGATCCGCGGTTCCAGACACCGGCCGGCGGACGCTACTGGCAGATAACGCCCGACGACCCCACTCAGCCGCCGCTCCGTTCGCGGTCGTTCTGGGACGAGGAACTGACCAGGGATAGCCTCTCCAGGGATCTCTATTGCGGGTTTCACGAGGCCGAAGGGCCGGATGGGGCGACGATCCTGGTCACCGTGAAGGCGATGTCTGTCGGTGAGGGTGATGCGCGCAAACACTTCACGATCTATACGGCCTTCTCCAAAGACGAGATGGAAAGCGCGCTGTCGAATTATCATCGGCCGCTGCAGCTGATGCTGGCCGCAACCGGCCTGCTTCTGCTTGCCGCCGCTTTTCTGCAGGGGCTGATCGGCCTGAAGCCGCTGGTGCGCCTGCGCAACGAGGTGGCGAATATCCGCGCCGGCCGCAGCGCCCATATCGGCGCCGAAGGACCGAGCGAGGTCCGCCCGCTGGTCAACGAGATCAATCTTCTGCTGGCGGAGCGCGAAACCGCCGTGGAACGGGCACGATCGCGGGCCAGCGATCTAGCGCATGGATTGAAGACGCCGCTGACGGTTCTGTCCCATCTCGTCGAAAGCCTGCCGGATGACAAGCGCGACACCGCCCTGCAGCAGATCGAACTCGCGCGCCAGCGGGCCGACCGGCAATTGCAGGCCGCGAGGATGGGTGTCGAACGCATGGCGACGACGTCGCTTCTCGGCATATCGGGCAAGCTGGTCAGTGTTCTCTCACCGGTCACCGACGGCAAGGGCGTTGGCTGGAAAGTCGATATCGATCCGGCGCTGACCATCGAAGCCGATCCCGCCGATGTCGCTGAGGCCATGGGCAACATTCTCGACAATGCGGTGCGCTTTGCCCGCTCCCGCATCGATGTCTCGGCGTCGAGGGAAGGCGAGGCCGTTATCCTCCGGGTCGGCGACGACGGCCCTGGCGTGCCTCCCGAAAACTATGCGATGATGTTGAAGCGCGGCGTCAGCGCTGACGATGCGCATGCAGGTTCCGGTCTCGGGCTTGCCATTTCCGGCGACATCGCCGAGGCTTACGGCGGCAGGATTGTGCTTTCGCGCTCGGATCTCGGCGGCCTGGAAGTCACCTTGGCCTTGCCCGCGCCGAAGAATCTGATGCCCGCGGCCTGAGTGCCAAGATTCCGCCGGCCGCCCCGTTGCACTTTCATGACACTGCGGTTATAAGCGCGCGTCCGAACTGACCGGCAGGGCATGCCGTGGCAGTTTCGAATGCTTGCGGGCAGGTTTCGTCACCGGGCCCGCAGATCAACAACAAACGCTCCCGCACCTGGTTGCGACGGCCGGTTTTCCGGACATCGCTCGAGGGTTTCTTTGAAACATGCAGGGAGGACAGAAACGGAGTAGCAAAATGCCCAAGATGAAGACGAAGTCCTCTGCCAAGAAGCGGTTCAAGATCACCGCAACCGGCAAGGTCAAGGCTGCAGCTGCTGGCAAGCGCCATGGCATGATCAAGCGTAGCAACAAGTTCATTCGCGATGCACGTGGCACGATGGTTCTGGCTGAACCCGATGGCCGCAAGGTTGTGAAGAACTATCTGCCGAACGGTCTCTAAGACTCTTCCGCGAACGTTGTAGATTAAGGAGATCATGAAATGGCACGTGTAAAAAGAGGCGTTACCGCCCACGCCAAGCACAAGAAGGTTCTGAAGGCCGCAAAGGGCTTTTACGGCCGCCGCAAGAACACCATCCGTACGGCTAAGGCAGCGGTTGACCGCTCCAAGCAGTACGCTTACCGCGACCGCAAGGTCAACAAGCGCAATTTCCGCGCGCTCTGGATCCAGCGTATCAATGCTGCTGTGCGCGAATTCGGCCTGACCTACGGCCGCTTCATCGACGGCCTGAACAAGGCTGGCATCGAAGTCGACCGTAAGGTTCTCTCCGACATGGCGATCCATGAGCCTGCAGCATTCGGCGCTCTCGTCGATGCTTCCAAGAAGGCCCTTGAGTACCTCAAGGACGCCGGCACGAAGAACGAGTTTGAAGCAGCGGTTAACTAAGCCGGCGCTATCGAACCTCAGTTTCGATGTTTTTAAACCCGCGCTGGCTAGCTGGCGCGGGTTTTTGTTTGCGATTTGAAATGGGAGTCACGGGAACGTGGCGGACGCTATCGACAATCTGGAAGCCGGACGCGGCCTGAGCGAGGAGGACATTCCGGTTCTTCTCACTGCGCTGCTGTCGGGTTCGCACAGGGTTGAGTGTGTGCCGCTGTCGCAGGGGGCCGTCTGGATCAAGCGCTATGGCACGGAGTGCACTTCGCGCTGGGTCTTTCTGCAGCGCATGATCGCCAATCTGGTTGGTGCGCCGTTTCTCCGGCCTTCACCGGCGCTGGATGACGAAGGCATGGCACAGCGCGAAATCCGGCGTATCACCATGTTCGCATCCAAGGACGTACCGACGGCGCGCGTTGTCTATTCGTCCGGCAGTGCCGTCGTTTTCAGCGATGTCGGCTTGACTGTCGGACAGCAGCTGCGCGCAATGGCTGGCAGCGATCCGGTAGCCCATGACGATCTGCTCGTCCTCTGCGCTCGCGAGCTCGGCCGGCTTCACGCCAAGGGTCTGTGCCATGGGCGCCCGTTTCCGCGCGACATGTTCGTCAAGGATGGCCGCATCGGCTTCATGGATTTCGAAGAAGAACCTGACACCGTCATGCCGCTGGCTACGGCGCAGGCGCGCGACATATGGCTGCTCTTCCTGCAGATCGCAGGCCGCGCCCGGCTGGGCAGTCAAACCCATGACCGGGCCTATAAAGCGTGGTGCGAGGCAGCACCGGCCGGCGCCATTGACGAACTGCACAAACTCACCGGCTTTCTGGGCGCCTTTTTGTGGTTTGCCCGGTTGATTGGCCGCGTTCACATGGGTAGTGATCTGCGGCAGTTCATCATGGCCACCAGTTACTTGAAACACGCTTCCTGAAGCACATTGACGCCCGCAAGGCAGGAAAAGATGACCGAACTCGAAACTCTGGAAATGCAACTGCTGGCCGATGTCGCGGCCGCTGCCGACGAGCCTGCGATCGAAGCGGTGCGGGTTGGCGCACTCGGCAAGAAGGGATCCGTCTCCGAGCTGCTGAAGACGCTCGGCGCGATGTCGCCGGAAGAGCGCCAGACGCGCGGTGCGGCGATCAATGCGCTGAAGACTGTGGTGACCGATGCCATCAACCTGCGCAAGAGCGATCTGAAGCGGGCGGCCATCGATGCGCGCCTGAAGGCGGAGACCGTCGATGTCAGCCTGCCGGTCCGCTCGTCTCCGGCAGAGCGCGGCCGCATCCACCCGATCAGCCAGATCGTCGACGAGATCACCGCGATCTTCGGCGACATGGGCTTCTCGATCGCCGAGGGGCCTGACGTCGAAACCGACTATTACAATTTCACGGCCCTGAATTTCCCCGAGGGACATCCGGCCCGCGAAATGCATGACACCTTCTTCTTCAATCCGGACGAGAACGGTGAGCGCAAGGTTCTGCGCACGCACACCTCGCCGGTGCAGGTGCGCACCATGGAAGCGCAGAAGCCGCCGATCCGCATCATCATCCCCGGCAAGACCTATCGCCAGGATAGTGACGCGACGCACTCGCCGATGTTCCATCAGGTCGAGGGCCTCGTCGTCGACAAGAAGGCCAATGTCGCCAATATTCGCTGGGTGCTGGAAGAGTTCTGCAAGACCTTTTTCGAAGTCGATAGCGTGACGATGCGCTTCCGCCCGTCCTTCTTCCCGTTCACGGAGCCGTCCTTCGAGGTCGATATCCAGTGCGACCGCTCCGGCCCGATCGTCAAGTTCGGTGAAGGCACCGACTGGATGGAAATCCTCGGCTGCGGCATGGTTCACCCGAACGTGCTGCGCGCCGGTGGCCTTGATCCGGACGAATATCAGGGCTTTGCCTGGGGCATGGGCCTCGACCGCATCGCCATGCTGAAATACGGCATGCCCGACCTGCGCGACTTCTTCAACGCCGACGTCCGCTGGATGAACCACTACGGCTTCCGCCCGCTCGACATGCCGACGCTGTTCGGCGGCCTGAGCGCGTAAGGGAGGATTGGACCTATGAAATTCACGCTCTCCTGGCTCAAGGATCACCTCGATACCGACGCCACGCTCGATGAAATCTGCACCCGCCTGACGGAAATCGGTCTTGAGGTCGAGGATGTCGATGACAAGGCTGCTTACAAGCCCTTCGTCATCGCCAGGGTTCTGTCGGCTGAAAAGCATCCGGAAGCCGATCGTCTGAAGGTGCTGTCGGTTGATGCCGGCCCTGACGTCAATGGCGGCAAGCCGTTGCAGATCGTCTGCGGTGCGCCGAATGCCCGCGCCGGCCTCGTCGGCGCGCTGGCGCAACCGGGCGACTATGTGCCCGGGATCGACGTGACGCTTGGTGTCGGCAAGATTCGCGGCGTCGAAAGCCACGGCATGATGTGCTCCGAAAAGGAGCTGAACATGTCGGATAATCACGACGGCATCATCGACCTGCCTGCCGATGCGCCTGTCGGCACGTCTTTCGCCGCCTATGCTCATCTCGACGATCCCATGATCGAGATCAACCTGACGCCGAACCGTCCGGACTGCACTTCGATCTACGGCATCGCCCGCGATCTCGCCGCTTCCGGTCTCGGCACTCTGAAGACCCGCCCAGCGCCGTCCTTCGCTGTCGAAGGCGAGACGCCGGTGAAGGTGACGCTCGATCTCGATGACGAGAAGCTTTGCCCGGGCTTTGGCCTGCGCATCGTGCGCGGCATCAAGAACGGCCCGAGCCCCAAGTGGATGCAGCAGCGCCTGCTGGCAATCGGTCTGCGCCCGATCAATGCGCTGGTCGACATCACCAACTACATGACCTTCGATCAGGGCCGCCCGATGCACGTCTTCGACGCTGCCAAGGTCAAGGGCAACCTGACGGTTCGCCGCGCCAAGGATGGCGAGACGGTGCTGGCGCTCGATCAGCGCGAATACAAGCTCGGCGCCAACAACGTCGTCATCGCTGACGACAACGGCGTTGAGTCGATCGGCGGCATTATGGGTGGTGAGCATTCCGGCTGTGACGAGAATACCGTCGATGTCCTGATAGAGTCGGCCCTCTGGGATCCGATGAATATCGCTAAGTCGGGCCGCGGTCTCGGCATCATTACCGATGCCCGCTATCGCTTCGAGCGCGGCGTCGATCCGGAATACATGATCCCGGGCCTTGAGCGCACCACCGAACTGGTTCTGGAACTTTGCGGCGGCAAGCCTGCCAAGGCTGAGGTTGTCGGATACAAGGGCTATCAAGCCAAGATCGTCGATTTCCCCTATTCCGAAGTCAAGCGCCTGACCGGCCTTGAAGTCTCGACCGAGGAGAGCAATGCGATCCTTGGTCGCCTCGGCTTCGCGGTCTCCGGCTCCGGCGAGCGCGTTTCAGTCGCCGTTCCCTCCTGGCGTCCCGATGTCGATGGCAAGGCCGATCTCGTCGAGGAAGTCATGCGCATCCACGGCGTTGACAAGATCAAGCCGGCGCCGCTCGAAAGTCATGCTGCCGTCAACGGCAAGATCCTTACGACGCTGCAGATCCGTACCCGCACCGCCAAGCGCGCGCTTGCTTCGCGCGGCATGCTGGAAGCCGTCACCTGGTCCTTCATTCCGGAAGATCAGGCGAAGCTTTTCGGCGGCGGTTCGCCGGCGCTAAAGCTTGCCAACCCGATTGCTGCCGAAATGTCGGATATGCGCCCCTCTTTGCTACCGGGTCTGCTGACCGCTGCCCAGCGCAATGCTGACAAGGGCTATGGCGACGTTGCGATCTTCGAAGTCTCCGGCACCTACGAAAACGACCGGCCGGAAGGCCAGCGCCGCGTTGCTGGCGGCATCCGCCGCGGAACGGCAACGATGGCCGGCGCCGGCCGTATGTGGTCGAACGCGGCGAAGGGCGGCGGCAAGCCCGCTGATGTCTTCGATGCCAAGGCCGACGCGCTTGCCGTGATCGAAGCCTGCGGTCTGCCGATGGGCAATATCCAGATCGAGCAGGGCGGCCCCGAATGGTATCATCCGGGCCGCTCCGGCACGATCAAGATGGGTCCGAAGGTCGTCCTCGGCTATTTCGGCGAATTCCATCCCTCGACACTGGAAGCGCTCGACGTCTCCGGCGCCCTCTGCGGCTTCGAGGTCTATGTCGATGCCATGCCTGAGCCGAAGAAGAAGGCGACGCGCACAAAGCCGGCGCTGGAGCTTTCGGCTTTCCAGGCCGTCAAGCGCGACTTCGCTTTCGTGGTCGACAAGTCGGTAGAAGCGGGTGCGATCCTCAAGGCTGCCAGCGGCGTCGATCGCAAGCTGATCACCGGCGTCAATGTCTTCGATGTCTTCGAAGGCGCATCGCTCGGCGAGGGCAAGAAGTCTGTGGCCATCGAAGTTCAGATCCAGCCCGTCGAGCGGACGCTGACGGACGAAGATTTCGAAGCGCTGACGCAGAAGATCATCGCCAGCGTGACAAAATTCACCGGCGGCGTGCTGCGAAGCTAGGTTCAGAAAATCAAAGGAGAAACCGGCGGAAGCCGGTTTTTCTTTATCCCTAGTGTTTTTCCGGAAAGAGCGAATGCATCGCTGTCTGGAGAAGCTCCTCCACATAGACCTGCGCCGTATCCGTCGCCTCTTCGGACAGGTTCATTTCCTCACACTTTTTCTCCACCGCCTCGCGGATGAGATAGAGCACGCCTCGACCGATTTTGGCATTCTCGGGATCGGATGTATCGAGCACCATGGCGAGCGATGTCATCGCCACGATTTCCAGCACGAGCATACGGCCTTCGATATCGGACAGATTGCTTGATATCGCTTTCGCGCTGTCCTTCTTGGCATCCGGCATGATTTGTCCCCCATTTCCGGTCATGCCTTCTAACTAGTGCCGGTCGATGCAAAAAGAAGGCTAGGTTGTGCGAAAGCCGCAATACCTTTGGTATTATAAGTTGCGAGCCGTTTTATTCGCCGGATCCGCTGCCTTTATTGATCCGTGACGCGTGCGGAGTTTCGATTTTCTGCCGTTTCGCTTTTCTGGCACACGCGGTCGCTCGAATTACTTTGCGGGCCAGCGCCGCGTTACCAACCCGGGATCGCGACCGTTTTGCCGAAACCGGGTGGAAACACGCAGCGAATTCGCCGATGCTCTGCGTGGCAAGAGGAGTGCGCTGATGAAAAAGCCGGGATCGATGAAGTCTTTGGAAGACATGGGGCGTGCGCGGCTCTCGAAGAATTTCTTCTTCCGCGACTTCCTCCATTCCGAGATCGTCGATTTCTATCGCATTCCGAATATTCCCGACGATCCGGAATTGGCGATCGAGGCGGGCAGGCGGCTTTGCGAGGAGCTTCTGGAGCCGCTGCAGGCGACATTCGGCCGCCTTCACATCCGGTCGGGCTACAGGTCCGCAGAAGTGAACGGCTTCGGCAACAGGAACAAGCTGAACTGCTCGTCAAATGCCGCGACGGCAGCCGATCATATCTGGGATATGCGGGATCTCGATGGCTGCATGGGAGCGACAGCCTGCGTTGTCGTCCCTTGGCTCGTCGATACCTACCGCGACGAAGAGGATTGGCAACGGCTTGCCTGGTGGATCCACGACAAGCTTCCCTACGCGGCGCTCTGCTTCTTCCCGAAGCTATGGGCTTTCAACATTCAATGGCACGAGCGTCCGCGGCGGATCATCCAGAGCTACGTGCGCCCGCGAGGTATCCTGACCAAGTCAGGCATGGCCAACTGGGAGGGCGATCATTCCGAATTCTACCAGGGCTTCCCGCCGCTCAGATATTGATACGATACCGGATATGTCCGTCGCTCTCGACATAGCTGTCGTAGAGTGCCCGTGCCCGCGCGTTGCTCTCGCTCGTATGCCAGTAGAGCCGGGACCAGCCGTTCGCCCTGCAGAGATCGACGAGATCGTCGAGCAGGGCACGCCCGATGCCTTTGCCGCGGATCGATTGATCGACGAAGAGATCCTCAAGATAGCAGTCCTTGCCATGGATCCAGGTGCCCTCATGCGTCAGCGACAGGCTGAAGCCGGCGACAGCGCCATCTATCTCGGCAACACGCATGAAGATTGCCGACGCCGGATCGAAGACCCGGCGCCAGGTGGAATCGGTGATGCTTTCATCGACGGTGACGTCATAGAATTCGAGATAGTCCTTCCAGAGGTCCCGCCAGCGGCTTTCATCCTCAGGTCTCGCATCCCGGATCGTCACGGTCATTGATTATCTCCTCAGGCGCCTGCCTTGTCGAGCAGCGCCATAGCGTCGCTGGAAAGCTGCAGCCTTGCGGCCTTTGCCAGGCTTTCGAGCTGCGAAAGGCTGGTAGCACTGGCAATCGGCGCCGTCACGCCTTTCTTGTTCAGCAACCAGGCGAGCGAAATCTCCGCAGGCTTTCCGCCTGTTTCAGCGGCGACCTTGTCGAGCGCATCGAGGATGCGCATGCCCTTGGCGTCGAGGTATTGGGAAACACGCCCCTCGCGCGCCCGGCCCTCCGTATCGGCCTTGGTGCGGTATTTACCGGAGAGGAAGCCGGCGGCCAGACTGAAATAGGTGATCACGCCGATGTCTTCCTTGACGCAAAGATCGGCAAGCGGTCCCTCGAAGCTTGAGCGCTCGTAGAGATTATATTCCGGCTGCAACACATCGTAGCGCGGCAGCCCGGCCTTTTCGGCCGCGTCCAGGGATGCCTGCAGCAGCGGCGCATCGTAGTTCGAGCAGCCGAAGGAGCGGATCTTGCCCTGCTGCTTCAGCTTGGCATAGGCGGTCAGGCTTTCCTCGTGCGGCGTATCGGCGTCCGGCCAATGGGAGAGATAGACGTCGATGTAATCCGTCTGCAGACGGCGCAGAGAGTCTTCGACCGCTTTGAGGATATATTGTTCCTTGAGCGTCTTGCCCTGACCCATATCGGAACCGACCTTGGTGATGATGACAGCCTTGTCGCGCGCCACCTTCCCCTTCTTCAACCAGCGGCCGATGATTTCCTCGGAATCGCCACCCTTGTTGCCCGGAACCCAGGCCGAATAGACGTCTGCGGTGTCGATCGTGTTGAGACCGGCGTCGAAGAAGCCATCGAGAATCTCGAAGGATGTCTTTTCGTCGGCAGTCCAGCCGAAAACGTTGCCGCCGAAAACGATCGGGGAAATTGAAAGACCTGTTTTCCCAAGCCGGCGCATTTCCATGGCGCTCTCCTAAAGTGCTGATTTAATTGAAAGTGCAGACACGGCAGAACGCCGCCGGAGAATAACCTAGTGCAGCCCGGCGCCGAAGGAAACCAAACTTTCGTGATCTGCACCCGCGCCATTGCCTGCCTGCCGCCCGGTGAATAAGGTGCGCGCAATCAACCTTTGGGAGGCTCATCCATGCTGCGTTTCGGTATCATTTCCACCGCCAAGATCGGTCGCGAGGCTGTTGTGCCCGCCATTCAGGATGCCGAAAATTGCGTTGTCAGCGCCGTCGCCAGCCGTGATCTGGCCCGCGCCCGCGAGATGGCGGACCGTTTCTCTGCCCCGCATGCCTTCGGCTCCTACGAAGAAATGCTGGCATCCGACAAGATCGACGCCGTCTACATCCCGCTGCCGACGTCGCAGCATATCGAATGGGCGATCAAGGCGGCGGATGCCGGCAAGCACGTCCTCTGCGAAAAGCCGATCGCGCTGAAGGCTGCGGAGATCGACAAGCTGATTGCGGCGCGGGACCGCAACAAGGTGCTGATCTCGGAAGCTTTCATGGTCACCTATGCGCCGGTCTGGCGCAAAGTCCGCTCGCTGATCGCCGAGGGCGCCATCGGCAAGCTACGCCATGTCCAGGGTGTCTTCACCTATTTCAACCGCGATCCGGGCAACATGCGCAACATCCCCGAGCTTGGCGGCGGCGGCCTGCCCGATATCGGTGTCTACCCGACGATCAGCACCCGCTTCTCGACCGGTCTGGAGCCGCTGCGCATCCAGGCCGTTACCGAGCGCGATCCAGAATTCGGCACCGATATATATTCGAGCGTGAAAGCCGACTTCGGCGATTTCGAGCTGAGCTTCTACATCTCGACGCAGATGGCCAACCGCCAGCTGATGGTGTTCCACGGCACCGAAGGCTTCATCGAGGTGAAATCCCCCTTCAATGCTGACCGCTGGGGGCCCGAGGAGATCGAGCTCAGCAATCGCGCTCACAACCAGTCGACCATCTTTCGCTTCCAGGACAGCCGCCAGTATCGCAAGCAGGCGGAAGCCTTTGCTCGTGCTGCCAAGGGCGAGCAGGAAGAGGTCGTCACGCTGGAAAATTCGAAGCTGAACCAGAAGGTGATCGACGCGATCTATCGCGCCAGCGAGAAGGACGTCTGGGAGCCGGTCTGATCACTCGCTGCGGAAGACGAAGCGGGAATAGCCGAAGAAACTGAGGAACATCGACGCGGCGGTGGCAAGCACCAGCGCCGCCAGTGGCTGCAGCGCGGGCATCGTCAACAGCAGGGCGGCATAGAGCCCGTAGTTGACGAGCGCCGATGTGATGCCGACGGACCCATAGCGGAAACCTTCAACGGCAAGCGAATGCGGCGAGCGGTCGAAGGTGAATGTCCGATTGAAGATCCAGGTGACGACCATCGCCAGCGCGATCGCAATCAGCCGCGCGATGAACGGGCCGAGCGATGTGAAATGCAGCAACAGCGTCAGCAATCCGGCGTCGACAACGAAGCCAATCCCGCCGGCGATGCCGAAGCGCAGCAGCTTTTTCACGCGGCACCTGCCTTGCGGGCCGCGACAGGCTTGCGCGCCGGCTCGGCAATATTCTCGGAAAGCTCTGTGCGCTGCCGCTCGCGTCGGCTTGCGGCACCAGCTGCCATGTAGTGGATGCGCAGCTGCTCCGCCCGTGAGCGCGCAACGGAATCAAGGATCGTGCCCGCGGTGAAAAGCATGAACGAGATCATCATCAGCGCCATGGACAGAACCCAGGTCGGCATGCGGCTGACGAGACCGGTCGCGAAATATTCCGCCAGCACGGGCGTCATGAAACCAAGGCTTGCCAGCATGAATGTTGCGCTGATGATGCCGAAGAAGGCGAAAGGCCGTGTTTCCTTCATCAACATGGCAAACATCCAGAGGATCTTGCCGCCGTCCTTGAAGGTGGAGAGCTTGGAATGCGAGCCTTCCGGCCGGCGGCCGTAATCGAGCTCGAGCTCGCTGACCGGAAGCTTCAGGCGCGAGGCATGGACCGACATTTCGGTCTCGATTTCGAAGCCGCCCGATACCGCCGGAAAACTCTTGACGAAACGGCGCGAGAAGGCGCGATAGCCGGAAAAGATATCGGTGAAATCAGGGCCGAAGATCGTCCGGTAGAGGACGTTGAAAATCCGGTTGCCGAAGGCGTGGCCCTGACGGCCTGCGTCGGCGCGGACGTTCCGGCGGGTGCCGACCACCATGTCGGCGCGCTCCGTCAGAAGCGTGCGGATCAGGTCTTCGCCGTCTTCCGGTGCATAGGTGCCGTCGCCATCGGCCATCAGGTAGATATCGGCATCGATATCGGCAAACATCCGGCGCACGACATGGCCCTTGCCCTGACGCCGCTCGCGCACGACATTGGCGCCGGCCAGCATTGCATGCAACGCCGTGCCGTCGGTCGAATTATTGTCGTAGACATAGATCTGGGCCTCGGGAAGCGCTGCCTTGAACCCGCGAACCACGGCGCCGATCGTTGCTGCCTCGTTGTAGCAGGGGAGGAGCACGGCAATGGATGGGGTATCGTTCTGCGATCTGTTCATGATCTTGCTCACCGGGTTTGGCCGGRACGCAGTATAAGTCCGCCAATGTTAATAAGACGCTATGACGCAGGCAGCCAATTGCGCTCAACTGGCACGTTTTACTCTTTCTTGATCGCCTGCTGATAAACCAGCTGGAACTGGCAACGAGTTCCCGAAATGACGAACGCTGTAGAGATGACCGCCATTTCCCCTTCAAGCAGCAAGCTTGCACGATTTCAGGCGCTGTTCTCGCGGCTTTGGCCGACGGTATTCGCCTATAGCGGCGTCTTGATCGTAGCGATCCTGATCATGAAGCTGCCAAACGCGAAGGACTACGTCGGGCCCGACAACGATGATGGCATGCGGCTTGTCGAGGTTCGCGATCTGCTGGGAGGTCAGAACTGGTTCGATCTTATGCAATATCGCCTCGGTGTCGACGGCACGATGATGCATTGGTCGCGGTTGATCGATCTGCCGATTGCGTCGCTGATCAAGTTCTTCGGGCTGTTTCTGTCCGGGGAGCGCGCGGAGGCGGTAGCGTTGGCGATATGGCCTGTCTCGCTCGTCGTACCCCTGATGTTGGCAATGGCAATCGCCGGCCGGCGAATTGGCGGTGCTCTGGCGATGCATATCTCGCTCGGCCTGACATTTCTGACGACTATTATCAGTGGCCGCTTTCTGCCGGGTGCTATCGATCACCACAATGCGCAGCAAGCTTTGGTCGCTATGATGGCCGCCATGCTGCTCGACGATAAGTATCGCGCGCGCAGCTTTGCAGTCGCGGGCTTCTGCGCGGCCGTAGCAATCGCCATCGGTGCCGAAACGACACCAGCAGTGGCTTCAGTTTGCATTATTGTTGCTGTCGCCTGGGCATGGCACGGAGAAGTTTATGCCGCTGCCGCAAAGGCGTTCGGCTTGTCCCTGGCGCTGTTCATCAGCATTCTGTTTTTCGGAACTATCCCTCCAAGCCTTTATTCTGCGGTAACCTGCGATAACCTCTCGCTTGGCTTCTACAGCCTTTCCGCAATCGGGGGCGGGCTGCTGTTCGTGGCGGCGGTGTTCACCAGCAGCATGTCGCGGCGCAGACGATTTATCGTTCTCGCTGGCATTGGTGCTGGTGTCGCGATCTCCGCGGTGCTGATTGCGCCTCAGTGCCTCCACAATCCGCTCAGCGACCTTGACCCCATGCTTGTCGAACTCTGGCTAAGCCGCGTTTCCGAGGCCCAGTCGTTCATTGCGCTGAGCCATACGGAGCCCTATACGCTTGGTGCCTTCTATGCGACCGGGATTTTTGCGATTGCCGCTTGCCTGTTCCGTATCCTGCAGCGGGACCGCGTCGAAATCCACTTGATCTTGCTGTTCTTGATCGCTGTCAGCTGGGCAATCGCGCTCGTTCAGGTTCGTGGCGCACCATTCTCCAATATCTTGGCAGCTCTGCCGCTGGCATTGCTCATCATCGACGTCAGGAAAGTCTCCAATGCTGATCGGGAAAGCGTCGCGGCGGCGCTTTGTTTTATTCTGGTCGTGCTTGGAAGTGTTCCTGCCATCTGGGCCGTCTCCGCGGATCTGATAGCGCTGCCGAAAAATGAGGCGGTACAGGCGGACGGGGAGGCGAAGGCGGCCGAGAATATGGCCGCCTGCCGATCAAAGGAAGCGATTGCACCGCTCAACAATCTCCCAACGGGAATGGTTGTCGCCTCGTTGGAGTTGGGTGTACCGATCTTGCGTTTTAGTGGTCAGCACATCTTGACTGCACCCTACCATCGCAATCAGCGCGGTATGTTGACTGAACTGCATATCGGCCTCGCCGAACCTAAGGAAGCCGAAGCGTTCATGCGTGGTGCGGGCGTAACGGCGGTGGCGTTCTGCAATGAGGATCCCTCGACCGAGCAGCTCGCAAAACTCAAGCCAGACGGCCTCTACGCCCAGCTCGCCAAAGGCAATGTGCCGAATTATCTTCAGCCCTATGCCAAGGCCGAAGGCGTCCAGTATTTCCTCTTCAAGCCGGTGGATTGACGCCGCGGACCGGCGATCTTCCGGCTGATCTTTCGCCGCACTTCGGATAGAACGAAGACATGAGCAATGTCTTCGACGGCGATTCGCCGACAAACCTCACGGAATATTCGGTTTCCGAACTATCGGGATCGATCAAGCGCACGGTCGAGACCGCATTCGATCAGGTCCGCGTGCGCGGCGAAATATCCGGTTATCGCGGGCCGCATTCATCCGGCCACGCTTATTTTTCGATGAAGGATGATCGCGCACGCATCGATGCCGTCATCTGGAAGGGTGTTTTCTCGCGTCTCCGCTTCCGGCCTGAGGAAGGCATGGAGGTTATCGCCACCGGCAAGATCACGACGTTCCCGGGGTCGTCCAAATACCAGATCGTCATCGAAACGCTGGAGCCGGCCGGTGCCGGCGCCTTGATGGCTCTGATCGAGGAGCGTAAGCGCAAACTCGGCGCCGAGGGGCTTTTCGATCCCGCGCGCAAGCGCCGCCTTCCCTACATGCCGAAGGTAATTGGTGTCGTCACCTCTCCGACGGGCGCCGTCATCCGCGATATTCTTCACCGCATCTCCGATCGTTTTCCGGTTCATGTGCTTGTCTGGCCCGTCAAGGTGCAGGGTGAGGGATCGGGCGAAGAGGTGGCCAATGCCATCCGCGGCTTCAACGCTTTCGAGCCTTCGGGCGAGATGCCGAGGCCCGATGTGCTGATCGTCGCCCGTGGCGGCGGCAGTCTTGAGGATCTGTGGAGCTTCAACGACGAGATCGTCGTTCGTGCCGCGGCCGAAAGCGCCATCCCGCTGATTTCGGCCGTCGGTCACGAAACGGATTGGACGTTGATCGACTACGCGGCCGATGTCAGGGCGCCGACGCCGACTGGTGCGGCTGAAATGGCGGTGCCGGTCAAGGCGGAACTCGAAGCGCAGATCGCCGGCCTTTCCGCCCGTCTTCAAGGCTGTATGACACGGCAGATGGATCATCGCCGCCAGTCCGTGCGGGCGCTGATGCGCGCGCTGCCATCGCTCGATCAGCTGCTGGCTCTGCCGCGCCGCCGGTTCGACGAAGCGGCCTCCGGTCTTGGTCGCGGTTTGGAACTAAACACCATCAACAAGCGCCGCAGCTTCGAGCGCGTTGCATCGCATCTGCGCCCGGATGTGCTGTCCAACAGGATCACCGAGCGGCGGCAGATGCTGGCCGAGCGGATGACGCGGGCCGAGCGCATCGTCGAGCGCCGTATCGATGCCTTGAAAGGCCGGGTCGAGCGCTTTGGCGTGACGCTGTCGTCTGTCCCGGCGCGCCTGACGACGCAGACCGCCCGCATGCGCGATCACCTTGCCAATCTGTCCCGCCATGGCGACACGGCCGTGCGCCATCAGCTGACACGGGCGCGGGGAGAGCTGGCCGCTCAGGATCGGGTTCTGCAGTCGCTTTCCTACAAGAACGTGCTGAAGCGCGGCTATGCCGTTATCAGGGATGATGAGGACCGGCCGGTCTCGCAGGCCGCCATGCTGACGGCAGGTGCCGGGATCTCGATCGAATTCTCGGATGGCCGCATCGGTGCCGTAACCACCGAGGGCGGAGCGCCGCCAGCGACGAAGAAGCGTGCGCCCAAGTCCGGCGAACAGGCGCCCCCTCCGAAGCAGGGAAGCCTCTTCTAGGACGCCCGGAGAGCCGGCGCTCGATGGTATCGTGCGCCAGCCTGTGTTGCGTTACGCCCACTCGCCCTGGCGCATGACCGGAACCCGCGACCCATCTGGCTTGATGCCGTCGATATCGACCTTGTTGGAACCGATCATCCAGTCGATATGGATCAGGCTCGAATTGCCGCCCTGCGCCTTGATCTGTTCCTGGCTGAGCGTTGCGCCATCCACAAAGCACTTCGAATAGCACTGGCCGAGCGCGATGTGGCAGGAGGCATTCTCGTCGAACAGCGTGTTGTAGAACAGGATGCCGCTGGCCGAGATCGGTGAGGAATGCGGCACCAGCGCCACTTCGCCCAGGCGGCGTGCGCCCTCGTCGGTATCCAGCACCTTGTTCAGCACTTCGGCCCCACGCGACGCCTTCGCCTCGACGATGCGGCCGCCTTCGAAGCGCACCTGAATATTGTCGATCAACGTGCCCTGATGCGAGAGCGGCTTGGTGCTCGACACATGGCCTTCGACGCGCAGCGCATGCGGCGTGGTGAAGACCTCTTCGGTCGGGATATTCGGGTTGCAGGTAATGCCATTCTTCGCCGTCGATGCGCCGCCATGCCATTCGTGGCCGTCGGCAAGCCCGACCGTCAGATCCGTGCCCGGTCCGGTGAAGTGCAGGGCCGCGAAGCGCTGGCCGTTCAGCCATGCCGAACGCTTGGCGAGGTTGCCGTTGTGCTCTGACCAGGCGGCAATCGGATCATCGAGATCGACGCGCGACGCTGCAAAGATCGCCTTGGCGAGCTTGGCAACGGCAATCGCTTCGGGATCATTTGGGAAAACGAGCTTGGCCCAGGACGGATTTGGGTAGGAAACGATGTTCCAGTTGATATCGAAATTCGAGATCTTCTCGAGCGCCGGTTTGTAGGCGCTCGAGTTGGCGCGGTTGGCGCGGCTGACCTTGCCCGGATCCTGGTCCGAAAGCAGCATCGGATTGTCGCCAGCGATGGCAAGCCGGGCGGCATTGTTGGCATAGGCCTTGGCCATGCCATCGTAGAGCCAGCCGGAGGCGCGATCGAAGCTCTCGTCGCTCGCATACTGATAGCGGGCGAGCGTCGATTCCTCGTCGGAATAGAAGGCATTCACCAAGCCGGCGCCGGCCTGATAGGCATGCTTGGTGATCAGGCGGACGAGCGGAATGGCAACGACTGGCGCCGTGATGACCAGATCCTGGCCCTTCTGCAGCTGCAGGCCCACCTTCACCGCGACCTCGGCAAGCTTATCCAGCTTGACCGGGTCGATCGAATGGTTCTGGGGCATGAAGTTCATGGTCGCGACCTCCTGATAAATTGCAGGCAGCAGACTTAGACCCGTTTGCGGCGAAAATGAAGCTCGATGCATCGAATTCGCCGCTTGAGAATGTGGCCCTAGGCAGCCGCTTGCCGAAGCAGTGCCGACTGATGCTTTTCAAGAAATGCCATCAACCTTTCCGGATAATCGGGTGCGGCCGCCGCGCGCACGCTGGGGCGTTTCGCAAGTTCGCTACGCCATGCCTGCACCTTCGGCAGCCCGTTGAAGATATTGCTTTCGCCGAGCGTATCGAAAACGTCGAAATACCGGAAAATCGGTGCGAAGACGGCATCGACCAGGCTGAAAAGATCGCCAGCGAAAAACGGGCCGGCCGAGAGTTCCGCCTCGATGGTTTTGAATTTCCCGGCAATCACCTTGCGCTTGTCTTCCAGCTGCCGTGCATCGCTTGTCGTCTCATAGGTCCAGAGATCGGAGAGGATAGACGAGCCGAACTCCATCCAGCCGCGATGCCGCGCGCGCAGCAACGCATCGCCGGGATGCAGTCTCGGACCCGGCTGTGTTTCGTCCAGATATTCGCAGATTACAGCGCTTTCGAAGAGCGCTGTCTGTTCGCCATCGTCCTCGATGAGCAGCAGCGGAACCTTGCCGAGCGGCGAGATCTTCGAAAACCACTCGGGCTTGTTGTCGAGGTCGATGACAACACGGTCGAAGGGGACGCCCTTTTCGCTGAGCGCGATCGCGGCGCGCTGCACATAAGGGCAGAGATGGTGCGAGATGAGGGTGAGCTTCTGCATCGGTATCTCCATTATAGATGCAATTGCATATAAATACGCTTGCGGCATCCGTCAAGATAGATGTAATTGCATCCATGCCGGAGAAAACCACCCCATCAGATGCCGTTACCGAAGCGTGGATCGGTATCATGCGTGCGCAGCAGAAATTGCTTTTGGCAATCGAGGCCGACCTGAAACAGGCGGGCATGCCGCCGCTCGGCTGGTATGATGTCTTGTGGGAACTGGTCCGCGCGCCGGATAGCCGTCTGAGGCCCTTCGAGATCGAGGAGCGCACGCTGCTGGCGCAATACAATCTCTCGCGCCTGATCGACCGGCTCGAACGTGAGGGGCTGGTCGGCCGCCAGACATTTGCGGAGGATGGCCGTGGGCGATGGGTGGTCGTGACCGATGCGGGCCTGGCGCTTCGCGAGCGGATGTGGGTGGTCTATTCGAAGGCGATCGAAAGGCATGTCGGCTCGAAGCTCGACGATGCGTCCGCAAAAGCGCTCGCAGGCCTTTTGAAGAACCTGTCGGCCTAGGCGATCAGCGATGCCGCCTTTGCGTTCAGCGCCTTGAGCGCATCTCCAGGCGCGAGCCTCACCTGCAGCCCGCGCTGCCCGCCGTTCATATAGACCAGGGCTTCTGTCAGCGCTGCTTCCTCAAGGGCCGTCGGCACAAGCTTCTTCTGGCCGAAGGGGCTGATGCCGCCGACATGATACCCGGTCAGCCGTTCGGCATCGGCAGGCTTCATCATGTTCGCGGACTTGCCGCCAAACGCTGCGGCCAGCTTCTTCATGCTCACTTCACGGTCGGATGGGACGACGACGCAGACCGCTTTGCCATCGACTTCGGCCATCAGTGTCTTCAGAACCCGGCGCGGCTCCTCGCCGAGCGCTTCCGCCGCCTGCAGGCCGACGCGTTCGGCGTTCGGATCGTAGTCATAGGTATGGACCGTGAATTCGACGCCCGATTTGGCAAGGACCTGCGTGGCACGCGTCGTCTTCGACATGATCACTTTCCGAATTCGGCAGCGTAGAGATCAGGCTTGAAACCGACAAGCAGCTTGCCGTCATGCTCCAGCACCGGGCGCTTGATCATCGAAGGCTGCTCCAGCATCAGCGCGATCGCTTTGTCGCGCGTCAGGTTCTCGCGATCGGCATCCGGCAGCTTACGGAAGGTTGTTCCTGCACGGTTCAGCACCGTTTCCCATCCGGCCTTGCCGACCCAGTCTTCCAGATGTGCCCGGTCGATGCCCGAGGCCTTATAATCGTGGAAGTCGTAGCCCGCCCCATTCTCCTCGAGCCAGGTGCGGGCTTTCTTCATCGTGTCGCAGTTCTTGATGCCGTAAATCGTCGTTGCCATCGTCAGTCTTCCAGCGTTCCGGCTTTGCGCAGCGCCGTGCTTGGCTCGCCGCAGGCGATCTTCATCAGGTCTGCGCGCCGCCGCACCAGCCGGTCGGACGTGCGCGTCACGATCAAGCCTGCCTGCGGGGCACGGATCTCCGTCTCGCCGTCGGCCATGCCCGGCCGCGTGACGATGGTTGCCAAAAGATCGCCGGCAGCGACCGTCTCGCCGATGTCGCGGTGGAAAAGAAGAGTCCCGGCAACCGGCGTGCGGATCATCTCGATATTGTCGAGCGGCACGGCGGGTCCGGTGAAAGCACCGAGAGGTGCGCTGTCCCTGACCGCCCCGCGGGCGGCAAGGAAGGCGAAGACGCCATCGGCGTCAGCAGATGCCATGTCATGATAGACGTCGCGGCGGCCGCGAAGCTCCACCGTAACGGAGAGCTTGCCGGGCAAGCGGCTGCGCTTCTCGCCGGGCACCTCGTATTTCCAGGCAAAGCCGACGGCCTCTTCGAAAGCCGAGCTTTCGCCATCCGAAAGCAGCACGGCATCCATCGACAGAGCGCTGGCCAGATCGGCCGCCTCGGGCCAGAAGGCCTCGTCGATATAGGCATATTGCAGTGATTCATCGTCGCAATGCAGATCGAGCACCAGATCGGCGCCGAGTGCCATGTGGATCAGCTGCCGCTTCAAGCGATCCGTAGCCGGATACCGGTCGAGATTCTCTACCAGCGTATCGCGGTCGCGCAGCGAAATCAGCGGGAAGTCGCGATTGAAGTTGGTGCGCGACCCGAGATCGAAACGTCCCTGTAGTTCGCCGAAATGGGATTGCGCCGCGCCGATCGGGTTGGCCTGCGGAACGATCGTAATGTCGCTGGCGATCCTTCCGGCATCTTCGGCAGCTCTAAGCTTCCGGCAGAGGAAATGCAGCAGCGCCGTTCCCGGCAGCTCGTTGGCATGCAGAGCCGCCTGAATGTAGATCCGCGGCGCATGCGGATCGCTGCCCTTGAAATGCAGCACCGGCAGGCGCCATTCGATGCCCGGCGTATCGCCAGGAATGATGATCTCGGTCGTATCCATGTCAGCACTCCGCAAAATCTGCTGGCAGCAGCTTTAAGCAACTCCGCCGCACTGGCGCAAGCGTCAATAGGGGCGTCTCATCCAAGCAGCGGCCATTCTTCGATATCCACATGCCGGCCTTCGCCGACGAGGCTGTTGACCAGCACGAAAGACTTCGCCGTCCAGACGATCGGCTCCGAAAGGATCGTTTCGGGCACGCTGCGATAATCATAGAGCAGCGTCATATGCGGCTCGAGTTTCGGCTGGACCCTGACGCTGACGCCGCGGTTGAGCAGCGACAGGGCGAGCTGCGCATGCAACGAGAGAACCTCCTGCCGCCCTTCGTCTGCCCGCAGAACCAGTGCCGGCTTGCCCTGGCGAAAACTCACGGCGCGCCGGAAGGTCAGCTTGAAGGGGCGCATTCTGACGGCAGCGGCGGCCGCCAAACCATCGAACAGCATGCTCGGCGGGATCGCATCCCACTCGCCGAGATGGCAGAGCGAGACATGAAGCAGGCGCTTGGGTTTCGGCTTCTCCCGTAAGCCGAAACGCCGCCGCAGATCACCCGCCATGCGCCTCGTCTGCTCTGCCGCCCGCTCGTCGGGGCGCAGCGCGAAGTAGACATTGCAAGGCTTTCGATCCGGTCCGCCGTGACTCGGCGCCGGCCCCGACGCACGGTCAAACGAAAATTCCGTCTGGTTTTGAGCAACCATCTCCAACCGGCAACCGCCGCCTCCTCATGAAGGACCAGAGGCTAGCAACAAGGGCAGGAATTGACAAGAACAAAAAGAGAACAAATAATCGGGCTGTTGAGATGACGGTTGCGCGCAAGAATCGGGTTGAAGGCCGGGCGCAGGCATACGATCTTTGGGGCAGTCAATCACGGAGGTTGCGTCATGAGCGAGGCAACGCATCACTACTGCATTTTTCAGACCGCCGGCGGCTATTGCGGCATCGCCTGGAATGCAGCGGGAATCACCCGCTTCCAGCTGCCGACAAAGGCTGAAAGTTCGACCGAACAGCGTCTACTGAAACGCCTGTCGTCAGGCCTGCGCGCCGATCCGCCGGTTGCGGTCGCGGCGACGATCGAGTCCGTCAAACGCTACTTCGCCGGAGAGACCGTCGATTTCTCGAATGTTGCGCTCGATCTTTCCAATCAGGATGAGTTCTTCCGGGAAATCTACGCCGCCGCACGCCGTGTCGGCTGGGGCAGGACGACGACCTACGGCACGCTCGCAAGGGAACTCGGCCGCGGCCCGGAAGCCGCCCGCGACGTCGGCCAGGCCATGGCGAAAAATCCGGTTGCGCTGATCATCCCCTGCCACCGCGTCCTCGCCGCCGGCGGAAAGCTCGGCGGTTTCTCCGCGCCTGGCGGGTCGAACTCCAAAGCGAAGATGCTGGAACTGGAGGGTGTCAACCTCGGTCCGCCTGAACCGGCCCAACAGTCGCTGGGGTTTTAGGCAGCGAGAGGGGTTCTGCTCCCATCTGCCTTTCGAGTTTACGGCGGGATCTGCTCATCGGCAATCAGGTTTTGACAAGGCCCAACCTTAGCAGACTTTCGGCGCTGGCCACAATTGCCTCTTCTCGCGAGCGAGGCGTCCAGCCGAGCAGGCGTTCTGCCTTTTCTCCGCTGGCGTCCAGCTTGGCCCCCAGAAGCGGCAGGAGACCTTTCATTGCTGGGTTGGCGAGAGCCATCGAACGCACGAGTATGTTTGGCAACACACGCGTCGAGACACGGCTAGCAGCCATGCCCATACGCTCTTTAAGCAGCTTAGCAATTTCCGCCAGCCAAAGCCCTTCGCCTGAGGTGGCCAGGAAGCGTTCGCCGTTTGCAGCAGGATCGGTCATGGCACGCAGATGCAGGTCGGCGACATCCCGCACATCGACCACGCAGGTCTTGATCTTCGGGTATCCGGGCTGACCCTCCAGCATTTCTCTGATCGTGCGGATCGAATGCGAATAATCCGGCCCCAGCGCCGGTCCGAGTACCATGGTGGGGTTGACAGACGCGAGCTCCAGCCCGCGGCCTTCGTTGGCAATGAAGTCCCATGACGCCCGTTCGGCAAGGGTCTTCGATTTCTGGTAGGGCGCGACGTTTCCGGTCAGATCGGTCCAGTCGGTCTCGACGAAGGGGCGGGCGAGCGGCTTGTGCCCAGCGCCGATTGCTCCAAACGCCGAGGTGAGCACAACCCGCTTTACGCCCGAATCGCGCGAAGCACGTAGAACGCGGAGGTTGCCATCGACTGCAGGCTTGATCCATTCTTCCTCGCTAGCATAGGTTCCGGAGGGCGTGGGTGAAGCGCCGTGAAAAGCGTAGGTGCAGCCAGTTGTCGCTTCCGCCCATCCATCGTCGGAACTGAGATCAGTGGCAACGAAAGACAGCCGCTCGCCGGGCTCGACACCACCGGCTTTCAGGTTGGCTCGCACTTCTGCCTCGCGCGACAACGATCGCACGGTTGTTCTGACACGGTAACCGGAATTGATCAGCGCGATGATGCAGTGTTGTGCGATAAAGCCGGTTCCGCCCGTGACGAGGACAAGTTCGTCCATATGAAACTCCTGAGGATATTGAGCGATCGGCGTTATAGGGTACGAACGGATCGCGGTTGTGACATTCGATATACGACCGTATACTGAATTTCGAATTAAGTCTACAGGTGTATGATGAAATCAACGCAGCCGCCCAATAGCCGCGCCGCCAAGGCCGACGCGACACGTGCCGCGATCCTCGCATCGGCGCGAAGAGCCTTTGCGGAACATGGTTATGACGGTGCGGGCCTGCGTGGCATCGCTGAAGCAGCGGGTGTCACCGCGATGATGGTCGGACGCTATTTCGGATCGAAGGAGGGTTTGTTCGGTGAGGTGGTCACCGACACGATGCGGGATCCGATCATCCTGTCACAGGACAATCTGAAGCGGGCCGAGTTATCCCGCGCCTTTGCGGAAGCGCTCGTCGGGGTCACAACCCAAGGCAAGGTGCCGCTTGACGGATTTCTGATCCTGTTTCGCTCTACTGCAAGTGCGACAGCGGCGCGAATTGCCCGTGAGCGCATCGCCAAAGTGCATCACGCGGCCGCGACCGGGGCCATTTCAGGGGACCACGCTTCGGAGCGTGCAGCTCTATTTCTGGCGGTTGTTGCGGGCGTGCAGATGATGCGACAGATGCTCGAACTTGAACCGCTGACGAAAGCGGAACCGGCTTTGCTCGTCGAACTACTGACGCCGGTCATTGCAAGCCTGATCGAACCGAAGAAATAGTCGCTTCCGATCAGGCTCGAAACGATCTAATCGAAAGCAAGGGCGTTCTCTCTCACTCCCACTCGATCGTGCCGGGCGGCTTGCTCGTCACATCATACACGACGCGGTTGATACCGCGGACTTCGTTGATGATGCGAGTGGCGGCGCGACCGAGGAATTCCATGTCGTAGTGGTAGAAGTCCGCCGTCATGCCATCGACCGAGGTCACGGCGCGCAGCGCGCAGACGAATTCGTAGGTGCGGCCGTCGCCCATGACGCCGACGGTCTGGACCGGCAGCAGCACCGCGAAAGCCTGCCAGATCGCGTCGTAGAGACCGGCCTTGCGGATTTCGTCGAGATAGATGGCGTCGGCTTCGCGCAGGATCTCCAGCTTTTCGCGGGTGATGCCGCCCGGGCAGCGAATGGCTAGGCCTGGACCCGGGAAGGGGTGGCGGCCGATGAAGCTATCCGGCAGGCCGAGCTCCTTGCCGAGCACGCGCACTTCGTCCTTGAAGAGTTCGCGCAGCGGCTCGACGAGCCGCATGTTCATGCGCTCGGGCAGGCCGCCGACATTGTGGTGCGACTTGATCGTCACCGACGGGCCGCCCGTGAAGGAGACGCTTTCGATCACGTCAGGGTAGAGTGTGCCCTGGCCGAGGAAATCTGCGCCGCCGAGCTTCTTAGCCTCTTCCTCGAAGGTCTCGATGAACAGGCGGCCGATGATCTTGCGCTTCGTCTCGGGATCGGAAACGCCCTCGAGCTCACCAATGAACCTGTCGGACGCGTCGACGTGGATCAGGTGCAGATTGTAGTGTTCGCGGAACATGGCGACGACATTCGCCGCCTCGTCCTTGCGCATCAGGCCGTGATCAACAAGCACGCAGGTCAGCTTGTCGCCGATCGCCTCGTGGATCAAGAGGGCCGCAACGGAGCTGTCGACGCCGCCGGAGAGGGCGCAGAGCACGCGCTTGTCGCCGATCTGCTCGCGGATCGTATCGACGGCCTTCTGGCGGTAGGCCGACATCGACCAGTCGCCCTTGATGCCGGCGATGTTGTGAATGAAGTTGCCGATCAGCTTGGCGCCATCGGGTGTATGCACCACTTCCGGGTGGAACTGCACGCCGTAATATTTGCGCTTCTCGTCGGCAATGAAGGCATAAGGCGCGTTCGGCGAGGTTGCCACGACCTTGAAGCCATCAGGCAGCGCGGTAACGCGGTCACCATGGCTCATCCAGACCTGGTGGCGCGAACCCTTCGACCAGAGGCCCTCGAACAGCTTACTGTCCTCATCGACCTCAAGGAAGGCGCGGCCGAATTCGCGATGATGGCCGCTTTCGACCTTGCCGCCGAGCTGCATGCACATCGTCTGCTGGCCGTAGCAGATGCCGAAGACAGGAAGACCGCTGTCGAAAATGACCTGCGGCGCACGGGGCGAGCCTTCATCGACCGTCGAGGCCGGGCTGCCGGACAGGATCACGGCTTTCGGCTGGAGGCGCTTGAAGCCCTCTTCGGCGGACTGGAAGGGAACGATCTCGCAGTAGACGCCCGCTTCGCGCACACGGCGCGCGATCAGCTGGGTTACCTGGCTGCCGAAATCGACGATGAGAACGCTGTCGGGATGTGCTGTCTGGGTCATGGCGAGCCTTTAATGAATAGCACCCGGTCTTGCAATGCGGGAAATCACGGCCTGGCCGATTTTATTGTCCCGATTGTCCCTGCCTGCAAGGCTTTCAGAACCAGAAGACACCGTCTTCCAGCGCTGTAAAGAGGCTGTCCACGGCGTAGGAAAGCTTGCGGTCGATGACGTGCAGGTATTCGGTCCAGCCGGAAATATGCTGCAATTCCTCGATGCCGTCGGAAATGCCGCGCAGCCCGATCAGCGGCAGATTATATCCCTGGCAGGCCCGCAGGATCGCGAAGGTTTCCATATCGACCATATCGGCGTCGATCGTCTGATAGGCGGCACCTGAGATGACGTTGCCGCCGGTCGACAGCGTCGCCTCGGGAATTCCTGGGATGCGCAGAGGCAGGTCGAGCGTCGCCGGAAGATCGAGAAACGGCGTCTTGCCCTTCTCAAAGCCGAGCGGCGAGGCATCCATGTCGCGATAGGCGACCGAGGAAACCTGATAGACTTCCGTCTGCTCCAGCTTGGCAGAGCCTGCGGACCCCAGCGAGACGACGAGCTGCGGGAGATCGTCGGCGGCGTCAAGCCTCGTCAGCGTCTTGGTCATCGCCACAGCCGCCTCGACGGGGCCGATACCGGTCATCAGCGGTTCGAAGCGCGACTTGAGGAACGGACCATATTCCGCCTCCGCTGCCATCACGAACAGGATCGACTTTCCGGCAACGGATTTCAGTTCGAACTTCATCCGGTAATTCCCTCTCTTCCCCGCACGACCATCATCGTGCCTGTCATCGATGCGATCAGTTTGGCCGGACCGTCGCCGATCGCGTAGCCGCGCCCGTCTGCGACGATGATATTGCTGCCCGGCTTGGTGATCTCTCCGCGGAAGAGGAAACGATCACCGCGTCCTGGAGACATCAGGTTCACCTTGAATTCGATTGTCAGGATCGAGGCATCGGCGTCGATCATCGTGTAGGCGGCGAAACCACAGGCGCTGTCGAGCGCGGCGGAAATGATGCCCGCGTGCAAAATGCCGTGTTGCTGTGTCAGTTTCACGTCGAACGGCAGTTCGATCTCGACGACGCCGTGTTCCACGCGCGTCAGTTCCGCTCCGATCGTTTCCATCGCCGCCTGGCGCGAAAAGCTCTGCCTTATCCGTTCGCGGAAATCACCGTTGTTACCGACGCTCATGCCTTGTCCCCTTCGAGCCGCGAAAGTGGCACGGCGCGCCGGATTCGACAAGGATGCCAAGGGGTAAATCAGTTCAGGTAGGCAATCGAGGCGTTGAGAATTGTCGCAAAGCCGACCCAGGCGGCATAGGGCAGGAAAAGGCTGGCGGATATACGGTCCGATGACCAACGATTGATGATGAAGGCCAGCACCAGCCCGAGCAGGATAACGATGACCACCAGCGCTGCCTTCGGCATCTCGGCGCCGAAGAAGAATGGCGACCAGAGGAAGTTGAAGACCATCTGCCCGGCCCAGATCAGCATGGCTGCCGACAGGTGACCGCGCAGCCAGGTCCGCGCGCCGGCAATACCGATCAGCACGTAGAGGATCGACCAGACGGGACCGAAGATCCAGTTCGGCGGATTGAAGACCGGCTTGGCCAGCGACTGGTACCATTCGCCGGGCAGATTGTTGGTGCCGATCAGCAGGCCGCCGCCGAGGGAGACGGCAATGAAGACGATGTAGGTGAGCGCTTTGTTCATGCCGCAGAGTTAGGGCCGTGGGGCCCGCGGTCCAGCGATGTCAGGCGCCTTTGCGCTGAATTCGGACGATGTGTTGATCCCATGCCACATCGCTCTGGGTCCCAAGGAATTCACCTTCATAGCAAGAGACTGCAAACCCGTGTTCCGCGGGCGCGATACCAGCCGCCTCCGGCAACGCGTCTTCGGAGATCATCCGCCCCGTGCGCCCATCGATGGTGACCGAAACACCCTTCGGCGAGGTGATGCCGATCAGCCGGTCGCCGCGGTTGACGGCAATGGCGCCGACATAGCTGCCGAGCCGCCGCGTCGTCTCTTCGGGCAGGTCGATGAGGGTGAGATCCTCGCCCTTGGAGAAGTGGCCGACCAGTGGCGGAAGATCGCGCCGCGACCCTTCGTACTGGCAGGCAAACCAGACGCGGCCATCCGCATCGAGATCGACATGCCGGGTCGAAACCTGTGCCCATTGCGGCGGCAAGGTGCGCCGCTCGATGAGCGCGCCCGATGCCGCGTCGATCAGCGCCAGAGACGGCTGCATATTGTCGAGATTGAGTTTGGTGCGGCCAAAATCCGGATGTGTCTCGATGCCGCCATTGGCAATGATCAGCATCTTGCCGTCATCGGAAACCGTCATGTCGTGCGGGCCGATGCCATAGGTTTCGTACTCGCCGATCCGGGCGAAGCGATCGGTCGCGTCGTAAAGCCCGATCATGCCGCGATTGGCGTCGAAATCGTTCTCGCTGGCATAGAGGATGCGGCCATCGGGAGAAAAGGCGCCGTGCCCGTAGAAGTGCCGGCCCTCGACCGAGGTGATGACAACGGGCTCTCCCTTGTTCCAGGGATCGAAGATCATCGCATAGATGCCGGGACGGCGGGCAAAGGCCACGGTTCTGCCGGTCGCCTTGCTGAAGGCCATGCCATGCGCACGGGCAGGCAAGGCTACCTGATCGATGATCTCTCCGCGTTCGGTGACCGTCGCCACCGCGAAAGAACCGTCCGCCGCCCGGATACCGGAGGCATAGACGGCGTCGGCGCGCTCGAGCGCAAACAGGCTGCGTGGCTGTAGTGCAGCCAGGAAGGTCACGCCTGCAGCCTTCATGAAGCCGCGGCGATCCATTGCAGCACTACGCCACATCGGCATCAGTCTCCGTCGGAGAAGGAGAAACCGGCCGAAAGGCCGACCGCACCACCGAAATCATCGCTGATACGGGTGATCAGGTCGCGGCTGGTCGCCAGAAACGCATCGAGCTTGGCCTTCTCGGCATCACTGGTCGCGACGTCGATGTCAGGGTTGAGCTTCGGCACGGTGTCGAGCAGCGTTTTGAAATTGGCGTCGATCGCATCGGCAATCGGCTTCTTGTCGGCGGGCAGCAGCTCGGCCATGCCGGCCTTCTGCCAGAGCGTGCGCAGACCTTCGATATTGGCCGTCATCGACTTCCAGGTGTTCTTGGAGCGCCAGTAGATCGCCATGCGCGGGCGCGGTGCCGTGTCCTTGCCCTTGTAGAACTGCTCCAGCCGCTGGTCGCGCACCGTCTCGGCGCCATGGACGAGGATACCGAGCAGTGCTGTGACGGCCTCCTTGTTGTCCATGAAGTCTTCGCTCTCAGGCCCCGGATGCTTCCAGCTCGCCTGCACGCCATCCGGCTTTTCCCAGGCGGCGACGACTTCGCCGGCCTCGCGCTGGATATTGCCGGCAACGGCTGCGCCGTACTGGCAGCGGAAGCCGTTCTTCTGCTTAATCAGGTCTTCCGAACCGTTTCCGTAGAGCACGTATTCCAGCGCCGTCAGGCCCTGTAGTGCAACGCTCTTGCCGGCGATCGCATCGACGGTCGTATCCTTCGGATCGGCCTTGGCAATCAGCGCCTGCACCTGCTTGAGGCCGACGCCCTTGCGATCGGGGAAGAACAGGATGTGTTCGAAGAGGTTGTCGTGAATGACCGGTCCCGTCTGGACGATCTCGATATTCGACCAGTAGCGGATCGTATCGTCGAAGGTCGACTTCGCCTTGTCCAGCGTCTGCTGCGTGCCGTCGGCGCAAAGGTCTTTCATCACCGTCGTTAGCCGGGCGGCTGACTGCTGCATGTTACGGTAGCCCGGGCGGATCACTTCGTCGACGGCGCGGGCCATCACCTGCGGCACGGCATCTTCGTTGAGACCTGAGGGAGGCGCTGCCGTCTGGGCGGCTGCCTGGCCGGCAAGGGCAAGCGAAAGAACGAGAGGCTGCCAAAGGCGCATTACAGGGACTCCAGGAATCTGATCAGGGCCTCTCTATCGTCTTTCGGCAGAGAGGAGAATGCATTGCGGGCTTTTTCTGCTTCGCCGCCATGCCATAGGATCGCCTCGGTGAGGTTCCTGGCGCGGCCGTCATGCAGGAAAAAGCTGTGTCCGCTGACAGTCCGGGTCAGTCCTATACCCCATAGCGGCGGGGTGCGCCATTCACGTCCGCTTGCAAGCCCGACCTGCTGCCCGTCGGCCAGTCCATCGCCCATGTCATGCAGCAGAAAATCGGAATAGGGCCAGATCAGCTCAAAAGATTGAGCTTTTTCAGCCGTATCGCGACGGGTGACGAATTTCGGAATGTGGCAGGAAATGCAGCCGGACTGATAAAATAGCTGCTTGCCGCGCAGCGTATCCGGAAAGCTCGCCTTGCGGCGGGCGGGTACGGCGAGATTGGCGGAGTAGAAGGTCACGAGGTCGAGCACTGGCCCGGGCGCCTCCTCGTTGCCGAGCCGCTTCTGAACGCCCGTCGGCATCTTGCGGCATTTGGTCTCGGCATCCGTGCAGTCGCCATAGGCATCCGGCCGGTCCGGCGTCGAGATGCCGATATCGTTGGCGAAAGCATCGGCGCTCTGGTCGCGTACCGTGGCGTTCTGCGCTTTCCAGCCGAAGCGGCCAATCGCGATGGCGCCGGTGCGGTGATCGCGTGCGATCTGCGCCTTGCCGGCAATGCCGTCGCCGTCGCGATCATCCGGATCGGCATGCGCCAGAATATCGGCAGCCGGTATCGCTTCGATCAGCCCAAGACCAATCATCGCAGGCGCGACGCGCGGCGAGATTGTCGTTCCCGGGTCAAGGGGACCATAGGCGAGGTCAGTGGCGGAGTAGCTGGGCACGCGCAGCGAGACGATTTCGCCGCCATTCAGCGTCACCGGCTTCTCGCTATAGCTGATCGCCATCTTGCCCTCGGCGGCAAGCCCGGGCACGGCTAGATCCTGCAGCTGATGCCCGTAAATGGGATCGGGGAAATTGACTGTTTCGGCGTCGGCGATCGCCTTTTCCTCGGCCGGCGTCTTCGCCGCCCGGGCAAGCCGTAGGAACATCGAGGTGGCGCTGGCGCCACCCTCCGGCGGTTTGCCGCGGCCGTCATTGACGTGGCAGCTCATGCAGGAACGCGCGTTGAACAACGGCCCCAGACCATCGGAGGCCTGCGTGGAGGACGGAGCGGACACCCAGAGCTTCTTGAACAACGCATTGCCGAGCTTGAAGTTTTGCTCTTCCTCGAAGGGAATATTGGCGGAGATATGCGAGAAACTGTCTTCGGTGACGGGATCGATCGACGTCGTTGCCCCGGCCTGCATCGCCTCGTAAGGCTCGGCTTTGGAGAAGTCCAAGGTCGGGCGCGTCACGTCTGCTACCCGCTTCATGTCGGCATCGGAAAGATCGGTCCGCTTCACCGGCAGATCGAAATTGGCGGCGAGGGCGACGGGAAGACCGGCAAGCGTGGCGAGAAGCGCGACGCTGAGATAGAGACGGCGAGCCGGTGGATGGGGCATTTCGGAGTTCGGGCCGCCCTGTTTCAGGACGGCCCGCCTTTATTGCTTACTTGAAGACAGCGTTAGGATTATCCAGGCTGTCCGAACCTTCAAGCTCGACCTTGCCGAGATCGAGTGCGGCAATAACGCGCTGGATCGACTTGGTCTGATCGACGAGGCCGTCGATGGCGGCCTGAACGGTCGCGTTGCCTTCCTTGTTGCCCTCGGCAATCATCTGGTCGTACTTCTCGACCGTCTCGCCGCGCTTGGCCATGGCGTGCATGGCGTCGAGCGTGGTCTTCAGCTTGCCTTCGACTTCCTTGTCGAGCTTCTTGTCTTTCGCAGCCACGAGGTCGTGAAGCGACGGGCCGGTCATCTTCTTGCCGTCGACGCGGGTGTAGTCACCCGTGTAGGCAGCGGCGATACCGATCGCATCGTTGAGGTGCGAGTTGTAGGTGTTGTCGGAGAAGCAATCGTGCTCTTCTTCGGGATCGTGCAGCAGAAGGCCGAGCTTCATGCGCTCGCCGGCAAGCTCGCCGTAGGAGAGCGAACCCATGCCGGTCAGGATGGCGGTGAGGCCAGCCTTGGCATTTTCCTCGACATGCTTGGTGGCAGCGCCATCCGGAGCCCAGTTGTCGGTCATTTCCTGCAGGTCGGAGACCAGCAGGGTGGAGGCCGACTTCAGATACTCGGCGCGGCGGTCGCAATTGCCGTGCGTGCAATTCTTCAGGTCGTAGTCGCTGGCGGGACGTTCGCCGGCACCCGGTCCGGTGCCGTGCAGATCCTGGCCCCAGAGCAAGAATTCGATGGCGTGGTAGCCGGTCGCAACGTTTGCCTCGACGCCGCCTGCTTCAGCCAGCGTGCCGGAGAGGAACTCGGGCGTCAACTTGGATGCATCGACATCCTTGCCGTTGATCTTGATCGTCTTGTTGGCGATGACGTTGGCAACGTAGAGCGAGTTCTCGTCGCTTTCGGTGCCGTAGGAGGCGTCGACATAGTCGATCAGGCCTTCGTCGAGCGGCCAGGCGTTCACCTTGCCTTCCCAATCGTCAACGATCGGGTTGCCAAAGCGGTAGACTTCCGTCTGCTGATAGGGAACGCGTGCCTTGATCCAGGCGTCGCGGGCAGCCTTCAGCGTCTCGTCGGTCGGCGTCTTCAGGAAGGCGTCGATCGCTGCATCGAGCGTCTTCGCCGTGGTCAGCGAGTCCTCGTATTTCGCATGCGCGACTTCGGTATAATACTTGACGACTTCGGCAGCCTTCGGGGCTGCTGCGAGAGCCGGAGCGGCGGATAGGGGGGCTACCGCCAGCGCCAGTGCTGCGCAGACATTCTTGTTGAGCTTCATGGTCCTCTCCTTGACGGATATCCGTCTGAAATGCCCAAGTCTCATCGCCCAAAAGCAAACTGGTGTCAAACACTCTAGTTTGGAATGGTTTTAAGGATCGAATGTGCTAAAACGTCCGCGTTTCAAAAACGCGTTCGGCGGTGGCATGGATATCTCACGCGAGTGCTGAAAGCACCTTACGCCTTGCGCTGCATCCGGCAGAAAAAGAAGCCATCGGTATCCGTCGATGCCGGCGTCAGCGTGATGGTCTGCTGGTCGGAGGAGCGCGGTTGCGGCGCGTCCGCACCAAACAGGTGCTTCCAGGCGGGCAGGGCGCTGGCGATCGAGAATTCCGGGTTATCGGCGGTGAACTTGCGGACCTGTTCCTCGTTCTCCTGCGGCAACACCGAGCAGGTCACATAGATCAGTTCGCCACCAGGACGCACAAAGGCGCTGGCCTGGGTCAGCGCGTCTTGCTGCTGGCTCGTGCGCTCGTCGAGATTCTTGGCGGTCAGCCGCCACTTGGTGTCCGGGCGGCGGCGCCAGGTGCCGGTGCCGGTGCAGGGCGCATCGACCAGAACCTTGTCGCAGCGGTCCTTGAGACTTGCGAGCGCTCTCGCGTCGTCATGAACCTGGACATTGCGCGTTCCTGCCCGCTTCAGCCGCTCGATGATCGGCGCAAGGCGCTTGCGATCGGCGTCATAGGCGTGGACTTGACCCTTGTTATGCATGGCTGCCGACATGGCGAGCGTCTTGCCGCCACCGCCGGCGCAATAATCGAGAACCTGCTCACCGTCCTTCGGCAGCACCAGATCGGCGACGATCTGCGATCCTTCGTCCTGAACTTCGAACCAGCCCTTCTGGAACGAAAGCTCGGCCGTGACGTTTGGAAGTCTTGAGGCGCCTTCGCCGGCCGGTATGCGCATGCCGTAGCGGGCGATCTTGGCATCCTGCGCGCCTGCGCGTTCCAGCGCCTTCACGGCCTTCTCGCGGCTGGCCTTCAGGATATTGGCGCGCAGGTCGAGTGTCGGGCGGGCGGCAAGCGCCTGGGCCTCGGCAAGCCAACTACCGCCGAAGGCAGTCTCGAAGGACGGCTGCACCCATTCGGATATGTCGCCCTGTATATGCGCGGGAGCAGACGAAAGATCGCGGCTTGCGAAAGCGGTGGCAGCCGCATCCGGCAGTTCCGGCGGCGCAAACTTGTCGCCGGAAAGTTCGGCTGCGAGGCTTTCCTGTGTAAAGCCCCACTGACGCAGCATCACCGCGTAGGCAAGAGCCAAGGGGCTGTCGTCATCCATCAGGAAAGCATGCGAGAGCCGCATGCGCAGGGCGTCATAGACGATGTTGCCGATCGCGGCGCGGTCGCCGGACCCGGCAAAGCGGTGCGCCAGGCCCCAGTCCTTGAGAGCGTCGGCGACAGGTCTCTTTCGCTGCTCGATGTCAGCCAGAACCGAAATCGCCCCTTCGAGGCGGCCGCCCAAACGCATTCACAAGTCTCCTGTTGCCAACGGCTTGTGAACGATCCGCGGGAAAGAAAACGGATGCAGCGGATAATTCACAAGTCTCAAGCGCGTGGTAAACGCGATTGACGGCAAGAGCAAGCGCCTCGGCGCAAGCAGATGGACGCCTAGCGGGAGGCGACGACTTCGTAGCAGACCTTGGCGGTGCCGGAGCTGACCATGCCGATGTTCTGAGCGGCGGCACGGGAAAGATCGAGGACGCGGCCGCGAATGAAGGGGCCACGGTCATTGACGCGAACGATGACCGTACGGCCATTGTTGCGGTTGGTGACCTTCAGCTTGGTACCGAACTTCAGCGAGCGATGTGCAGCAGTCAGTGTGGCGGGGTTCATGCGTTCGCCGGAAGCTGTTTTGGAGTGCAGTGCGTACCACGAAGCACCACCACATCCGGCTGCAGCAAATCCTTCGGCAGGAAGGATGAAAGAACAGGCTGCAATCGCCGCGGCAGTGATTAGAGAACGGCTGGTTTTCCTCAAAACGGAGTATCCCTCAACTATTGAACTTGCGCCTTGGGGGCGGTGAGGGCTTGAATCCGCTCAAAAGTGGCGAAAAAGTGCCACACGAGATCACGGAATGTTACAGTCTGTAATATTCGTGATTCCCGGCGGATTAAGGTCAATAAAGTCTTGCTGCGGCATTCATGGAAAAAAGACAATAGAATCAGGTAAAATTAGAACAATTTTTCCGAGGGCTGAGTCCGCTCACGGAATGTTACGGTGATCACAAAAATAATTTTGCTAGACCGCCATATTTGTTGCCGTATTTGCGCAAATTTAGAGGCCGTTAACCATAAATGGGCGCGAAATTTTGATTGCTAAAATTCGGAAGTAGGAATTTTCTGCTCTTTGAGGGGTTAGATCGCTAGCTCGGAAGTGTTAGATTTTCCATCGCCCGTCCTGCCACATCTGGGCAAGCGACATGGGATAGTTCGGGAAGGCGAAAGCAAAACCGGCAGCCTTAAGCTTGGCATTCGAGACCCGCTTGTTCTCCCCGTAGAAGGAGCGGGCCATCGGCGTCAGTTCGGCGGTCTCGAAGGCCTGTTCGGCAGGCGGCTCGGCGCCCATCAGCCGGGCTGCCTCGACGATCACATCCTGCGGCGGGCCTGGTAGATCGTCGGTGACATTATAGATGCCACCCAGTTTTCTCTGCGAAAGAAGCAGGGCCGAACCGCCGATATCCTCGACACGGATCCGGTTGAAGACCTGATCCTTCTTGATCAGCCGCCGCGCCGTGCCGCGCTCGAGATTGACGAAAGCATTGCGCCCCGGCCCGTAGATGCCGGAGAGGCGGAGGATGGCAGCCGGTACATTCAGTGCTGTGCCGAGGTCGCTCCAGGCCTGCTCCGCCTCCAACCGCTCCTTGGAACGGCCCGACACCGGCACGCAGACGGTCTCCTCATCGACCCAAGCACCCTTGTGATCGCCATAGACGCCGACCGTCGAAAGATAACCGATCCATTGCAGCTGCGGCATTAGTGTCCGGAGGGATGATCCGGCAATATTGACGAGGGGATCGCCGCTTTCGCGTGGCGCGATCGATTGCACGAGATGCGTTGCCCCATGCATCGCCGCCATCAGCTCCGGGCCCAAGCTCTCGCCGTCGAAGATATGGCCGTCGATCCCAGCGGCGCGCAGCTGATCCAGCTTGTCGCAGCTGCGGGTCGTGCCGCCGACGCTGGCACCCGCTGCGGCAAATGCCTTGGCAATCGCCATCCCCGAAAAGCCACATCCGAAGATCATCAGCTTCATCACAATACTCCCGCCAGCCGCCACTCGTTCAGGACGTCGCCATCCTCTTCGACTTGCCTTTCTGCCGCAAACGACTGGAATTCGCCAGCGTCCATCAACCGCGAAAGGGCCCACACCGCCATTCCGCGCACATCAGGCGAGGGATCGCGGCTGAGGCTGCAGCAGAGATCGATCAATTGCCGCTGGCCGGAATTACCGGCGGCGATCAGGACGTTGCGGATAAAGCGGTTGCGGCCGATCCGCTTGACGGGCGAGCCGCTGAAGAACGTCCGGAAGCTGGCATCGTCGAGCGTCAGCAGGAAGGCGATCTCCGGCTCTTTCAGGTCTTCGCGGGCCTGCAACTTCATCTCGGAGGCAGACGCCGCAAACTTGTTCCAGGGACAGGCGGCGAGACAGTCGTCGCAGCCATAGATGCGGTTGCCGATCAGCGGCCGGAATTCAGCAGCGATCGGCCCCTTGTGCTCGATCGTCAGGTAGGAGATGCAGCGCCGCGCGTCGATCTGGTAGGGGGCGGGAAAGGCATTGGTCGGACAGGCGTCGAGACAGGCGCGGCAGGAGCCGCAATGATCACTCTCCGCCGCGTCGATATCGAGGTCGGCAGTGGTAAACATCGAGCCGAGAAACAGCCAGGATCCATGCGCCCGGCTGACGAGGTTCGTGTGCTTTCCCTGCCAGCCAAGCCCGGCAGCGGCGGCCAGCGGCTTCTCCATCACCGGAGCCGTATCGACGAAGACCTTCACATCCGCACCCGCCCGTGCGGCAAAGCGCGTGGCGATCTCCTTCAGGCGCCCCTTGATGACATCGTGATAATCGCGATTGCGGGCGTAGACCGAGATTGCCGCCTTATCGGGCTTCTCGAGAATGCCGCGCGGATCCTCTTCCGGCCCGTAATTTAGTCCGAAGACCACGACGGACCGGACATCGCTCCAGAGCGTGCGGGGATCGCCACGCCGCTCCTGCGTCTCGGCCATCCATTCCATCGTTCCGTGCCGTCCGGCATCAATGAATTCACCGAGCCGTGCCTTGGCTTCAGGAATGGAGTCCGGCCGGGTCACGCGACAGAGCTCGAAGCCGAGGCTTGCTGCCTCAGCGCGCACGAAAGCGGTCAGGCTCTCGCGCTTCTTTCGCTCTTTATCCTGCTCTGATCGTGCGGGCATCAAGAGCCCCCGTCAGAAATCCAGGTCGGCGTAATGGGAAACCGGCGTCAGGCCGCGAACCCGCTCGTTGAGCATCGGGCGGAAGGACGGCCGCGACTTGATGCGCTGGTACCAGTCCTTCACGACAGGAGTTTCGGCCCAGTCGATCTCGCCGAGATAATCGAGGATCGAAATCGATGCCGCAGCGGCCAGATCCGCATAGCTCATGCGCTCGCCCGCCAGCCACTGGCGCGAGCCGGCAAGCCAGGTCACATATTTCAGATGCTGGCGGATGTTGCTGCGCGCGGTGCGCAACATCTTGGAGTCAGGCGCGCCCCCGCCTTGCTCCGCAGTCATCTGCAGCTTGTAGACCCGCTCGCGCGCCAGCGGGCGCGTCACGTCGGTTTCCATCTTCAGCATGAACCATTCGACGAGGCGGCGGATTTCGGCTCGCTGAAACGGGTCTTCCGCCAGAAGCCTGCGGTCCCGCTTGAGGACGCCGTGCGTTTCGTCGAGATATTCGGAGATGACCATGGCGCCGCAGAGTGCGCGCATGCTGTCGTCGACATAGACCGGCAGCGTCCCGGCGGGGTTCAGCGCCAGGAAATCACGGCGCTTGTCCCAGGTCTGCTCTTCCACGAGATCGACCTGATAGCCGTATTCTGCAAGCACCAGCCGGATAAACCGGGAGGCGGTCGACATGGGGTGATGATAAAGTACTGGCATTATGGGTTTTCGGTCCGCCCGCGTTTCGGCGACATTGTGTCCTTCTCAAACTCCTAACAATTAGAGTTTAAGAAAGATATAGGATTGGATGGCGGCTTCAACTGCGAAGCAGGGTTACAGCCGCTTCTAAGTGCGGCCAATGATGGGTTTTTCATGATCTCCCGAAAGATCCGGCCTTTTTCCGCCATCCTGATGACCAATGAGTTGCCCGCCGCCGGCGCTTGCCCGGTCCTGATTCGGCGGCCAGGAATTTTAACCGGAGACCATAGATGGATTATATAAACGCGATCATCCTGGGTGTCATCGAGGGGATAACGGAGTTCCTGCCGATCTCCAGTACCGGCCACCTGATCATTGCAGAGCAGTGGCTCGGCGCCCGGTCCGACACGTTTAATATCGTCATTCAGGCTGGCGCCATTCTGGCCGTCACCATCATTTATTGGCGCCGCCTCGTGGATCTGGTTGTCGGCTGGCGGGAACCCAAGAACCGCCGCTACGCCTCCAGGCTTATCGTCGCCTTCCTGATCACCGCCGTGCTCGGCCTGATCGTCAAGAAGCTCGGCTTCGAGCTGCCGGAACATGCCACGCCAATCGCCTGGGCGCTGATTATCGGCGGCTTCTGGATGATCTTTGCCGAATGGGCCGCCGCCAAGAAGCCGCCCTACAAGGACATCACCTGGATGGTTGCCATCCTGGTCGGTATTGCTCAGGTCGTCGCCGGAATTTTCCCGGGCACCTCGCGCTCCGGCGCAACGATCTTCGTCGCCATGCTGGCCGGAACGGCCAATCGCGCCGCGGCAACGGAATTCGCCTTCCTCGTCGGCATTCCGACCATGTACGCGGCCAGTGCCTATCAGCTGTTCAAAACCGTGAAGGATGGCGGCGCGGCGAACGAAGACTGGACAGCGCTCGGCATTGCCTTCGTGGTGTCAACCATCGTTGCCTTCATCGCCGTCAAATGGCTGCTCTCCTATATCCAGAGCAACCGCTTCACCGTCTTTGCGATCTACCGCATCATTCTCGGCGCCGTGCTGCTCGGCATGGCCTATGCCGGCATCATTGCCTGAGCCTCAACGAAAAACAGCCCCTTGCCGGCAGGCAGGGGGCTGAAACCAATTCAGACAATTTTGAAAATCGTTACTTTCCGCCAAGCGGGCTGTTCAACTCAGCCGCGCGCGGAAAAGCTCCCACTTATTGGGGAATGCTTGCCGTCGAGCAGGGGTCGACACCGTAAGCCGGCGCACAGCCATCCTTCACAGCCGCGACCGAGCCGGGCGCGATGAAGGAGCCGGCCAGGATAACCAGTGCCGCACACGCAAAGAGAAGCGCGATTGACTTGCCCATCGGTATAAAGCCTTTCAAATCGATTGAACGCGCCTGCCAAGCCTCGTGAGCCGCTAGTTGCGCGCCGGGTGTGTAGTCAGTGGAATGGCAAATAGCAATAAATGTTCCTGCTAAATGTGACGTTAATTTCACTAATTTTTTCATGCGGCTTTTATGCAACGCCAATCCTGTTCGCAGGCCACAAAAACACGCGAAACTTGCGCCAGATTTGAGCTTTCACCCAAAACAGAAACGCCGCCTGTGGAAATCCGCAGGCGGCGTTTCAGTTAATTCTAATGGGACGAATCAGGCGGCCTTGCCGGTGCCCGTGTACTGTCCATGCGGACGGTAATGCACCAGATAGGACGGCAGAACCGAGGTCGCCATCGTCGGCGTAACGCCGAGTCCCTTCAGCGTGCGCTCTTCCTTCTCCGCTTTCGGCGAAACCACATTGTCATACTTCAGCAGGCGAACCTGATCGGGCGTGATCGGCGGTGAAACGAACGGGATCAGCGATGCGATGCTGCCGATCAGCGAGGCGATACCTGCCGGCATCGATACCAGCGGATTCTTGCGCGCCGTCACCTTCAGCATGGTCTCGAGACATTCACGGAAGCTGAGGACTTCAGGACCGCCGAGTTCGTAGATCTTGCCAGGGAGAGCCTTGCCGTCGGCAGCGCGAGCGACGGCTTCGGCAACGTCCTCGACGTAGACAGGCTGCAGCTTGGTCTTGCCGCCGCTGATGACAGGCAGAACCGGCGAAAAACGGGCCATATCAGCAAATTTGTTGAAGAAGCTGTCCTCGGGTCCGAAAACGATCGACGGGCGGAAGATCACCGCGTCCTTCTTGATCGACAGCACCGCCGTCTCGGCGCGGCCCTTGCTGCGGGCATAGCTCGATTCCGACTTCTCATCGGCGCCGATCGCCGAAATGTGGATCAAACGAGCCTTGGCATTCTTCGCTGCTTCGGCAACGGCGCGCGCACCGAAATCCTGCACCGCGTCAAAGGTGTTGCGGCCGGTCTCGAAAAGAATGCCGACGCAGTTGATCACACAGTCGGAGCCTTCGACGGCGCGCTCGACCGACTGGCGGTAGCGCAGATTGGCCTGCACGAAGGAGATCTGGCCGACATTGCCGAGCGGCTGCAGGAAGCCTGCGAGATCCGGGCGGCGCACCGCGACCCGGATGCGGTATCCACGCTTGGCAAGCGCGCGAACCACGTGCCTGCCGACGAAGCCGGAGCCTCCGAACACGGTGACGAGCGGCGGCAGGTTGGCAAGTGTCATGGCAGGTTCCTCGAAAGGCTTGGGAGAGAGTGGTTGTTGGTTCCCGTATTAGCCCAATCCAGACGCGACGGAAAGGCCCATCGCGCCGCAGTTTCGCATCTGCGAAGGTGCCTCAGGCTCCTTCAACGACCACCATTTCGGCATCCGCGACTTCCTGGCGGATCTTGGCGGCGATCTGGTATTCTGGCGAGTTGTAGCAATCGACGGCTGCTTGCATCGACGGGAACTCGATAACCACGTTGCGCGCCCGCGCCTTGCCCTCGAGCTCGGTGATCGCACCGCCGCGGGCGAGGAAGTTGGCGCCGTATTTCTCGAAGGCGGGCTTTGCCGCCGCGACATAATCCTTATAGCGCTCTGCGTCGCGAACATCGACGCGCGCGATCCAGTAACCCTTAGCCATGATCTTCCTCTCCCTCTCTTTGCTTAACGGAGCGCTGCGTCCATCTCGGCCAGGATCGCGCGGGCGGCGTCCTTCGGATCCGGCGCCTTGACGATCGGGCGGGCGACGACAAGGTGGCTGGAGCCGGCCTTCAGAGCGTCGGCGGGCGTCATCACGCGCTTCTGGTCGCCCTTGTCACTGCCGGCCGGGCGGATGCCCGGGGTAACGATGGCCATGTTGGGGCCAACGATCTTGCGGACGGCCGATGATTCCTCGGCTGAGCAGACGATGCCGCCCATCCCGGCGGCGAGCGCCTGTTCGGCGCGCCGCAGCACCAAGGTGTGCGGATCGTATTCGTAGCCCGCCGCGGTCAGATCCTGCTCGTCCATCGAGGTCAGCACCGTAACGCCGAGCAGGCAGAGATCGGATCCCTTCGCGGCTTCGACAGCCGCCCTCATCGCCTTCGGATAGGCGTGCAGCGTCAGCATCGACATGCCCATCTTGACGATGTTCTCGACACCCGATGCGATCGTGTTGTCGATGTCGAGGAGCTTCATGTCGAGGAAGATCTTCTTGCCGCTCTGGGCAAGCTCGCGGGCGAATTCCAGTCCGCCGGCAAAGACCAGCTGGTAGCCGATCTTGTAGAAGAGGACGTTGTCGCCAAGCGTCGAAACGATCTTTTCCGCTTCGCCCAGTGTCGGAACATCGAGCCCGACGATCAAGCGTTCGCTTGCGTTCATCTCATCCACCCCTGCCAGCTTTCAATGGGCGTCCAGTCGCATGATAAGCGCCGGTCTGCAAGGGAGAAAGCGTAGAGATTGCCGCCTCCGCCGGGCTGGTCGCGGTCGCGCCCAATCGGCTTTGCTTCCAGGTGGCATTTCAGCAGGGTTCCGACGCCGCCATGCCCGATGAAGGCGATCGGCTCGTCCTTATTGTGCGATGACAGGATGCGATCGATGGAAGAAACGATGCGGGCTTGCGCGTCGGTAGCGCGCTCCCAGCCCTTGAAGCTGAGGTCCGGATTGGCAAAGAACCAGTCGGCGGCTTTTTCGAATTCCGCTGGCGGCAGAAATCCGGTCGCCGACCGGTCGTTCTCATGCATGCCATAGATGATCTCAACACCGATCCCGGCGGCTTCGGCCAGAATCTCTGCTGTTTCGATCGCCTTGGTCTCGTCGCTGGAGACGATCCGCCGCAGCTGCGTGGCCCACGGGCGTTCGGCGGCTAGTCCGGCGCGGGCAGCACCTGTTTCCGACAGACCCCATTGCGGAACGGGGACATCGGGATCGATCCTGACCTGTGGGTGAGTGATATAGAGCGCGAACATCAGCCGCGGCGGTAGATCCAGAGCTGAGCCGGGGGGATGTTGCGGACGATGAAGTCGAAATGCTGGATGTGATAGCGATCAGGCCGCGCGATGATCGGCGAGACAGCACCATAGGAGATCTGGACGACGGGCCGGCCAGCCGGAACGCGGTCGAGAAGACTTTCCAGCAATGCGCTGCGGGCCTGCATCGGAAAGTTCAGCAATGGCACGGCGGACACCACGGAATCGAATATCTGTCCCTTCAGTGCGCCGAGCGTCTTGTCGAGATCGAAAGCGTCGCCGTTGATGAAGTGGACGCCCGGATAGAGGCGAACGAGGTGCTCGTAGAAATCCGTCGAATATTCGATTGCGACAAGCTTTTCGGGTTTAACGCCGCGGCTGAGGATCGCCTTGGTGATCGCGCCCGTACCGGGTCCAAGCTCAAGCACCGGCAGCCCGGAATTGAGGTTGATGACGCTTGCCATCTTCCTGGCGGTAATCGAGGAGGTGGGAACGATGGAGCCGACAGTCTTCGGCCCCTGCATCATTCCCTTGAAGAAACGGATTTCCTCATCGAACTTTTTGCCGAGCCGTTCTTTCAGCCGCAACGCCATGCCGTCCTCCTCGTCAAGCAACAAACCGCTGGCTATCTAATTGCAATCATCCGGCAGTAAAACAAGACCAAACGTCGCAATCTGAAAACTTTGCCCGCCAAATGCGACGCGCGTTTACACGCGCATCGGCATCAGAACGTAGAGAGCATCATCGCCAGCCGTGTCGCGAATGAGCGTCGGCGAACCGGCATCGGCAAGCAGGAAGATCGCCTGATCGCCGGAAAGCTGCGCCGTAATGTCGAGCAGGTATTTGGCGTTAAAGCCGATCTCCATCGAGTCGGTGTCGTAGCCGACGGCGACTTCTTCCGTTGCGCTGCCGGAATCCGGATTGTTGACCGTCAGCAGCAGCTGTCCGTCGGAAAGCGCCAGCTTCACGGCGCGGCCACGCTCGGACGAAATCGTCGAGACGCGGTCGACGGCCTGGGCGAAGGTGGTGCAATCGACGCGCATTTCCTTGTCGTTGCCGGTCGGAATGACGCGCTGGTAATCCGGGAATGTACCATCGATCAGCTTCGATGTCATGACGATCGAGCCGATGCTGAGGCGGATCTTGGCGTCGGAAACTTCAACAGTAACAAGTGCATCCGGGCTATCGACCAGCTTCTGCAACTCGCCGACGGTCTTGCGCGGAATGATGATGCCGGGCATGCCCTCGGAACCCGAAGGCGCCTTCACGTCGGCGCGGGCGAGACGGTGGCCGTCGGTCGCAACGGCGCGCAGCTTCAGGTCGCCTTCGCTTTCGATCGTGTGGAAGAAGATGCCGTTCAGGTAATAGCGGGTCTCTTCGGTGGAGATCGCAAACTGGGTGCGATCGATCAGCATCTTGAGATCCGTTGCCTTCAGCTTGAAGGAATGGGTGAAGGTGCCGGCGGTCAGATCCGGGAAGTCGGATTGCGGCAGGCACTGCAGCGAGAACTTCGAGCGGCCGGATTGCACCGTCATCGAGCCGCCATCGGTCGATGTCGCAAGCAGAACTTCCGAACCATCGGGCAGCTTGCGGACGATGTCGTAAAGAAGATGGGCAGGAACAGTGGTCGCACCGGCCTGTTCGACATTGGCGGGCGTCGCTTCGGTGACTTCGAGATCGAGGTCGGTCGCCTTCATGTCGAGGTTCTGGCCGTCGGCGCGCAGCAGGATGTTGGACAGGATCGGGATCGTGTTCCGTCGTTCGACGACGCGGTGAACGTGGTTCAGCGACTTCAGGAGGTTGGAACGCTCAATCGTAATACGCATGGGATGCTACCGCTTTCGACCGTGACTGTCCGGGCGCGCGAGCGCGCCAGAAAAATGCCTTTCCGGCTCCATGGCCGGAGGAGTGGACGGGCAAAATGGCAGAACTTTGCCGGGCATTGCAAGGGGTGCAAGGCTTTGCAGGCCTGCAAAGGCGCATTTACCCAATGATCCTCACAGAAATCCGAACCCTTGCCGCGAACGAAGCCTGCGCGCATAAAGAGCCGACGCCAGAGAGGGCCTTTGAAATTGAGTAATGAAGAGACGGCGGGCGAGGGCGGCAAGCTTCGCACCTACCGCCTGCACAATGTCAGCATACCCGCCCGCCCGCTCGAAGCGGCGCTGTATCTGGTCGCAACGCCGATCGGCAATCTCGGTGACATCACGCTTCGCGCGCTGGAAACGCTGGCGGGAGCCGATGTGCTCGCCTGCGAGGACACGCGCGTGACGCGCGTGCTTCTCGACCGCTACGGCATCCAGAACCGGCCCTTTTCCTATCACGAATACAATGCAGACGAGGCCGGTCCGCGTCTGATGCAGGCGATCGAGGCCGGAAAATCGGTCGCGCTGGTCTCGGATGCCGGAACGCCACTGGTTTCCGATCCGGGCTACCGTCTGGCGCAGACAGCCATCGAGACCGGTTACAAGGTTGTTCCTATCCCGGGTGCTTCGGCGCCTCTCGCGGCCCTCGTCGGTTCCGGTCTGCCTAACGAAGCCTTTCTTTTTGCCGGTTTTCTGCCGGTCAAGGACAAGGCGCGCCGCGACCGGTTGGGCGAATTCGCAACCACGCCAGCGACGCTGCTATTCTTCGAATCCCCGCATCGTATCGGCGCGACGCTGGCGGCTGCCGCCGATGTCCTGGGCGGTGAGCGCCTTGCCTCGGTTTGTCGCGAGCTGACCAAGACCTATGAGGAGTTCCGCCGCGGCACGCTCGCGGAACTTGCTGCCCACTACGCCGAGAACGACAATGTGAAGGGCGAGATCGTTCTCGTGGTCGCACCGGCCGCCGAGAAGCCGGCAGATGCGGCCGATGTCGATGCGATCCTCGCCGATCTCTCGGGCACGATGCCGACAGCCAAGGCGGCAGCCGAGGCCGCAAAGCTGACGGGCCTGCCCCGCAAGGAGCTTTATCAGCGCTTGCTGGAAATGAAGGCTGATGAGCGGTAGCGGCCTTCGCGCGGACAGGCAGAAGGCGCTGCGCCGGGGCCAGTTCTCGGAATATGCGGCCGCACTCTTTCTGATCTTGAAAGGCTATCGCATCGCCGCCTTCCGCTATCGCACCAAGTTGGGCGAGATCGATATCATCGCCCGAAAGGGCGATCTCGCCATTTTCGTCGAGGTCAAAGCCCGGCGGGATGAGCGTGGCGCGGTGGACGCTGTTTCTTATGCGGCTCAGAAACGCATCCGTGATGCCAGCGACCTCTGGCTTGCCCGCCAGCCGGCCAATCACCTTCTATCGCAGCGTTACGACATCGTGGCCGTGTTGCCCGGCCGCTTGCCCCGGCATTTCCCAAATGCCTTCTAGCGCCATTGCATAGGCGTGCAGGCAGTCACGCTTTGTAATTTTTCTGTCATGCAAATGTAAAGGAGGCGTCACGTAAGGCCTCTATTGGCTTCCTCACCCCAACAATTGGTGGAGAGGATTTATCCATGTTCAAGACGTTTTCTCTGGCCGCTGCCGCGGTCGTATTGTCTTCGTCGGCATCGTTCGCCGCAACCGAGATCACCTGGTGGCACGCCATGGGTGGCGAACTCGGCCAGAAGCTCGAGCAGATCGTTCAGAAGTTCAACGACAGCCAGACCGAATATCACGTGACCCCGGTTTTCAAGGGCACCTATCCCGAGACCCTGACTGCCGCTATCGCCGCTTTCCGCGCAGGTCAGCAGCCGGCTATCGTTCAGGTCTTCGAAGTCGGCACCGGCACGATGATGGCCGCCAAGGGCGCCGTCTATCCGGTTTACAAGCTGATGGCTGACGAGGGCGAGCCTTGGGACCCGTCGAAGTTCATCGCGCCGGTCGTCGGCTACTACTCCGATCCGGAAGGGAATATCCTGTCCTTCCCGTTCAACTCCTCGACGCCGATCCTCTATTACAACAAGGACGTCTTCAAGAAGGCTGGCCTCGATCCGGAAGTCGCCCCAAAGACCTATGCTGAACTGGCTGAATTCTCGAAGAAGATCGTCGACTCCGGCGCTGCCAAGTGCGGCTTCACCATCACCTATGCTGCGACCTGGCTCGGCCTCGAAAACTTCTCGGCCATCCACGACCTGCCCTACGGCACGCTGCAGAACGGCTTTGGCGGCACCAAGGCTGAGCTGAGCTTCAATGGCCCGAACCAGGCTCGTCTCTGGAGCGATCTGAAGAAGTGGCAGGATGCCGGTTACTTCCAGTACGGTGGTCCGGGCGGCGGCCCCGATGCCGCTCCGAAGTTCTACTCGCAGGAATGCGCCATCTACATGGGCTCCTCGGGCTCGCGCGCTGGCGTGATCAACAACGCCAAGGCCTTCCAGGTCGGCTTCTCGACGCTGCCTTACTATGATGACGTCACCAAGGATCCGAAGAACTCGATCATCGGTGGCGCAACGCTCTGGACGCTGAACGGCCAGAAGCCTGAAGTCTACAAGGGTGTTGCCAAGTTCTACACCTACCTCAGCCAGCCGGAAGTTCAGGCTGATTGGCACCAGTTCTCGGGCTATCTGCCGATCACCAATGCTGCCTACGATCTCGGCAAGTCGCAGGGTTATTACGACAAGAACCCGGGCTCCGACGTTGGCCTGAAGCAGATCCTGCGCGGCACGCCGTCCGAAAACTCCAAGGGCGTTCGTTTCGGCAACCTGACCCAGATCCGCGACGTCATCGACCAGCAGTTCGAAACCGTGCTGTCGGGCAAGCAGACCGCCCAGCAGGCGCTCGACGAAGCCGTCAAGGAAGGCAATGCCATCCTGCGCGAATTCGAAGCCGCCAACTCGAACTAAGCTTTCGAAGCAGAAGCTGAGCCCTCCCCAGTCCGGGGAGGGCCTTTCCATATCGGGCGAGCCATGCAGACAAAGCGCACAATCTTCTCGAACCGCGTCCTGCCATATTTTCTTCTGGCGCCGCAGCTCGCAGTCACCCTGGTCTTCTTCATCTGGCCGGCCTTTCAGGCCTTCCGGCAGTCCTTCCTGCGCGAAGACCCTTTCGGCATGAAGACCACCTTTGTCTGGTTCGCCAATTACACCAAGCTCTTCGGCAGCGCCGACTATATGAACGCGCTGTGGGTGACGCTGATCTTCTCGGTCTCCGTCACCGTGCTGTCGATGGGCCTGTCGCTGCTCTTTGCCGTCTGCGTCAATCGCGTTCTGAAGAGCGGCCGCATCTATACGACGCTGCTCGTCTGGCCCTATGCCGTGGCGCCAGCGGCCGCCGGCCTGCTCTGGTGGTTCATGTTCAACCCCAGCATCGGCATCCTGCCCTATATCCTTCGCCAGTTCGGCTATGACTGGAACCACCGCCTCGACGGCAATGACGCGATGATCCTCATCGTCATCGCCTCGGCCTGGAAGCAGATTTCCTACAATTTCCTGTTCTTCGTCGCTGGCCTCCAATCCGTCCCGCAGTCGGTGATCGAGGCCGCGTCGATCGATGGCGCAGGACCGTTCAAACGGTTCTGGACGGTGGTCTTCCCGCTGATTTCGCCGACCACCTTCTTCCTGGCAGTCATCAACGTCACCTACGCGCTGTTCGACACCTTCCCGATCGTCGATTCCACGACGTCAGGCGGCCCGTCGCAGTCGACGAATACGCTCGTCTACAAGGTCTATGCCGACGGTTTCGTCGGCCTGAACCTCGGCCCTTCAGCGGCGCAGTCGGTGGTGTTGATGCTGATCGTTGTCGCCCTGACCGTCATCCAGTTCCGCTGGATCGAGAAAAAAGTCCAGTATTGAGGCCCGTGCGATGATCGAGAACCGTCCCTTTCTGAACTTCCTCACGCACTTGATCCTGATTGTCGGCGTCGTCACGGTGGTCTTCCCCGTCTACCTCGCCTTCATCGCCGCCACCCACGGTCCGACCGACTTCATGAGCGGACTCATGCCACTGCTTCCAGGCGATCAGCTGATCACCAATTTCGACCAGCTGCTCAGCGCCGGCAATTCTGTGGCCGGTGCGCCGCCTTTCGCGCTGATGCTGGCAAACAGCCTGCTGATGGCTGTCATGATCGCCGTCGGCAAGATCGCCATCTCGATCATCTCCGCCTTCGCCATCGTCTATTTCCGCTTTCCGCTGCGCATGGTGGCCTTCTGGATCATCTTCCTGACGCTGATGCTGCCGGTCGAGGTCCGCATCCTGCCGACCTACAAGGTGGTCGCCGATCTCGGCATGCTGAATTCCTATCCGGGCCTCGTCATCCCGCTGATCGCCTCGGCGACCGCGACCTTCCTGTTCCGCCAGTTCTTCCTGACCATCCCGGAAGAGCTGATGGAGGCGGCCCGAGTCGATGGCGCAGGCGCCATGAAATTCTTCCGCGATATCTTGCTGCCGCTGTCGCGTACCAATATCGCGGCGCTGTTCATCATCCTCTTCATCTATGGCTGGAACCAGTATCTCTGGCCGATGCTGATCACCACCGATCCCGGCTATTACACGGCGGTCATGGGCATCAAGCGTCTGGCTTCGGTACTGGACGGCGACACCCAATGGAACCTCGTGATGGCAGGCGTCATCCTCGCCGCCCTGCCGCCGGTTCTCATCATCATCGTCATGCAGCGCCTTTTCGTCAAAGGCCTGGTCGAAACGGAGAAATGACAATGGCCTCTATCGATGTAGAAGGCGTCGGCAAGATCTATCAGGGCGGCGTCAAGGCTGTCTCGGGTGTCGGCATCAACATCAGGGACGGCGAGTTCATCGTCCTCGTCGGACCGTCCGGCTGCGGCAAGTCCACCCTGCTGCGCATGATCGCCGGTCTTGAGAGCATTTCCGAGGGACAGGTGAAGATCGGCAACCGCGTCGTCAACAACGTGGAGCCGGCCGATCGCGACATCGCCATGGTGTTTCAGAACTATGCACTTTACCCGCATATGTCGGTCCGCCAGAACCTCGAATATGGCCTGAAGAACCGCAAGACGCCTCGGGCGGAAATCGACGCCCGCGTCGCCGAAGCCGCCCGCATGCTGCAGATCGAGCAATATCTGGAGCGCAAGCCGAAAGCCCTCTCGGGCGGTCAGCGCCAGCGCGTCGCCATGGGCCGCGCCATTGTTCGCAAGCCGGCCGTCTTCCTCTTCGACGAGCCGCTGTCAAACCTCGATGCCAAGCTGCGCGTCTCGATGCGCGGCGAAATCAAGCGTCTGCAGCGCCGCCTCGGCACCACCTCGATCTATGTTACCCACGACCAGCTGGAAGCGATGACGCTGGCGGACCGCCTCGTCGTCCTGAATGGCGGCGAGATCGAACAGATCGGCGCGCCGCTCGACGTCTACCACACCCCGGCCTCCACCTTCGTCGCCAGCTTCATCGGCTCACCGGCCATGAACCTCCTGAAGGCCGAACTGCATGGCGACAAGCTGGCGATCGGCCCGAGCCTGATCGACCTCGCAGGCAACGCTCCGGCCTCCGGTCCCGTTACCATCGGCATGCGCGCCGAGGACCTGCGTCTCGCACGGGCAGACGAATATGCGATGCCGCTCGCCGTCGAATATGTCGAGGAACTGGGCTCGCAGCGCCTCGTCCACGGTATGCTCGGCGATCAGCAGCTGACTGCGGTCGTCTCGCCGGAAACGCCGATCGCCGATGAAATGCGCTTCGTCATCGCTCCCGAAAAGCTTCACTTCTTCGCAGTCGATAGCGGCAAGCGGATCGGTGCCGGCGTTGCGGCCAGCACAAGCGCGCCGGTCGCCGCCGAGCCAGTCCAGTAGGCTTCGTCAGGATCCGTTAAAATTTTAGCGGCTGCTTGAACGCCTCTCTTACGACTTGTCTGTTATTCCGCGAACATTGGGGTAGCAAACGGGGTGTTTCATGGCCTGGAAGCTTATGCTTGCAAGTGCGGTTGCAATGGCTGCGCGCACGGTGCCGTATGCTGTGGCGATGCCGCGCGGCAAATCCTTCATCGCGCATTCGAGCGACCATCTGCCGATGAAGTCGACGCCGATCAACCCTGACTGGGTGGTCAGCGGTGACCCGCAGGCCCGCACCGCCGAGCACTCGCGCGGCCACGACGAAGCTTCGCTGACGGCAATCTGGGATTGCACCGCCGGTGAATTCCGTTGGTTCTTCGGCTGGGACGAGACGGTGATGATCATCGAAGGAGAGGTCCATATCACCGCCGAAGACGGCACCGAGCGCACACTCCGCGCCGGCGACGTCGCCTTCTTTGCCGGCGGCACCTGGGCCAGCTGGCGGGTCGACAATTACGTCCGCAAGGTTGCCTTCCTGCGCAAGCCTTTCCCGAAGCCGGTGGCGCTCGCCTACCGCCTCCGCAACATGCTGCGCAACACCGGACAGCAGGGCCTCGCGGCCTGAAGAAACCTTGATCGCGATATCACGAAGCCATTGATTGGCCGTTGCGTTCGGCCGTCTTGCGACCTACATCTGTCCGGCATTCAGTGAGGGACGGAAATGGCCAAGATCAAGAACGTAGCGGTCCAGATGGACCATGTTTCGGGCATCAACATCGCAGGCGATTCCACCTTCGCCATGAGTCTCGAGGCACAGACCCGGGGCTACAAGCTCTTTCACTACACGCCGGATCGTCTGAGTTTCCGCGATGGCCAGGTCTTTGCCTCGGTCGAGCCTATGATCCTGCGCGACGTCAAGGGCGACCATTTCGAGCTCGGCGTGCCCGAGCGCATCGATCTCTCGACCATGGATGTCGTCCTGCTGCGTCAGGATCCGCCCTTCGACATGGCCTATATCACCTCCACGCATCTGCTTGAGCGCATCCACCCGAAGACGCTCGTCGTCAACGATCCGGCCTGGGTGCGCAACTCGCCGGAAAAGATTTTCGTCACCGAATTCGCCGATCTGATGCCGAAGACGCTGATCACCAAGGATGCCGCTGAAATCCGCCGCTTCCGCGATGAAATGGGCGATATCATCCTCAAGCCGCTCTACGGCAATGGCGGCGCCGGTGTCTTCCATTCGACCAAGGACGACCGCAACCTCTCCTCGCTGCTCGAAATGTTCGGCCAGCTGTTCCGCGAGCCCTTCATCGCTCAGCAATACCTGCCGGACGTGCGCAAGGGCGACAAGCGGATCATCCTTGTCGATGGCGAGCCTGTCGGCGCCATCAACCGCGTTCCGGCCGAGCATGACAGCCGCTCAAACATGCATGTCGGCGGCCGCGCCGAGGCGACCGAGCTGACCGCGCGCGAGAAGGAAATCTGCAAGCGCATCGGCCCGGCTCTGAAGCAGCGCGGGTTCCTGCTCGTCGGCATCGACGTCATCGGTGACTACATGACGGAGATCAACGTTACCTCTCCGACCGGCTTACGCGAAGTCGCCAAGTTCGGCGGCGCCGATATTGCCAGTCTTCTCTGGGATGCCATCGAGCGCAAGCGTCCCTAAAACGGGTGTTTTGTTCTCATTTTGACGGCCCGATACAACCCGCTGCAACCTGAACGCAGCGGTTGCGGGAATCTGTTCGTTTATTGTTCTTGTTTTATTCTGTTTTCCATGCCAGATTGCAATTGACGGCCATGATGGGTCGTAAAACGCGATGTAGTTGGTTGCGGGGGCAGGGGGCATGGTCGCGCGCGTCAGTACGGTTGCATTTCAGGGCATTGAGGGCGTGCCGGTCGAGGTCCAGGTGATGGTCGCTCCGGGCAAGGTCGGCATGCAGATCGTCGGTCTTCCCGACAAGGCCGTAGCGGAAAGCCGCGAGCGGGTTCAGGCGGCCCTTCATGCGTTGGGGCTGGCGCTTCCGGCCAAGCGGGTCACCGTCAATCTGGCACCCGCCGATCTTCCAAAGGAAGGCTCGCATTTCGATCTGCCGATCGCGCTCGGCCTGATGGCGGCGCTCGGCGCCATTCCGGGCGATGCGCTGGCGGATTATGTCGTGCTCGGCGAACTCAATCTGGATGGCACGATTGCTCCCGTTGCCGGTGCGCTTCCGGCGGCGATCGGTGCCAACGGCCTTGGCAAAGGCCTGATCTGCCCGGCCGACAGTGGCCCGGAAGCGGCATGGGCCGGGGCCGGCCTCGATATTCTGGCGCCGAGAAGCCTGATCGCGCTCGCCAATCATTTCCGCGGCACGCAGGTCCTGTCGCGCCCCGAGCCGTCGATCCGCGCCAACGCCGCCAACCTGCCCGATCTTGCCGATATCAAGGGTCAGGAAAGCGCCAAGCGCGCGCTCGAGGTCGCCGCTGCCGGGAATCATAATCTGCTGATGGTTGGGCCTCCCGGTTCGGGAAAATCGATGCTCGCCGCGCGGCTGCCGTCGATCCTGCCGCCGCTTTCGGCTGCCGAGCTACTCGAGGTCTCGATGATTCACTCGATCGCCGGGCAGCTCTCCGGCGGCAAGCTTTCCGATCGCCGTCCATTCCGCACCCCGCACCACTCAGCGACCATGGCCGCCATGGTCGGCGGCGGTCTGCGGGCGAGGCCCGGTGAGGCGTCGCTTGCCCATCACGGCGTCCTCTTTCTCGATGAGTTTCCGGAATTCTCGCCGCAGGCGCTCGATGCATTGCGTCAGCCGCTGGAAACCGGCGAATGCATCATCGCCCGCGCCAATCACCGTGTTTCCTATCCGGCCAGTATCCAGCTTGTCGCCGCCATGAACCCCTGCCGTTGCGGCATGGCTGGAGAGCCCGGCCACAGCTGCGCCCGCGGGCCGCGCTGCCAGTCCGACTATCAGGGGCGGATCTCCGGCCCGCTGATGGATCGCATTGATATCCGCATCGACGTGCCTGCCGTCTCCGCCACCGACCTCATCCGGCCGATGCCGGCTGAGGCGAGCGGCACGGTGGCGGCCCGCGTTGCGCGGGCGCGAGACTTGCAGGCCGACAGGTTCATCGCTGCAGGTCTCGGCGGCATCGTCACCAACGCGCGCTGCTCGACGGCGCTCATCGAGAAATACGCCGAGCCGGATGCCGGCGGCTTGCAGCTGTTGCGGGATGCGGCCGAGAAGATGCGCTTCTCCGCCCGCGGCTATCATCGCGTTCTGAAAGTCGCGCGCACGCTGGCCGATCTCGATGGAAAGACAACGGTTGGCCGTATCCATCTGGCTGAAGCGATCTCCTATAGGATCGCAGGCGAGCGGCTGACGGCTGCAGCACGAAGGGAAGCGAATAGTGAGTAGCGAATAGAAAAAGAAAAGCTTGCTTGAGCACTTAGGGCCGAGCAAGCTTCGCTATTCGCTATTCGCTATTCGCTATTCGCTATTCGCTATTCGCTATTCGCTATTCGCTATTCGCTATTCGCTATTCGCTATTCGCTATTCGCTATTCGCTGATCAGCTCCCGAGCCCATCAAATAGCGCCGTCGAGAGATAGCGCTCGGCAAAGGACGGGATAATCACCACGATGGTCTTGCCGGCATTTTCTTCGCGGCTGCCGACCTTGATGGCGGCTGCGAGCGCAGCACCGGACGAAATGCCGACCGGCACGCCTTCGAGCCTGGCGACCAGACGGGCGGTTTCCATGGCCAATGCGCTATTGATGGTGACGACCTCGTCGTAGATCTTGGTGTCGAGAATGGCGGGCGCAAAGCCGGCGCCGATGCCCTGGATCTTGTGCGGTCCGGGCTGGCCGCCCGAAAGCACGGGCGATTCTTCCGGCTCGACAGCGATGACCTTGATGCCGGGCTTCTTCGACTTCAGCACCTGTCCAGCGCCGGTAATCGTGCCGCCGGTGCCGATGCCGGAAACGAAGATGTCGACGGCGCCATCGGTATCATTCCAGATTTCCTCTGCCGTCGTCTTGCGATGGATTTCCGGGTTGGCCGGGTTTTCGAACTGCTGCGGAATGATGGCGTCAGGCAGAGTCGAGGCCAGTTCCTCGGCCTTGGCGATCGCGCCCTTCATCCCCTTCGGCCCCTCGGTCAGCACCAGCTCGGCGCCAAGCAGCGCCAGCATCTTGCGGCGCTCGACGGACATGGTTTCCGGCATCGTCAGGATCAGCTTGTAGCCCTTGGCGGCGGCGGCAAAAGCAAGCGCGATACCGGTATTGCCGGAGGTCGGCTCGATCAGCGTCGTCTTGCCGGGCGAGATCTTGCCCTGTGCTTCCAGGCTCTCGATCATCGCCACACCGATACGGTCTTTGACCGAGGCGATCGGGTTGAAGAACTCGAGCTTTGCCAGCAGGTTGGCCTTCACGCCCTTTTCCTTGGCAAGCTTGTCGAGGCGCACAATCGGCGTATCGCCGATGGTTTCGGTGATCGACGAGTAGATGCGGCCGCGGCCCGGTTTTTTCGACATGAGTGCTCTCCCTTGAAATGTGTTGCTCAGAGAATAGGGTCAAAGCGGGCGCCAGACCAGACCGCCCTCACGCGCGGGAGTGGCAAGCCAGAGAAAAAATCCTTTGAAAACCGCCGTTTGACGGATGAATTTTTCAGGCCGCGCGGGTGGCGATAAAGGCTGCGGTGCCCGCCAGAATGCCGGCCGCCGTCCGGTTCAAGGCCTGCAATGCGCGCGGCTGCTTCAGCATGCTGCGGGCACGGGTTGCCAGCAGCATATAGGGGATCAGCACCGTCAGCAGAACGATAAAGGTCGCGGCCAGCAGCAGGCCATACTCGCGCAGGCCGATGGTGTGGATATCGATCAGCGTCGGCACCAATGCCACATAGAAGAGCATCGTTTTCGGATTGCCGAGGGTTACGAGCAGGCCCGAAAGAAAAGACATGCCCATGCTGCTCGATTTGCGCGCGGCGATATCCTGCGGCAGAAGCCCCGATGTCCAGAGCTTGTAGGCGATGTAGCAGAGATAGATCACGCCTGCGAACTTGATGACCAGGAAGATCTCGGTGAAGGCCTGCGCCACGAAGGCGAGGCCGAGGATGACCGCCGTCAGATATGTCATGTCACCCAGCACCAGGCCGAGACCCATGAAGAAGGTCTCGCGGAAGTTCGAGCCAAGCGCCCGCGCCACGATCGCCGTGATACCCGGTCCCGGAATGGCTGCTGCAATGAACAGTGCGCCGCTATAGGCAATGAGCGCTGCAATCGTCATTTGTCTCTCCCTGATTGCCGCCTATTTACGTCTGTGCGAAATGGCTTTCAAGCGACTTCGAAAATGACGTCATGGGGGATGAAATGTCCAAGGCCTTGCTGCTGATCGACGTGCAGAATGCCGTGCTGGAAGGCATGGGTGCGAAAGAGCGTGCACCGGCGATCCAGGAAGCCTACGATGCGGTGACCAGGCGGCTCGCAGCCGTGCTCGCAAAAGCGCGATCGGAAGCTGTCCCTGTTATCATCGTCCAGCATGACGAAGCCGAAGGCGATCCGATCGCCAAGGGCAGCAAGGGTTGGGAAATCAGGGCGGAAGTGGTGCCTGCGCCTGGCGAGCTGCTGATCAACAAGCAGGCTTGCGATGCCTTCTTCGAGACGCCACTGGAAGCTGAGCTGCGCAAGCGCGGTATTACCCATCTCGTCATCGGCGGCTGCGTCACGCCCTTTTGCATCGACACATCGGTTCGCCGCGCCGTCTCCCTCGGCTTCGATGTGACGTTAATCACGGACGGTCACATGAGCGGCGATATCGGAGCACTTGGCTTCGAGCAGATCATCGCGCATCACAACATGGTTCTCTGGGGATTCGGTGCCGGCTCTCACGGCGTCGGATTGTCAAAGGCCGCCGAGGTCAGCTTCTGACCACGCGCAGAAAGCGCCCCGGCGTCCAGCCGAGATTCATGCCCGCAGCGGCAAGCAGTATGATCGCCGCTCCTACCACCTGCAGGGGCTGCAGCGCGTGGCCGAAGGCGATGCGATCAACCGCGATTGCGGCAATCGGATAGATGAAGGACAGCGCACCGGTGAGATGCGTCGGCAGCTTCTGGATCGCGCCATAGAGCAGCACATACATCAACCCGGTGTGGACGACACCGATGGTCACCAGCAGCGACCAAGTCCCCGCCGCCGTAGGCATGGCGGAAAAATCGGCGAAGGGCGCCAGCATAATAATGCCGGTCGAAACCTGGATGAGGGCGATCAGATGCGGCGGCGTGCCTTTCAGCCATTTGGCAGCCAGTGCCGCCAGCGCGTAGAAGAAGGCGGCGCCGAGCGCCAGCGCGATCCCCATGCCGTAGCTGCCGCTGATCGCGCCGCTATCCGGCTTGGCCTCGACGATCGTCTCCATGCCCGCGAAGGCGAGCCCGAGCCAGAACAGCTTCGTGCCGGTGATCTTCTCGCCGAGAAAGGCCGCTCCCAGCGCCAGCAGCATGAACGGCTGGGTATTGTAAACAGTGGTGGCGATCGAAATCGACGCATGCGAATAGGAAGCAAAAAGCATCAGCCAGTTCAGCACGATGGCGACGCCGCCGAAAACGGCGATGCCAAAACTCTTCAGCGACAGCAGGCGAGGATTGAGAAGCCCGAGCACCGCGCAGATGACAAGCAGGCTAATGGCCCCGAACAGGCAGCGCCAGAATACGACATTGCCAACCGGCTGCCCTGACATGATAACGAACCAGCCGATGCTGCCCGAAATCAGCATTGCCGCCGTCATTTCCGCGCTTCCCCGCCTGATCTCGCTCTGCATCGCAATTCTCCCTTGATCAAGGCGCAGATTATTGCGCAAACGCTGCCGTCTCTATATCGTGTAAAACAGAATGGAAGCGTCTTGCCTAATAATTTTAGGTGAAAGGAGCTTTGTGGCTAATTCCGACAGAATCGACGAACCGGACCAGAAGCTGCTGGATGCGCTCGCCGTCAATGCACGCCTCTCGCTGAAGGAGCTCGCGCAGGCCGCCGGTATGTCTTCGCCGAGTGCCGCCGAGCGGCTGCGCCGGCTGGAGGAACGCGGCATCGTCAGGGCTTTCACCATCGATATCGATCCGGCGGCACTCGGCTATCCGCTGCAGGCGATCGTCCGCGTCCGCCCGTTGCCGGGGCAGCTGCATATCGTCGAGAAGCTGATCCAGGAAACCCCTGAATTCATCGAATGCGACAAGGTGACGGGCGACGACTGCTTCATCGCCCGCCTCGTCGTGCGCTCAATGGGAGAGCTGGATGGCATCCTCGACAAGATTGCGGAGCGCGCCGAAACCAACACGTCGATGATCAAGTCGTCGCCGGTCAAGCGCCGCCTGCCGCCGGTTTAATCAGAAATCCGCCATCGGCGAGAGCATGGCGGGGCCCTGCAGATCGAGGCCGTCCAGTCCGCGGATCATGAAATGCGTCCCGTATGAAGAAGACGGCAGCGGCGCGCCGTTCCAGCCAAGCTTATCGGGCCTGAACAGGATTTCGGCGCGTGAAGGCTTGATGCCGAGCCCGCCGAGAATGGCAGCGAGGGAAGGGATCGAGGACGCGAGCACATCGAGCAAAATAAAGCGCTCGCCATCGAGCTTCCAGGCAATGACCACATTGAGCTTCTCGATGAATGTCAGCCGCACATCGGGATCGAGCTGCGTATTGATCAGAAACATCGCCGGGCTGCCGGCGACGGCCAATGTGTCGGACACCGGCTCCCGCCGCGCCAGCAGATCCTGGAGCAGGGCGAGATCAGCGGCGAGCCTGGGATCGAGCGTCCTTGCGTCAGCGGCGCCATCCGGTTTCGGCGCATCACTCTCGAAGCTGTGCATCGGCAATGTCCGGAAGCCGTAGGGCTCATAGAGCGCAGGCTTGTCCGTATAGAGCACGATGGCCTCGAAGCCCTGAACCGAGCACCAATCGAGTGCCTTCTTCGTCACATCGCGATACAGCCCGCGACCGCGCCAGGGCGGCCGCACTGCACCGGATTGCAGGCCGGCTGCATTGATCCGGCGGTCATTGACGACGATAGGCATGGCGAAGGCCGAAAGATTGGCGGCCAGCGTCCCGTCTTCGGCAAACCAGCCGAAGGGCATGCTGGATGGATCAGGCCCGCCGAGCTCCATCAATGGGCCGATATCGATGCCGAATGTGTCTTGGAGAAGCGAAACCAGCGCCCGCCAGGCGGCGTGGTCGGCAAAATAGTCCTGCCGGAAGGTCAGACCTGTCGTGTCAGGCGCTGCGCTCATACGCCGGTGGAGCCGAAACCACCGGCGCCGCGTGCGGTTGTGCTCGTCTCGGTGATCTCGGCAACGCGTACCTGGGTCATCGGCGCAATGATCATCTGGGCGATCCGCATGCCGCGGCTGATCTCGAAAGGCTCCTCGCCGAGATTGATCAAAAGCACCTTCACCTCGCCGCGGTAATCGCTGTCGATGGTGCCGGGTGTGTTGAGGCAGGTGATGCCGTTCTTGAAGGCGAGGCCGGAGCGCGGGCGGATCTGCGCCTCGAAACCTTCAGGTATCTCGAAGATGAAACCCGTCGGAACCAGGGCACGCTTGCCCGGGGCGAGCACCAGTGGTGCGCCGTCATCGACAGCGGCGCGCAGGTCCATCCCGGCAGCCCCTGACGTTTCGTAGGAGGGCAGGTCCAGCCCTTCGCCATTGGCGAGGCGGACGAGATTGAGCTTCGGGCGGAGGTCGTTTTGAATGTTCATGCGGGCATTAGTTTGCGTCCGGCCGCCGAAGGTCAATTGCAAAGCCCGGCCTAAATCGCTAGATAGCCCGCAATTCCACAGGATTCACACGATGGCCGAAACACTCGCCGAGGCGGTCTCCCGCCGCCGCACATTCGCTATTATCGCGCACCCGGACGCGGGCAAGACGACGCTGACCGAAAAACTGCTGCTGTTCGGCGGCGCCATTCAGCTCGCCGGTGAAGTCAAGGCGAAGAAGGACCGCATCCAGACGCGTTCCGACTGGATGAAGATCGAGCGCGAGCGCGGCATTTCGGTCGTCACTTCGGTGATGACCTTCGAGTATGCCGACAAGGTCTTCAACATTCTCGATACGCCCGGTCACGAAGACTTCGCCGACGATACCTACCGCACCCTTACGGCGGTGGATGCCGCCATCATGGTCATCGATGCCGCCAAGGGCATTGAGCCACGGACGCTGAAGCTCTTCGAAGTTTGCCGCATGCGCGACATCCCGATCATCACCTTCATCAACAAGATGGACCGTGAAAGCCGCGATGTCTTCGAAATTCTCGATGAGGTCGAGGAAAAGCTGGCACTGGATACCGCCCCGGTCACTTGGCCGATCGGCCGCTCGAAGAGCTTCTGCGGCACTTACCACCTCGCCGCAAACCGGGCGCGCGGATCGGACAAGGAAGATGCGATCGTGGTCAATGGCCCGCAGGCCGTGGCCGATCGCCTTCCGGAAAACGAACGCGCGGCTTTCATCGACGAGGTCGACCTCGCCAAGGAGGCGTGCCGCCCCTTTGATCGCCAGGCATTTCTGGAAGGCCATATGACGCCGGTCTTTTTCGGTTCGGCGCTGCGCAATCTGGGTGTGCGCGATCTGATCAACGCGCTTGCCGATTTTGCGCCGCCGCCGCGTGACCAGGTGGCCGATATCCGTACCGTTCATGCCAACGAAGACAAGATGACCGCCTTCGTCTTCAAGATCCAGGCGAACATGGACCCGAACCACCGCGACCGCATCGCCTTCGCCCGCATCTGCTCCGGCAAGCTGGAACGCGGCATGAAGGCGCGTCTCGCCCGCACCGGCAAACAGCTCGGCCTCACCGCGCCGCAGTTCTTCTTCGCCTCGCAGCGCCAGCTGGCCGATACCGCCTATGCCGGCGATGTCGTCGGTATCCCGAACCACGGCACGCTGCGCATCGGCGATACGCTGACCGAAGGCGAGCCGCTGGTCTTTCAGGGCGTACCGAACTTCTCGCCGGAAATCCTCCGCCGCGTGCGTCTTGAGGACGCGATGAAGGCGAAGAAGCTGAAGGAGGCGCTACAGCAGATGGCCGAAGAAGGCGTCGTCCAGCTGTTCTCGCCCGAGGATGGCTCACCGGCGATCGTCGGCGTCGTCGGCGCCCTGCAGCTCGACGTGTTAAAGGAGCGCCTGCAGCAGGAATATGGCCTGCCTGTTTCCTTCGAAATGTCGCGCTTCTCGGTGTGCCGTTGGGTTTCGTCGGAGAATGCCGCTGATCTCGACAAGTTCCTGACCGTCAAGCGCGGCGATATCGCCCGCGATCTCGACGGCGATCCGGTTTTCCTGGCGCAGGACAGCTTCTCGCTTCGTTACGAAGCCGAGCGTTTCCCGGCAATCAAGATGGATGCCATCAAGGAATATCACGTCGCCAAGGCAGCGTGATCTCGCCGAAATGCTGGGATGACTGCGCAATCATACTAATGTACATTAGATATTCGTAAATCGTTCATCCATGGGGGGCTGGCGAACGTGAGCACGAATATCGAGCTGGAGAATCTGCCTGCTAGTGGCGGCTGGCGTTTCAAATGTGGCATTGCGCTCTTTGCGCTGATGTTGCTGCTGGTCATTGCAATCCCGGTTCTGGCGATGTCCGGAATGCCGCCGGCGCGCGTCGCGGCGCTGACGGGCGCCATCTTCGTCGGCAACAAGATCATCCTTGTCGTGATGATCGCGGTGATGGGCAAAGCCGGCTTCCAGGAATTGAAGCGCACCCTCGGCGGCTATCTGCCATCGCTGAAAGACGAGATCGTCAGTCCGCTGCGCCATGTCATTGGCCTCGTGATGTTCTGCTTGCCGCTCGTTTCCGCGCTGTTCGAACCCTATGTCGATAACATCTGGCCGGATTTTCGCCCGAACCGCTGGGAGTTTCAGCTGCTCGGCGATCTCATGCTGATTGCCAGCATCTTCGTTCTTGGCGGCAATTTCTGGGGCAAGATCCGCGCCCTGTTTGTCCGGACCGCGCGCGCGGTAAACACCGCTGAGGGCGTCCAAACCAGCTGATCATTCTCGCAGAGATTTCGGGAGGGGCGAATGGATCAGCAGGACAACAGAGCTGTGCAGGACGTTGCCGCGCCGGTGAGTGCGCGAAACCCGTTGCGCCGGGTCGCGGTCTGCGTCCTCGTGTTTCTTGTCTTCGCCTTTGCGGTTTCCGTTTTCATGGAACGCCGGACGCCGATAACGTCGCAGGCGACGGTCAACGCCTATGTGGTCGGCATCGCGCCTGAAGTTTCCGGCCGGGTGGTGGATGTCGCGGTTTCCGACAACAGCCCGGTCACCAAGGGTCAGATGCTGTTTCGCATCGATCCGCAACAGTACGAACTGGCGCTGGCGCAAGCAGAGGCGCAGCTCGCCAAGGTCGGCCAGTCGATCGGCGCCTCCATCGCCGCGCTCGATGGCGCCCAGGCGAAAGTCGTCGAAGCGCGCGCCGTACGCGACAACGCGCTGGAACAGGCCAACCGTTCGGAGGCCTTGCTGAAACGCGGGGTGATCGCGCAGACACGGGCGGACCAGGCGCGGACCACGCTCCAGCAGGCGGAGGCTGGAGCAGCTGCGGCCGATGCAGAACTTGCGAGTGCCGAGAAAGAGCTCGGACCGGCCGGCCAGGATAACCCGCAGCTGCAGGACGCTCTGGCTTCGCTGGAGCGGGCCAGACTCGATCTGCTCCGCACCACCGTCCTGGCGCCCGCCGATGGCGTCGTCACCAATCTTCAGCTGTCCGTCGGTGGCTTTGTCAACACCGGACAGAGCGCCATCACCTTCATCGACGCCGGCACGATCTGGATAGCGGCCAACTTCAAGGAGAACAGCCTCGAGAATGTCGCAAGCGGCAACAAGGCGGAAATCCTGTTCGATGCGCTGCCCGGAAAGCTGTTTCCTGCTCATGTCGAAAGCGTCGGTTTCGGTGTCGCTCAGGGCAATGTCGATCCGAATACGGGCCTGCCGAAAGTATCGGATCAGAGCGGCTGGATCCGCACGCCACAGAGCTTCCCCGTGCGGCTCATTCTCGACGGCGAGCGGCCGAAGGGCATCCGCTACGGCGCTCAGGCGAATGTGGTGATTTATACCGGCGACAATCCGGTGACCAACGCGCTGGGCGCATTGTGGATGCGCATCATCTCGGTTCTGACCTATGTTAGCTGACGCCGTATCGGGTCATCGCTGGTGGCATTCGCCTGAGGCTTCGCAAGGTCTTCGCGTGGCATTCGCCGCCACGCTCTCGTTTACTTGGTCCGTTGCCGTTGGAGACGCTATCCCGTTTCTCGGCGCGCTCTTCGCCGTCCAGTTTCTGCTGACGGATCGCACGCCGATGCCATTCGGCAAGGCACTCGGCATGGCGCTGATTGTGACGCTTACAGGGCTCTGCCTGCAGATGTTCCTGGCGGTCACCTCCGATCATCCACCGGTGATCCTCACCTTCCTTGGCGCGATCTATTTCCTTTGCTTTCTCGCGCAGGCAACGGGAAGGGCGGGCGCTCTGCCATTCATGATCCTCGTCGTGGCCGTCATGCTGCCGCTTCTGACATTGCTGCACTACGACCTCGGCAGTTCGATCCTCGCGCTGCTGGTGGGGGGCATCGTCGAGGGTATCGTCTGGGGCTGGGCAGCGCACGCCGCCTTTCCCCACCGCGGACTTACTGGCAGCGGTCAGCCGCCCGCTATTCATCACCAGAGACCGATACCCCGGGCGCTGGCAAGCGGAGCGATATTGCTGGGCGCTGTCGCCATCTGCCTGACAAATGATCGCTTCGCCACAGCGCTGGTCATACCGATTACCGTAGCGTCGATGCTGATGCAGCTGGATGTCCTTGCGGGCGCAAGAGCGGCCTTCGGCCTCATCCTTGTCAACATATTCGGTGGCGCTGCGGCGAGTGTGGTCTTTGGTTTCGTCACACTGCGGCACTCGCTGTTTTTTATGTTCCTCAGCATTCTCGCGGTAAGTCTGATACTCGCTGGCCGTGCGGTGTTGCCGCGGCCTTCCGCCAAGGTGTTTGCAGGTGCATTGACGATATTCCTCGTGGTGCTGGGATCGGGAATATCGCCGCTGCCCGGTACGGCGGCGGAAACATTCGCCACGCGCATCGGCTATATCATTCTCGCAACGCTCTACAGTCTGTTCATGGCCGCATTGCTTTGGCCGGCTGAACGCCGGGTGGCCGCGGCCCTGCCGAAGGCACTGCAATAGGCCGGAAGGGTCACTCTCCGCGCGGATACCTCTGGCTCTCTTCAAGAATGTTGAGGTCCATGTGGTTGCGCATGTAGCGTTCCGATGCCTTCTGCAGCGGCTGATAGTCCCAAGGGTAATAGGCGCCGTTGCGCAGCGCTTCATAGACCACCCAGCGGCGGGCCTGGCTTTCACGCACGGCTGCGTCGAAGGTTTCAAGATTCCAGCGGGCATCGGCTTGCGCCTTCAGAGACGCCAGGACTTCAGCATAGTCAGGGTTCTCAGCGAGATTGTTCAGCTCGTGTGGATCGGCGTCAAGATCGTACAGCATCGCCGGATCCTTGACGCAAAGCGAAAGCTTGAAACGGCCGTCGCGGATGCCGACGAGCGGCGCGATCGACCCTTCCGCGGCATATTCCATCGGCACCGGGCTGCGGCTGCCGGTTCCCGTTGCCAGGGGCGCTAGGTCCTCGCCGTCAGTCCATTTCTTCAGCGACGAGATATCGAGTCCGGCGAGACCGGCGAGCGTCGGCGTCACGTCGAGCGTCGAAACCGGGCGGTCGATCTTGGCCGGGTTCCAGCCGGGCGCCGCGATCATCAGCGGCACGCGGGCGGAGCCGTCGAAGAAGCACATCTTGAACCACAGGCCGCGGTCACCCAGCATGTCGCCATGGTCTGATACGAAGAGGATGATGGTGTTGTCTGCCATCCGGCTGCGATCAAGCACGTCGAGAATTTCGCCGATCTTCTCATCGACATAGGAGATATTGGCGAAGTAGCCCTGCCGTGCGCGGCGGATCTGCTCGGGCGTGATATCGAACGCCTTGTAGTCGCAGGCTTCGAGCAGGCGCTGCGAATGCGGATCTAGCTCTTCGAACGGCAAAGGCGCAACGGCCGGGTCGAGCGCCGGGCAATCCTCGTAAAGATCCCAGAATTTGCGCCGGGCGACATAGGGATCGTGCGGATGCGTGAAGCTGACGGTCAAGCACCAGGGCCGGTCGTCCTGGCGGCGTGACAGGTCGTAAAGCTTGCGGGTCGCGTTGTAGGCAACCTCGTCATCATACTCCATCTGGTTGGTGATCTCGGCGACGCCCGCGCCGGTGACCGAGCCGAGATTGTGGTACCACCAGTCGATGCGCTCGCCGGGCTTGGTATAGTCAGGCGTCCAGCCGAAATCCGCCGGATAGATATCGGTCGTCAGCCGTTCCTCGAAACCGTGAAGCTGGTCGGGGCCGACGAAATGCATCTTGCCGGACAGCGCAGTCTGGTAACCGGCGGCCCGCAGGTGATGGGCATAGGTCGGAATATCGGAGGCGAATTCGGCGGCGTTGTCATAGACGCGCGTCCGGCTCGGCAGCTGGCCGGACATGAAGGAGGCGCGCGCCGGAGCGCAGAGCGGGCTCGCCGTATAAGTATTGGCGAAGCGTACCGAGCGCTCGGCCAGCGCCTTCAGATGCGGCGCATGCAGGAAATCGGCGGGGCCATCCGGAAACAGCGTGCCGTTGAACTGGTCGACCATGAGGATGAGAATATTCGGGCGCGCCATGCTGTCATGTCCTGATGATGTGGAGCAGGGTCAAGCGCGGTCTTCGAAGGCCGTTGCGCTCCGCCTGCTATTCGAGCATTTTATTCAACAACGGCTCACGACCCTTGTGAAGCTGAAATTTTTCGATGCTTGCCAAAAGGATTTTTTATGGCTGAGCGGCCGGTGGATCTCGGATGGCTTCGCATTCTCGCTGAGATCGGCAGGCTCGGCAATCTTTCGGCGGCGGCTCGCGCTCTCGGCCTGACGCAACCGGCCGTCAGCTACCAGATCCGCCGCCTCGAAGAGCAGATGAACGTCAGCCTGCTGCAGCGGCGTCATCGTGGCGTCGAATTGACGGCTGAGGGCCGCAGGCTCTTCGATGTCGCCGCCCGCACCGTCGGAGACGTGGACGTCCTTGCGCGCAGCTTTCGCAGCGAGGCGGAGCGATCGACGGTGCGGCTGCGCACCGACTATGCCTTCTCGTCGCTCTGGCTGATCCCGCGCATGCATGGGTTCCGCCAGCTCTACCCCGGCATGGATATCCAGATCGTCGCTACCCAATTCGTCGAACAGGGCGTGCCGGACGCCAGCGACGCTGCGATCGTCTTCGGAAGCCGGCGCGAACTTGGCGGACATGGCATCTTGCTGCTGCCGGAAAAAGTCGTGCCGGTCTGCTCGCCGGGTTTTGCCGAGCGGCACGGTCCGCTCGGGACGCCGGAGCGCCTCTCTGCTGCGCGCCTTTTGCATCTGGATGCCCGCGGGACGCCGCCCTGGTTCGACTGGACGAGTTATCTTGACGAGTTCGCCTTCAGCCGCAATGCCGCTGCCGCGCCCGGCGAGATCAGCTTCAACACCTATTCGCTGGTGGTGCAGGCCGCTGTCGGCGAACAGGGTGTTGCGATCGGCTGGATGGGGCTGGTCGATTCACTGCTGGCATCGGGCATGCTGGTCGCGGCCGGCCCGATGGTCGAGGCCGCGGACCGCGGCTACTGGCTGGTGCCGCCGAAAGAGATGACGGAGGAGACCGGAAGGCTTATTGCGTGGCTGCAATCCGAAGTCGCGACCGCGTGAAGCCTAAGGCGCCAGATCCGTCAGGAAATCCCTGCACCATCGCGACACGTCGAATTCGAGGAGCTGATCCATCATCACTTTCCAGCGTTCCTGCCGCTCCTCCAGCGGCATGCTGAGCGCGCGCGCCAGCGCGTTGGCTGTGCCCTCGATGTCATAGGGATTGACCAGCAGGGCGCCTTTCAGCTGGCGAGCAGCGCCGGCAAAGCGGGAAAGCACCAGAACACCCGGATCCTCCGGATCCTGCGCCGCCACATATTCCTTGGCGACGAGATTCATGCCGTCGCGTAGCGGCGTCACCAGACCGGCTTTGCCGAGCCGGTACAGGCCAGCGAGAATGGGGCGTCCGACCGAACGGTTGATATAGCGGATCGGCACCCAGTCGACGGAGCCGAGAGCGCCGTTCACCCGCCCGGCCTGCTCGGCAACCGTCCGCTGCATCGCCTCGTATTCGGGCACCTCGGAGCGCGATTTCGGCGTGATCTGAAGATAGGTCACCCGGCCCTGCTGGGCCGGGTTTGTCAGGATGAAATGCTCGAAAGCGTCGATGCGCTGCGTCAGTCCCTTGGAATAGTCGAGGCGATCGACGCCGATAATCAGGCTGCGGCCCTCGATGCTCTCGCGTGCTTTCCTGACCATGCTGTGGGTTGCCGATTTGCGGGCGAATTCGGCAAAGGCAGCCGTCTCGATGCCGATCGAATAGGCGCCTCCCTTGAAGGTCCGGCCATGCGAACTGAAGCGGCCGTCGCCCAGCTCGTCGCCAATGCCCTCGCGGCGCAGGCAGCCCGCAAAATTCTCGAGGTCATGGTCGGTCTGGAAGCCGACGAGATCGTAATGCGATAGCCCGCGCATGATCTCTTCGTGGACCGGCATGGTGAACAGCACATCCGCCGGCGGCCAGGGGATGTGCAGGAAGAAGCCGATCTTGTTTTTCAACCCCATCTGCCGCAGCTCGGCTGCCAGCGGAATCAGGTGATAGTCATGCACCCAGATGACGTCATCGGGCTTGATCAGCGGCGCAAGCCGGTGGGCGAAGAAGCGGTTGACGCGAAAATAGCCCGCCATCTCCTTGCGGCCGTACTCCGCGAGGTCCAGCCGGTAGTGACAGATCGGCCAGAGCACGCGGTTGGCGAAGCCGTGGTAATACTCCTCGACATCGGTATCGGTGAGATCGGTCAGCGCGTAGGTGATATTACCCTGCTGGATTTCCTTCAGCTTTTCCGGCTCCTGCGCGCCGCTGGAATTTCCCGACCAGCCCATCCAGATGCCGCCGCGCTCTTCGAGCGCTGCCTTGAGCGCAACCGCCAGCCCACCGGCGGGCGCAATGCCGCCCTTCTCGGGAACGGGGACGCGATTGGATACGACGACGAGACGGCTCATGAAGGGGTCCTTTTCTCAGGAAATGTCTTAGATGCTGAAATGGTTCACGCCGCCAGCCGGGCGATCACATCGCGTACGGCAGCAGCGGACGGGAACGAGGCTGTCGCCTCGCTGGCAGGCGAAAGCGGGCCGACGCGGATCGACAAGCCGCCAAGCCGGTTGACGGCACGGAACATCGCCTCGTCGGTCACGTCGTCGCCGATAGCGATGGCGCGCCGCCCTTTGAAGGGCAGCTGTGCGAGGAAGGCTTCGACGGCATGTCCCTTGTCGGCGCTAGAGGGACGGATTTCGATCACCATCTTGCCATGCTGGATGTGCCAGCCGGGCCCGGCACGGTCGAGCGCCTGCTGCATCAGCGGCTCCAGATCGATTTCCCGCTCCGGCGCCTGACGGTAATGCGCGGCGACCGCCGCACCTTTGTCCTCGATGAGGATGCCCGGCCAGCCGGCCGTCTGGGCGGCGAGATCAGCCTTCACGGCGCCAAAGGCCGCGGTTGCCGCGGCGGTCGTGAGCGTTCCATCGGCATCGCGACGTTCGGCGCCGTGCAACCCGGCGATCGGAAAGCGGAGCGGTGCAAATAGGCTGTCCGCGTAGGCAAGGCCGCGGCCCGTGACCAGCGCCAGCGCGCCGCCAAGTTTTTGCGAGAGAGTATCGAGATGGCCCGGGAGACCGGTGGGGACTTCGATGCCGTCAGGCGTATCTGCGAGATCGAGCAAGGTGCCGTCGATATCGAGAAAGAGCGCCCATTCGTGCGGCGCTCCGGCAAGTGCGGCAAGCATGGACTCCGCGCCTGAAGCCGCATCCGGCTCCGCGATAACAAGCGGCTGCTTTTGGTAGGACATGGGGTCTATCTAGGTCAGTGCTGCACTGCGGCAACCCTCATGCGCCAACCAGAGCCTAGTCCGCGGGCTGCGCTGTGCCGCTCAGCGCGTAGAATGCCTTCGCATCGGCCGTAAAGGCAGCCCGCTGTTCGGCATTCGTGTAGAACATGTGGCCGCCGCGATAGACATCCAGCTTGACGCGGTCTTTCGCGAGACTTTGCGGCAGGTGATCGACGACATAGCGGCTGACGCCATAGGGCGTGACGAGATCGCTATAGCCATGCGCGATCAGCAGATGGAAGGACGGGTTTGACGCCAGCAGCTGGCGGATATCGCCGGTTATACTGGCCTGCAGCCGCGATCCGCCACCGCGTCCGCCCCATTCCCATTGACGGCTGATATCGCTGTCGAGCAGCGAATAGGTCATCTCCGTCTTGAAGCCGAGCTCGTTGCGGGCATAGCCGGAAAACGCGCCGCCATAGGCGCGGGTGAACCCGTCGAGGATGGCGTCGTCACCGCGATCATAGTCGGATTCGGGATAGGGATCGGGAGATGCGAAAGCCGCATCATAGGGGCTCATCACCTCACCGGCGGGTTTGCCGGAATGCTTGGCATAGGCGTCACCCAGAAAGCCGCGGTTGCGGGTGACGACATCCTCCGGGATGCCGGTTATCGCCGATATCTTGCCGTAAAACGCCTTTGCCGTGTCGCCGGTTGGCTCCGGACCGGCAAGCGTCGTCAGATAGTCGCCGAGCGCGAATTTTTCCGCCTCACGCTGCGCATCCTCCGAAAAGGCGCCGCGGCGGTCCATGTCGGCGGCTGCGAGCGAGGGAAGCTCCAGAGCGGCACCCAAAGCGAACTCGTCGGCATTGAACATCAGCTGCGCCTCGATGAGCGGCGAGAGCATGACGGCGCCCGAAACGATGATTCCCTGGTTCTGCTGCAAAGCACCCGCGACCCGCGCCGCGCGGAAGCCGCCATAACTTTCGCCGAGCAGGTATTTCGGCGAATTAGAGCGGTTGTTATGGGCAACGTAAAGCGCGATCGCCTTGGCGATGCTCTGCGCGTCCGAGCCTACGTTGTAATAATCCTTGGCATCGTCGGCCTTCGCCGTCCGGCTCCACCCGGTGCCGATCGGATCGATCAGCACAAGATCGGTAAAGTCGAGCCAGCTCTGCGGATTGTCGGCAAGCTTGGCATTGGCGCCGTCGCGCGCCTGAGGCCCGAAATCGAGGATGCGCGGGCCAACGAGGCCGAGATGGAGAAAGGCGGACGCTGCCCCGGGTCCACCGTTGAACGCAAAGGTGATTGGACGATTTGTACCCGCATTCTTGGCGATATAGGCGGTGTAGAAGATCGCCCCCGTCTGGTTGCCGTCCTGGCCGAAGAGATCGATTGTTCCCGCGGTTGCCGTATAGTCCAGCTTGCGGCCGCCGATCGTCGCTTGGTGCTCGGTCACGGCATCGCCGGGCAGCAGCTTCAGCACGCCCGGGCGTTCCTGGGACAATGCCGGTGCGGCGGCAAGGGATGCGACGAGCGCGATCGTCAGCATGAGAGAGCGAAGCGGCAAATGATCTCCTCCGGCGGATTGGTCCAGCCCGGAGCTAACCTACCATCGCCTGCCGCGAAGGCTCATCAAGACATGGTGATCCCAGGGTGAGCGCAGCTCATCCCTCAGGTGAGCGCAGCTGATCCGCCAAGTAGCAAAGGTCTGCCTAAGGCGTCTCGATCGTCCTTGCGTTGACATGCAGCGCCCGCCCGGCGTTCCAGCCGTTGATCGCAGCACCAAGGCCAAGGATGACAAACAGCACCGCGCACCAGGCGAAACTGCCCGTCCAGCTGCGGATCATGCCGACGACAAGCGGGCCGATGGCGGCAAGCAGGTAGCCGACGCATTGCGCCATGCCGGAAAGATGGGCCGCGACATGGGAATCGCGCGAGCGAAGCACGATAGCGGTCATCGCCACGGCAATCAGCCCGCCCTGGCCGATGCCCTGCAGCGCCGCCCAGAACCAGACGGTCCAGAGAGGCGCAAACAGCAGGCCGAGCAGCGCAACGACGGCGATGATGCAGAGCGAAGCGTTGATGATGCGCTGATCCTTGCCACGCACGGCGATCTGCGGCGCAACCAGACATGCCGCGGCCTGAACCATGACCGACATGGAAACGATCGCTCCGGCGGTCACGCCGTCGAGGCCGCGTTCGCGGAGAATCGGCACCAGCCAGCCGAAGACGCAGTAGGCAAGAGCCGATTGCAGCCCCATGAAAAGCGTCACCTGCCAGGCGAGCCTGTCGCGCCAGAGACCTTCGACACGGAAGCCACTACGCTTGGCGGTGTTCTTGGTGCGCAGCACCTGTGGAAGCCAGATCAGTCCGACGGCAAGGGCGGGTAGGGCCCAGATGGCAAGCGCACCGGAAAGAGAGCCGCCCAGCATATGCTCGGCCGGCAGCGTCAGCCCGGCGGCGCTGGCAGCACCGGCGCAGAGCGCCATGGTGTAGCAACCTGTCATCAGCGCGGCCCGGTCCGCAAAGTCGCGCTTCACCAGACCCGGCAGCAGCACGTTGCCGACGGCGATGCAGGCGCCGGCAAGAGCAGTTCCCAGAAACAGCAGCGGTATCGAGTTAAGCCCGCGCATCGCCGTTCCAAGCGCGAGCAGGAAGATGACGCCGAGAAGCGTCCGCTCCGAGCCGATCCGCTGGGCAAGCCGTGGTGCGAGCGGCGAAAAGGCGCCGAGGCAGACGACCGGCAGCGTGGTGAGCAGGCTGGCGCCGAGCGCCGAAAGACCGAGGCCGGAGCGAATCTCGGGAAGCAGCGCCGAAGCGCTGGAAAAGACCGGCCGGAGATTGAAGGCAATCAGCACCAGACTGACGCCAAGCAATATGCGGGCGGTTGCGGAAAGTTTCGCAGGTGGTTGAACCGGCGGCACGCTGTCTGCCTCGGCATCGATCAGTTGCTCGCCTGACGCATCGAAAGCATGCGCGGCATCGGCGTAAGGGGTATTCATGAAAGCAGCATCCGGTCCAGTGCGGCGATGACGGGGGCCATAAAGCGGCGAACCGCCGCATCCGCCCGTTCGGGATCGCCTGTTTCGATGGCATCGACGATATGGGCATGCGCCTGCATATCCGGCTCCGGCACGTCCTGGCCGAGCGTCGCCTCGATGGTCTCGGCGATCGATGCGGAGAAGAAATCGTATATTTCGATCATCGCGCGGTTTTGCGATGCGGCGATAACCGCCTGATGAAAGGCCAGATCGCGCCTGATGAAGGCGGCCTTGTCGCCGCCATCGTAGTTGCCGCGCTTTTCGAGCAGCGCCCGCAATCCGGCGATAATCTCTGGCGTCTGCCTGAGGCTCGCCAGACGCGCAGCCTCGACATCCAGCGCGCAACGCGCCTCGAACTGGTCGCGCAGGCTTGAGCGTCTCGCCATGGTGAGCGGCCGGCTGGCGTCGGCTGTCGACAGCACGTAGGTGCCGGACCCCTGTCTCGTCTCAAGATATCCCTGTGACGCCAGGACGCGGACCGCCTCGCGCACGGTCCCGCGGCTGACAGACAGCATGCTGCAGAGGGCAGCCTCGTTCGGCAGCTTTTCGCCCACGGCCCAGCGCTTGGCGATGATTTCGCTGCGGATCGCTTCGATTGCTGTATCGGCGAGATTGGTCTTGCTCAGAGGCTGCATCGGCATATTCATAAAGTCATCAGATGACTTTATGAATATGCCTGGTGGCTGATGAGGTCAAATGGATTCTGCCGGACGTGAAAAAGGGCCGCTTTCGCGACCCTTTCCATGAGTTTGGCCTTGAACTGGCCGGACCGTCAAAGCGATCCTAGGAAGGCAGGCTTTAGAGCGAGGGCTGCCCCGCTTTCGTCACCACTTCCATGCCTGCTACAAAGACCGAAATCTCATTAGACATTGGATCACCTTCCTTTCATTTCGTTGAACACACCTTGAAGGTAGGCCGATTCGCCGTCGATGCAAGAAAAAATCGGCAGTCCGGCCGAAGTGGCGAGATGGCGCGGGTTTTTCCCCGCTACGTCTCCAAGGTGTTTTCCAAGAATAATCAGCGTGATGCCAGCACGCTTATTGGTCTCACCGTTCACGCTGAAATGCTGGCGGCTACGCAATGTGATCGCCGGCCTTGCCAACAATCCGTCACAAACCCTTGCCAGCTCTACAACCCTTAAGTTTTTATTCACCACGTCGCCCGACAATCGGGCCTCGTGTTTTCGGGCATTCCTGCTGCAGAGACGGCGGGCTGGAGCAAAGAGCATGTGTCGTTGGGCAGCCTATCGCGGAGACCCCCTCTATCTGGAGGAGCTGGTGTCGTCGCCCGCCCATTCGCTGATCGAACAGTCGCATTGCGCCACCCGCGCCAAGACCGCCACCAACGGCGATGGTTTCGGCATCGCCTGGTATGGCGACCGCCCGGAGCCTGGGCGCTACCGCGATATTCTTCCGGCCTGGGCGGATTGCAATCTGAAGAGCCTGGCGCGGCAGATCCGTTCGCCGCTGTTCCTCGCCCATGTGCGCGCCGCGACCGGCGGCGGTACGCGCCGCGACAATTGCCACCCTTTCACCCACGAAAACTGGTCGTTCATGCACAATGGCCAGATTGGCGGCTTCGAGCGGTTGCGCCGGCCGATGGAAGCGATGCTCGATGACGAACTCTTCCACGCCAGAAGCGGCACGACGGATTCGGAGCTGATGTTTCTGCTCGCCATGCAGTTCGGCCTGCGCCAGGCGCCGGTCGCCGCCATGTCGGAGATGGTGAGCTTCGTCGAAGGACTGGCCGAAAACATTCTCGGTGATGCCCATCTCCGCTTCACCGCCGCCTTTTCCGATGGCCGATCGCTCTACGGTATCCGCTATGCGACGGACCGCAAGGCGCCGACCCTTTACGCATCGCCGATGCGCATGGGTCATTGCCTGGTATCAGAGCCGTTGAATGATGACGTCGATGCCTGGATGGAAATACCGGATGGCAGCGCCGTCACCGTCAACGAGGCGGGAATCACGATTACACCATTCCAGCCCGAACGGCGGGTGGAAATAGCAGCAAGCCTGGCTATCCCTGCCTGAGCCGTTCGGCGATCAGGGCAGCAAGCTTTTCCGCCACATCTTCTTTCGCCATATCGGGCCATTGGTCGATGCCTGCGCGGCTGATGAGCTTCACACTGTTACGCGTCCCGCCCATGATGCCGGTCGCCGGAGACACGTCGTTGGCGACGATCATGTCGGCACCCTTGCGCTCCAGTTTGGTCTTGGCATTGCTCTCGACATCCTGCGTTTCGGCTGCAAAACCGACGACGATCTTCGGCCGCATCGTATGATGGCCGACGGTTTTGAGGATGTCCGGATTCTCGGTTAGCGCCAGTGTCGGGATGGATTCGCCGGGATGCTTCTTGATCTTCTGGTCGGCGGCCGAGGCCACCCGCCAGTCGGCAACGGCAGCCACCATCACGGCGATATCGGCAGGCAGCGCTGCCAAGACGGCGTCGCGCATTTCTTCGGCCCGCTCGACATGGATGGTTTTCACGCCGGCAGGATCTGGGATGGTCACCGGTCCCGAAACCAGCGTCACATCGGCGCCGAGCTTGGCAAGTGCTGCCGCGATTGCATGCCCCTGGCGCCCGGATGAGCGGTTGGCGATGTAACGGACCGGGTCGATCGGCTCGTGGGTCGGGCCTGACGTGACCACAGCCTTGCGTCCGGCAAGCGGCTTCGGTCCGTCGTCCAGAAGCGCCTCGGCTGCGGCGACGATTTCCAGCGGCTCCGCCATCCGGCCGACACCGGCCTCGCGGCTCTCGGCCATCTCGCCGGCCATCGGCCCGATCATGCGGATGCCGTCGGCAGCAAGGGTCGCAACGTTGCGCCGGGTGGCCGGATGCGCCCACATCCTCGGGTTCATCGCAGGCGCGGCAAGCACCGGCCTGTCGGTCGCAAGCAACACGGTCGAGGCAAGATCGTCGGCCAGCCCGTTCGCCATCTTCGCCAGCAGATCGGCGGTCGCCGGCGCGATCAGCACCAGATCGCAATCGCGCGCCAGGCGGATATGTCCGACGTCCTGTTCGTCCTGCCGTGAAAAGAGATCGGTGAAGACATGATCGGCAGCAAGCGCGCCGACGGCAAGCGGCGTCACGAATTCCTGCGCGCCTGATGTCATGACCGGGCGCACCGATGCGCCGCGTTCACGCAGCCTGCGGATCAGGTCGAGGCTCTTATAGGCCGCGATGCCACCCGAGATGATAAGCAGGATGCGTTTGCCGCTGAGAGCCATGGCCTTTTACCCGTCGTCCTATTGGTCGAACGACCCTAAGCCTTTGGCGAATAACATGCAATGCGCGGCTGGTCAGTGGGCCTGCGGCTTGCGGGAAGGCGTGAAGATGGCGATTGCCAAGCCGACGCCGGCAAGCTGCAGGATCGAGCCGCCCGCTTCGGCAATCGTCGGCAGCCGCTGCTCGAACAGGAAGCCGAAGAGCAGGCCGAATACGGTTTCCGCCACGATCAGCTGCGCGGCAAGCGCCAGCGGCAGCCGCTTGGAGGCGATCATCCATAGCAGGGTCGCAAGCCAGGCGCCGGCCAGCCCCATGATCAGCGACCAGAGGATGAAGCGCAGAAGTTCTGCTCCGGTGAAGACGATATCGGTCCCGATGGAGGTAAAGGGAATGAGCACGAGGCAGCCGATCCCGGCGCCGATACCCTGCAAGCCCGTCCATTGCAGGATATCCGGCGCATCGGGCGATTGCATCGCCGCCGTGCTCGCCAGCCCGTAGATCACCCAGAGCGTCAGGCCAATCAGCGCCGATCCGATGCCGAGCCAGATCGCGCTCTGGTCGCCCGAAGGCGTTGCCGCGAAGATCGAGACATTGACCCAGCCGATGCCGGCCGCGATCAGGATCAGCGGCAGCGCAAGCAGCTTCCAGGCGACCGAGCGGTCGCGCAGGTTGGCGATGATGGCGAGCAGTACCGGCATGGTGCCGATAACGAGCGGCGGAATGGCTGCCCCCGCAAGCCGCACCGCATAGGCGACGCTGACGAAATAGCCGACATAGCCGATGCCGCCGAGCAATAGGGCGGTGATCGCCATGCGCGGCCTGATATTCTTCGGCCGGAACCGCGGGCTGACCATCAGCACGATGCTGGCCAGCGCAAATAGTCCGTAGCGCGTGACCGTCAAATCCATGGTCGTGAACGGCGCGATGGCGCGCGGCACGACGAAGGTCAGTCCCCACAACGCACAGGTGGCGAGGCCGCAAAGAATACCGAGAAGCATGGGGCACCGGAGGCGCGAAGGCCGGAAGATGAAGTGGATTTCAGCATCTTTGATAGGCCTGGCCGCACCCGGAAACAAGTCTCACCAGCGACATCTAGCGGGCGATTTCGGCGCAGAAGTCGATGAACGCCCGGACCTTGGCCGGCACGTGATGCCGCGAGGGGTAGAAGCAGTGCAGCGGAAAGGTTTCGCCCGGCCAATCCGGGTAGAGATCGACCAGTTGCCCGCTGTCGAGATAGGGCTTCATGCCGAGCGAAAACACCTGGGCAATGCCGATGCCGGCGAGACATGTGGCAAGCGTCGTCCCGGCATCGTTGACGAGAATCCGTCCGCGCGTGGCGATCGGCACCACTTCCTCGCCGCGCCGCAATTCCCATTCGAAGGGCTTTCCGGTCAGCGGGTCCTGATACTGGATGCAGGTGTGATCGCCGAGATCCTCAGGAAGCCGGGGGCGTCCATAGCGTTCGAGATAGGCGGGGGCCGCGACCGTGATGACCCGTGTGCGAAATAGCTGCCGGGAAATCAGCGCGCTTCTGGCCGGGATCTCTCCGAAGCGCACCGCCACATCCATGCCATCGGCCACCAGGTCGCCGATCTCGTTGCGGGTGATGATTTCGAGCTGGAGATCAGGATAGCGATCAAGAAAGGTGCCAAGCTCCGGCGCCAGGATCAGCCTGGAGAAATAGGGATCGGCGTTGACGCGAAGGCGCCCGCGCACCGCCTGTGCGGTGCCAGCGGCATAACTGGCCGCTTCTTCGATGCCGCCGAGCAGGGGCACGACCTGTTCGTAGAAGCGCGCACCGTCATCGGTCAATCTGAGCGACCGCGTCGTCCTGTCGAGGAGCCGGACGCCGATCCGCCCCTCCAGCCGCGATATGGCACGGCTAACGCCCGATGCGGTTAAACCAAGTGCCTCGGCGGCGCGCGCAAAACTGCCGCTTTCGACCACCGCCGCCAGCACGCTGACACCATTCAGCAGTCGTCCGTCCAACATCATCTGATCCGTGATTTTCTGTCATGAATAATATGACAAAAGCGCAATTCAGTCAAAAATGAATTGCGTGCATCTTCCGCGCATCGCGGCGGCCTGTTGCTGCCGGAAAAGGAGCGTGACGATGTTTGCAGTAACTGGAGTGACGGGTCAGGTCGGCGCGGTGGTGGCCGAGCGATTGCTGGCTGGACGCCATGCCGTGCGCGCCGTGATGCGCAATGCGGAAAAGGGAAAGGCGTGGCGGGATCGCGGTGCTGAAATCGCGATCGCCGAGATGACGGATGCGGACGCGCTCGCCAAGGCTTTCGAGGGCGCCGAAGGCGTCTTCGTGCTGTTGCCGCCAGCCTTCGATCCGGCGCCGGGCTTTCCGCAGGCGCGCGCCATTATCGAGGCGGTGAAGGCGGCGGTGATTGTGGCAAGCCCGAAGAAGGTCGTTTGCCTCTCCACCATCGGTGCTCAGGCGCAGCAGGAGAACCTTCTGACCCAGCTCGGTATTGCTGAACAGGTCTTTTCCGCGCTGCCGGTGCCGGTCGCGTTCCTGCGGGCCGCCTGGTTCATGGAGAATTCCGCCTGGGATATCGCTTCAGCGCGGGAAAGCGGCGTCTTGCCGAGCTTCCTTCAGCCGCTCGACAAGCCGGTGCCGATGGTCGCGGTTCGCGATGTCGGCGCGGCCGCCGCCGGATTGCTGCAGGAAATCTGGACGGGGAGCCGCGTCGTCGAGCTGGAAGGTCCCTGCCGCATCACGCCGTTACAGATGGCCGAAGCTCTTTCGCTAGTACTCGGCCGGCAGGTCCATGCTGAGGCGGTTGCAAGGGAAAGCTGGAATGAACTGTTCCTTTCGCAGGGCATGCAGAACCCCGGCCCGCGTATGCGCATGCTCGATGGTTTCAACAAAGGCTGGATCGAGTTCGAAGCCGGCGCGAGCGGTTCGCGAAAGGCAAAGACGGATTTCGAAACGGCGATCCGCACGCTCATCGAAACCCGCTGACGCGAAAGGCCGCGGCGCTCTCGTGCCGCGGCCTTGCTTCGATGTTGAAAGGCTTACGTGCGGGTGATCGATGCGCCGCCATCGACCAGCGATGCCGTGCCGCTGACGAAGCTCGAGGCGTCGGAGGCGAGGTAGAGCACCGATTGGGCAATCTCTTCCGGCTTGGCGACGCGCTTCAGCGCATGCAGGTTGGTGATGAAGCCCTGCTTGTCTTCGGTGTCGTTCATCTCGCGATACATGTCAGTGTCTACGCCGCCGGGAAGTACGGCATTGACGCGCACATTCTGCGCACCGAATTCGGCGGCGAGCGTCTGCGTCAGACCGATCAGGCCGGATTTGCTGGCTGCATAGCCGGCAACGCCGGGGAAGGAGAAGCTGTAGCCGACGAATGTCGAGGTGAAGATCACCGAGCCGCCGCCAGTCTTGACCATGGCGCCGATCTGGTGCTTGGCGGCAAGGAACGAGGCGACGAGGTTGATCGTCAGCGCTTCGGTAAAGCCTGCTTCGGAAACCTCGGTGCTCGGGCCCGCTTCGCCGAGGATACCGGCATTGTTGAAGGCGATGTCGAGCTTGCCGTAATTGCCGACAGCAGCGGCGACAAGTGCCTTGTGATAATCCTCCGAGCGTACGTCGCCCGCAACCGCGATGGCCGTGCCACCGGCTTCCTTGATTTCGGCAACGAGGCTATCGAGCTCCGCTTGACGGCGGGCGCCGACCACGACCTTGGCGCCTTCGGCGGCAAACAGCTTGGCCGTCGAACGGCCGATACCGGAGCTTGCGCCGGTTACGATTGCAACTTTGTTGTTCAGGCGGTTCATAATTCCATCTCCTATGTGCGGGGCGTTGTGCCCCTTCGATGAGTGGAAGATGGCATTTTCTATTTGTTCGGATTAGTCTGCAAATGGTGGAACTCGATTTCGGAAATACCGAACAATGATCAAGATTGAGGGAATTGCGGCTTTCGTCGCCGTGGTCGAGGCAGGTTCGGTGAGCGAAGCGGCACGTAGGCTCCGCCTGTCGAAATCCGTCGTCAGCGAACGCCTTGCGGAACTTGAGAAAACGCTGGGCGGCCTGCTTCTCCATCGCACCACCCGCAAGCTGACGCTGACGGAGGATGGGACAGCTTTTCTGGAGCGCGCGCTGCGCATCGTCCACGAGGTCGAGGAGGCGTCGGCAAGCATGGCGGAGCGCCGCGGCACGCTCGCCGGTCCGCTGCGCATTGCCGCCCCCGTCACGTTCGGGCGCATGCATCTTGGGCCTGCCCTATATCCGTTTCTCGCCGAACACCCGGAAATCGCCCTGACGCTCGATATCGACGATCGCCGCGTCGATGCGGCGTCGGAAGGCTACGACGCCATCATCCGCAACGGCCCGATTGCAGACTCGCGTCTTGTCGCCTGGAAGCTCGCTCCGAGCCGCCGCATGCTGGTCGCCTCGCCGGACTATCTTGCCAAGGCGGGCATCCCGCGCACTCTGGCCAGTCTTCAGGAGCATCGAGGACTTTTCTACACCAATCGCGGTGTCGCCGACTGGCGCTTCCAGACCGCAGAGGGCGTCGCTGTGGTGCGCGCCCAACTGGCGATGGGGATGAACAATGGCGACATGCTGCGCGATGCAGCGATCGCGGGTCTCGGGATTGCGCTTCTGCCGGCCTTCATTGCCGGACCTGCCATTCGCGAAGGCGCGCTTGCGGAGATCGACGTCGGCAGCAAGCCGGAACCGGAATTCATCTACATGGCCCATCCCGAAGGCCGCAATCCCTCGGCCAAGCTGCGCGCCATTGCCGATCATCTGAAGAAGGTCTTCGGCGATCCGCCCTATTGGGATCGGCCTGCATCCTGAAGCTGGAGATCTAGAGCAGGCTCATCAGGTTTTCCGTGACCGGCGAGCGCTGGGTCTTGAGAACCGCGAGCGCCAGCCGGGCAACGGCGGGCGGTCCCTCGATCGGCCGGTAGGCGACGCCGTCGAGCCTGATCTGCGCTATCGATTCCGGAACAATGGACACGCCGAGTTCTGCGGCGACCAGATTGACGACCGAGGAGATCTGCGGCGCTTCCTGTGCCACTTCGAGTTCGAATCCGGCCTTCCGGCAGGCGAGCACAACGTCATCGAACAGGCTGAGCCCTACAAGCCGCGGGAAGAGGATGAATGGCTCGTTGGCGAGCAGCGAGAGCGGCAGTGCGGCGCGCTTTGCCAGCGGATGGCGTGCCGGCAGTGCGATGACCATCGGTTCGTCGGCAAGCCGCTTCAGCCGGACACCGGGCGGGTCATCCAGGCTCGGGCGCATGAAAGTCGCGTCGAGTTCGCCGCGGTGCAGTTTCTCCATCAGCGCCAGCGTGTTCATCTCGGTCAATGATAGCCGTACCTCCGGCCATTGTGCCCGGAAGCGCCGGATCGTCGCGCTGACCACGGTGTTGAATGCCGAGGACGCGGTGAAGCCGAGCGCCAGCCGCCCAGTCTCGCCGCGGTTGGCCCGCTGTGCTGCAAGCTTGGCTTTCTCGGCGGCGGCGAGCGATGCCTTCGCCTCGCCGAGAAAGGCTTCACCAGCCGCCGTCAGTTCCGCGCCGTGCGGAACCCGATGGAACAGCGCAGCACCCACTTCCGCCTCCAGATCGCGGATCTGCTGGCTGAGCGGAGGCTGGCCGATGCCGAGCTTGGCTGCGGCGCGGGTGAAATTGCGCTCCTCGGCAACGGCCAGGAAATAACGGATATGCCGGAGCTCCATCTGCGCTATCTCCAAAAACTATCGAGAGTGACTGTTCCATATATTGGACAAATTGCATCCTGCTGGCTAGATCAAAGGTGAAAGGCGCCTGACATGCCAAAGACAGCAGCAAGAATGAGCGACATTTCTCCGGTCGAGATGCAGGCGGCGGCGCCCGCAAGGCAATATCTGACTCGCGGCACTGCGCCCTACCGGCGGGCGAGCCTTGCCTTGTTTCTGTCGGGCTTCTCGACCTTCTCGCTGCTTTATTGCGTCCAGCCGCTGCTTCCGGTCTTCGCCTCCGAGTTCGCCGTCAGCCCGGCTGAGAGCTCTCTGGCGCTGTCGCTCTCAACGGGATTTCTGGCAATCGCCATCATCTGCGCCGCCGCCGTTTCCGAAGGTCTCGGCCGCCGCAGCCTGATGTCGATTTCGCTCGTTGGTGCCGCGTTCCTGACGATCGCCGCCGCTTTCTCTCCGGATTGGCACTTGCTGCTGGTGCTGCGGGCCATGCAGGGCTTCGTTCTCGGCGGCGTGCCCGCTGTGGCAATGGCCTATCTCGCCGAAGAGATCGATCCGAAGGGGCTCGGCGCCACAATGGGCCTCTATGTCGGAGGAACCGCCTTCGGCGGCATGTGCGGCCGGGTGCTGACGGGAATTTTTGCCGAATATCTAAGTTGGCGCCCGGCGATGGCGCTGATGGGTGCGATCGGGCTGGCCGCAGCGATCGGTTTTATCCTGCTGCTCCCTGCGTCGCGCAATTTCATCCGCCGCCCGGGTTTCGATCCGCGTTTTCATCTGCGGGCGTGGATCGGCCACCTCCGCAATCCGGCACTTCCCTTCGTCTTCGCCATCGCCTTCCTGGCGATGGGCTCCTTCGTAACGATCTACAATTATGCCGGCTTCCGGCTCGTAGCGGCGCCTTACCAGCTGACACAAACCGAACTCGGCCTGATCTTCACCGTCTACATGTTCGGCATCGGTGCCTCATCGATCGGCGGCATCCTCGGCGATCGTTTCGGCCATTTCGCCGTGCTGCTCACCGGCCTTGCTGTGACGGCTCTCGGCAGCGCTCTCACACTGTCGGCTTCCCTGCCGGTCATCATCCTCGGTATCATCGTACTGACCAGCGGCTTCTTCATGAGCCACTCGATCGCCAGCGGCCTCGTCGGCAAGCTGGCAAAGGGCACCAAGGGTCACGCGTCGTCGCTCTACATGCTCGCCTACTACGTCGGCTCCAGCGTCATGGGCTCGGCCGGAGGCTGGTTCTTCTCGGCCGAAGGATGGTTCGCGGTCGTCTTCTTCACGCTCGCCATGCTCGCCTGCGCTTTTGCCGCTGCCTATGCGGCAAGGCGGCTTTCGAGCGTTCAGAGTTAGGCGAAATCTCAACCAAGCCGGATATATGGCACGTCCTTCTTGGCAACCTCGTCAAGCGCATCCTCGTATCCGGCGTCCGCGTAGCGCATGACGCCGAGCGCCGTGTCGTTGGTCAGCGCGTGGTCGAGGCGCTCGTCGGCGTCATCGGTGCCGTCGGCAACGACGGTGACGCCACAGCTCGTCATGTAGCCGGCATAGCCGCCACCGCCGGAATGGACGACGACGAGGTCGGCCATCGAGGAGCAAAGCATCATGGCGTCGATCAGCGGCCAGTCGGCAATGGCGTCGGAGCCGTCCCTCATCCGCTCGGTCATGATGTTCGGATGTGCCATGGCGCCTGCATCCAGGTGATCGCGGGAGAAGGCGACAGGCCCCTTCAATTCGCCACTGGCGACCAGCTGGTTGACGCGCCGCGCCAGCGCCGTGCGCTCGCCATGGCCGAGCCAGGCGATGCGGGCGGGAAGGCCTTCGAAGGGCACATGTTCGCGCGCCAGCCGGATCCAGTTGGTGATGATCTTGTTGTCAGGAAACATCTCGAGCAGCAGATCGTCGATGCGGGCGATATCGCTCTCCTCACCCGACAGCGCCATCCAGCGGAAGGGACCGATGGCGCGGGCAAACAGCGGGCGCAGATAGGCCTCGGTGAAGATCGGAATGTCAAAGGCGTTCTGAACGCCGCCTTCCTTGGCCTGGGTGCGGATCAGGTTGCCGTTGTCGAAGACTTCGGAGCCCTTCTTCTGGAATTCCAGCATAGCCGTGACGTGCTGAACGATCGAGGCGCGGCTGGCCGCCATCAGTTGCCCCTGGCCATCGTCGCGCAGCTCCTTCACCTGCGCGATGCTCATGCCCTTCGGCACGTAGCCGTAGACGAGGTCGTGCGCCGAGGTCTGGTCGGTGACGACGTCGGGCACGATGCCGCGCCGGGCAATCTCCGGGTAGACTTCGGCCGCGTTGCCGACGAGGCCGACAGAAAGCGCGCGCTTTTCCTTCACGGCGTCATCGATCATCTGGAGAGCCGTATCGAGGTCAGGCGCGATTTCCTGCAGATAGCCGATCTCCTGGCGTTTCTTCGCCCTGTCGGCATCGATATCGACGCAGAGGATCGCCGCACCCGCCATGCGCCCGGCGAGCGGCTGCGCGCCACCCATCCCGCCGAGGCCCGCCGTCAGCACGAAGCGGCCCGAGAGATCGCCGCCGAAACGGCGCTCGGCGATGCGCATGAAGATCTCGTAGGTGCCCTGGATAACGCCCTGGCTGCCGATATATTGCCAGGCGCCGGCCGTCAGCCCGCCCCAGCAGATCAGCCCCTTGCGCTGCAGTTCATAGAATACCTCGGCCTTCGCCCATTGCCCGACGATGTTGCAGTTCGCCATGATCACCAGCGGCGCCTTGGCGTGGGTCTTTACCAGGCCGATCGGCTTGCCGGATTGGATTAGCAGCGTCTGGTCCTCGTCCATCTCGGTCAGCGCCTTGACGATACCCTTGTGGGCCGCCCAGTTGCGCGCCGCCTTGCCGAGAGCCGCGTAGACGATCAGATTTTCCGGGTCTTCGCCGACCGAGAGCACGTTTTCGAGAAGCCGCAGCAATGCCTCCTGCCGCCAGCCCTTGGCGCGCAGCTCCGGCCCGCCTGGGATCGGAAAGTTCGGGTGGCGTGGATTCTGCTTCGGCATCGTGTTGTTCCTCGTAATATGGTTCCCGCTTCTCCCCAGCGGGGAGAAGATGCCCGTCAGGGCAGATGAGGGGGTGAGCGACGATAGAAGCGAACGGCCGGAGCGGTAAGCGACGGACGAGCCTGCCGCAGATACCCCCCCTCATCCGACCCTCCGGGCCACCTTCTCCCCGCTGGGGAGAAGGGAATGCTCAGGCCTTCGATGCCAGCGCGTAGCGTGCGATCTCGATGCCCATTGCCTTTTCGACAGAGGGATAGACCGTCGGGTCGAGAACGCTGGCCGAAAGCGGAATGATCTCCATCGGCACATGCAGGATGAAGATATGCATGCCTGCCTGCAGCTGGCCGACAGACAGCGGTTCGCCGTCAGGGGAGAGCGTGGTGATGACGGACGGGAAGGTCGCGACGCGCGTACCGCCTGCATCGTCGACCGCCATATATTCGTTCATCACATGCATCGTCACCGCGTTGTCGCCGGAGCCGACGACGATCGTGCCGATATCGAAGGCTTCCTTGGTATAGACCACGTCCTTCTTGGTGATGATGCCTTCGGTGAGAATGGTGCCGCCTGTTGTCTTGCAGATCGCGTCGATCACCGCCGATCCGCCCTTCTTCTCGGCGGCGATGATCGCCTCGCCGAGCGCCAGCGCCATCGAGATGCCGCCGAGTGCGGCATTCTTGCGCACATAGGAGGCACGCAGCGGGTTGCGGCACGAGGCGATGAAGCCGCCCGACTGGTCGGATGCGGCGCGCAGGATCGGCGAGATCTTCGCCGTCGCGCCCTTTACGACGAGCTCGATATAGCGATTCTCGGCGCGATTGCCGCCGACCGCCGTCTGGATCATCTGCTCCGGCGAACCGGCCATGCCGATCGCGCCCATGTCGCCCGTCGGATGTGCGCGGATATCGCCGACGGCGTCGACAACCTTGGTGCCGAGAATGGCTGAGGGCAGCCAGCCGTTCAGCGTCGAAGACTTGCCGTTCTGGCCGATTATCAGGCCCGACAGCTTCTCGCCAAGCTCTTCCTGCAGCAGTTGCACGGCCTTGACGTAGTCGATGCCTTGCATTTCCCAAGGCGTGGTCGAGGCGGGCGCGCCGATGGCCGCAGCCGTCGCGATCCAGTCGTCATCTTTGAGTTCGTCGATGGAAACCAGCTCCGGCTTGCCGACATTGACCGCGGCATAGCCGAGCATCCGGCCATGGTCGGCCCAGCCGCCGCCGCCTGCCGCATAGACGGAGCCACCCTTGACCGCAGCCTCGACGTCCTTCTCAACGAGTATGCGTCCCATCAGGCCTTCTCCTCATTCAAGCTCTTGTCCATGTCGCGGACCGCCTCAAACAGCACGGCAGCGCCGAGCGCGATGTCGTCATTTTCCGCCCACTCGTCGGCGCAATGGCTGCGGCCTTCCTTGCAGGGCACGAAGATCATCGCGGCGGGTGCGACCTTGGCAACCCAGGCCGTATCGTGACCGGCACCCGATGCCATCCGCCGGTGCCTGGCGCCGACGGTGTCGCAGGCCTGCTCCAGAATTTTCAGCAGGCGCGGATCGCCGGGCGTCGGATAATTATCGGAAACGCGGTTCGGCGATTTGATGGTCACGCCCTGCGCGATCGCCAGCTTGATCACATGGGCATCCAGCCACTCGCAGAAGGCTTCCATGTCGCCGCGAATTTCAGCGCGCCCGTCAATCAGTAGCACGACTTTCGACGGCACCACATTGGCGGCATTCGGCTCGATCCGGAATTCGCCGACCGTTGCCGCGAAATGCCCCGGCGTCTTTGCCCGCTGGGCCGCGGCTTCGCGAATGTCGAGGACCAGCTGCGAGGCGGCGACCAGCGCATCGGCACGGCCATCCATCGGCGTCGTTCCGGCATGATCGGCGCGGCCCTCGACGGTGATTTCTATCCGGGTGATCCCGGCGATCGCCGTGACGATGCCGACATCCTTCCTCTCGTTTTCGAGGATCGGCCCCTGCTCGATATGTAGCTCGAGGAAGCCCTTCAGGTCGGGCCTGCTCTGCGAGAGCAGCGTCGCAGGGTCACCGCCGACTTCGGCTATGCCGTCGGCGAGCGTGCGGTCGCCATTGGTGCGCGACAGCCATGCTTCCGGGATCTGCCCGGTCATGCCGCGGCTGCCGATGCAGGAGACGCCGAAGATGCTGACTTCTTCGGCTAGAAAATCGATGATCTCCAGGTCGTGATCCAGCTGGATGTTCTGATCCGCCAGCGATCGCGCCACTTCCAGTGCGGTGATCGTCCCGGCAATGCCGTCGAACCGCCCGCCGTCAGGCACGGTATCGGAATGCGAGCCGACCATGATCGTCCCGAGGCCCGGCTTCGTTCCCGCGCGGCGGCCGATCAGGTTGCCGGCGGCGTCCATCCGCGTCTCAAGCCCGGCGGCCTTCATCCGCGCCTCGATATAGGCACGGCCCTCAAGGAAAAGCGGCGAGAAGGCGCGGCGCGTCCAGGGGTGATCCGGTTCAGTGATCTTTGCCAGCGCATCGATGTCTTCGGCGATGCGTCCGGCGTTGACGGGCAGGTTGCGGCTCATGCGGATTCTCCAGAAAGGACGTGGCGGGGCAGCGGGCGCACGAACTTGCCGTTGCCCGGCTGGGAAAGCACCTTGGCGCCATCGGTTATCTTGTCGCCGCGCAGATAGGCGGCCGAAACGGTCCAGGGCAGGCGGATGCCGTGGTAAGGGCTCCAGCCGACGATATTGTTGCCGCTCGCGGCTGCGTCGTAAACGGTCTCGCGTGGTTCGAGCACGACGATATCGGCGTCCTTGCCCGGCGTCAGAGCACCCTTGATATGGTCGAGGCGGAAATGCTTCGCAGGGTTCTCGGCCATCAGCTTGGCCGCCCAGGTGAGCGATATGCCGCGCTCGAGCGCGCCCTTCACGAACAACGGCACCATGACTTCCAGGCCCGGCACGCCGGAAGAGTTCGCCAGCATATCCGGATTGGTCTTCCTGTTTTCCGACCAGCTGACGTGATCGGTCGAGACAAGCCAGACATTGCCCTCGGCGACCTTGCGCCACAGCGTCTCGACTTCGGCGCGCGTGCGGATCGGCGGATTGATCTTCGCCTTGCCGCCGAGCCGCTTCACGTCGCTTTCCTCGTCCAGCGTCAGGTAGTGGATGCAGCATTCGACCGTCGCCTCGAAGCCGTCGCGGCGGTAGGCGCGGGCAATGTCGTAGCCCCGGCCGAGCGAGCAATGCACGACATGCGACGGGCAGCCGGTATTGGCGCCGGTCTCGAAGATCGTGTGCATCGCCAGCAACTCGGTGATCGGCGGACGGGAGAGGCCATGGGCACGCCAGTCGGTGATGCCGCTCGCCTTGACCTTTTCCATATAGGTGCGGACGGCCTCGTCATCCTCGTTATGGACGCCGGCCGTCAGGCCGGTCGGCGCGATGGCCGCGAAGCATTCGTCGAGCAGGGCAGGGGGAATGCGCGGGAAGCGCTTGGCATCCGTGCCGAAGGTGGAGAACTTGAAGGCCGCAACACCGGCATCCACCATCTCGCGGATGCGCTTCGCGCCTTCTTCGGGATCGACGGTACCATAGAGCGCGAAATCCACGCGTGCCTGCGGGCCGGCATGGTCCACCTTCTTCTTTACCGCTTCGGCTGAGCAGACCAGGTTGCCCTCGTCATAGGGCATATCGACGATCGTCGTGACGCCGCCAGCGGCAGCCGAGCGGGTCGACCAGATGAAGTCTTCCTGATCCTTCTGCGACAGCGAATGCGTCTGCGCGTCGATCGCGCCGGGCAGGATCAGAGCCTTGCCGAGCAGATGTCTTTCCCGGGCGGCAGGCGGGATGCCTTGGCCGACTTCGGCTATCTTGCCGTCGCGGACGGCGACATAGCCCTGCTCCAGAATGCGTTCCGGCAGAACGACCGTACCCTGTAGAACGAGATCGAAATCAGCCATGCCGCTTTCCTCTATGCTTGAATTTCAGAGAACCATGGGCTCGCTTGCGAGCCGTTCTTCGATGCGCTCCAGCGAACCGAGCGCGAAGAAATCGTCGAAGGAGGCGATCGGCATCTCGGCGATCAGTTTCGAAACGAAGGCGTCGGAGCCAAGATCCTCTTCGATCGCTTCGACCTCGGCCGAAAGCGGCCGGTCCACCGTATAGAATTCGGCATGGCTGCGAACGACGTCATAGATCATCCCCGCCACACCCTTCGGCTTGTCGCCGAGGATATCGGCTGCCTGCGCAGACAACAGGGCCTCCAATGCCGCCAGGCGCCGGAGCGCGCGTGTCTGGCGTTCGAAACGCTCGATCACGAGCGGCAGGAAAGCGGCTTCGTCTTCCAGACCGGCGGCGACCACGAGAGACTGCGCCGAGACAGGATTGGACATCGACAGCACGCGGGAGAAGATTTCACCGGCGAGCTTGATGATCGGGCCGAAGCCTGTGGCGATCTTGCCCGGAGGAACGAGATTGACAGGCAGATCGCGGCGCTGGCCATTGCCGAGGATGACGCAACGGTTGAAGGCATTGCGCGCCGCATGCGCCATGCAGAGAGCGGCGGATTCGAGCAGGATCGTCACGTCGAGCGGCAGTGAGCCGCCCGATGTCATCACGCGTCCCTCGACGACGACAGGGTTGTCGTCGGAGCGGCCGGTTGCAGCCAGAATTTTATGACCTGTCGACAGAAGGTTCTCGATCACCGCGCCGAAGACCTGGGCGATCATGCGCAGGCTGAGCGGGTCCTGAACATGCGTTGCAACCGGCCAGTCCCAGGGGTCCGATGCGTTGCAAAGCCATGATCCGATCAGCGCCTCGCGGGCCGTGCCGACATGGCGGACGGCCTTCCAGGGGTCGCGTGAGGCGCCAAGCGCGCCGGCGGCCATCATGCCCGTTGCCAGCAGGACACGGATCGAAGCGGCAGCGTTCCGGGTCGCTTCGCCGGCAGCGGCAAAGCTCACGGCATTGACGCTGAGCGAGGCCAGGCTGTCGCGCGGCGCCATCTTTACCGGCTCCAGCCCTGCCGCCTGGAAGGCTTCTGCCGCCTGCATGCGCTTGCCGCGATAGACGGCCTCGCCGACGCCCGTGAGCACCGCGCCGATCTGGCCCATCAGGCCGATATCGGCGCAGCCGATCGAGCCTGTTCGGCGCACCAGCGGAATAAGATCGGCGTCGAGAAGCCGCATATAGGCTTCGATTAGCTCCGCCGTGCAGCCGACCTGGCCCGTCAGCGCCGTATTGATGCGGATCGCCATCGCATTGCGCACGACGGCGCAGGAAAAGGGAGTGCCGGTGCCGAAATGGTGAGCGCGCACCAAGCCGAGATTGAAGGCTTCGAGCTCGTCATTCGACCACTCGACATCCTTCATGGCGCCGACGCCCGTCGTAGAACCATAGACCGGCACGCCGGAATTGATGGCCTCTTCGACGATCAAGCGGGCGTGCTGGATTCGTGCCATGCCTGCTGCCGAAGCAGAAAGCGCCACTTTGCCCGATCCGATCCTCACCATCTCCGCAAAGCCGAGAGGTTGGCCGGACAATTCTATGCCGGGGCGTTCATGCTTCATCTGCTGGTCTCCTTAAGGGCGAGACTAAGCGAGTGCGTCACACCATGGGATATCCCAAATGCCGAACACAGCATGCATTTGCTTTGCCTGAAGTCAGTTCAACGTCCAGGCAATATAGAGAAGCGTCAAGGCAATTATCCAGAGAGCAATCCGGGCCGAGCGATTGTGCCGTGCCTCGGACTTGCCGATCGCCTCGGTGGTCTGCTCGTCGAAGCGCAATCCATGTTCGCTCATATGCAGCAGCTGGTGATGGAATTTCTCCGTCTGCGCAGCGATCTCGGGCACGGCTTCGGCAAGCTTCACGGCCGCTTTCAACCCGTCCTTCAGATCGGTAACGATGCGCTTCGGGCCGAGGTTGTTGCGGATCCATTCGCCGACGACAGGCTCGGACGCCTTCCACATGTTGAAGCGCGGATTGAGCATGCGCGACACGCCTTCGACCACGACCATGGTCTTCTGCAGCATGACGAGTTCGGGCCGCGTCTGCATGTCGAAGAGCTCGGTCACTTCGAAGAGCAGCGTCAGAAGCTTGCCCATCGAGATCGTCTCGGCCGGCTGGCCGTGGATCGGTTCGCCGATCGCGCGGATCGCCTGCGCAAAGCTCTCGACATTGTGGTGGCCGGGAACGTAACCGGCCTCGAAATGCACTTCGGCGACACGGATATAGTCGCGGGTGATAAAGCCGTAGAGGATCTCGGCCAGGAAGCGCCGTTCCTTCTTTCCGAGCCGTCCGACGATGCCCATGTCGACGGCGACGATCATGCCCTGGGCATCGACGAAGAGATTGCCCGGATGCATGTCGGCATGGAAAAAGCCGTCGCGCAGCGTATGGCGCAGGAAGGACTGGATCAGCGTATCGGCAAGCGCGTTCAGATCGTGTCCGGCGGCCAGCAGCCCCTCGACATCGGACATCTTCACGCCGTCGATCCACTCCATTGTGATGACGTCGCGGCCGGTGCGCTCCCAATCGACCTTGGGAACGCGGAAGCCCGGATCCTTCTCGGTGTTTTCTGCAATCTCGGAAAGCGCTGCCGCCTCGAGGCGCAGATCCATCTCCACCTTGGTGGTCTGCTCCAGCGTCTTGGTGACCTCCACCGGCTGCAGACGCCGGCTGGAGGGCATGAAGCGCTCCTGCAGGCGGGCGACGAGATACATCGCCTCGATGTCGTGGCCGAAACGCTGGCGCACGCCGGGCCGGACGACCTTGACGGCCACCTTCTTGCGGCCATCGGTGCCATCGACTTCTGCCGGATGAACCTGGGCGATCGACGCTGCGGCGATCGGATCGCCGAAGCTTGCATAGAGCTCTTCGATCGGACGCCCGAGCGAGCCTTCGATATTGGCCTTGGCCGCCGCAATCGGGAAGAAGGTCATCCGGTCCTGCAGCTGCGACAGATCATTGGCGAAATCGACGCCGACGACATCGGGCCGCGTTGCCAGGAACTGTCCGATCTTCACATAGGAAGGGCCGAGCCGCTCGACGGCCTGCGCCAGGCGGTCGCTGCGCTTCTGCCGCTTGGCCTTGCTGCGTTCGAAGATCGTTACCGAGGATTTGGCGAGCGCCACCACGGGCGGAAGCCCTTCGGACGGCAGGGCCGATACGACACCCTCGCGCACCAGCACCCAGCCGACGCGCCAAAGCCGGAAATATGCGCCGAAAGCACTCATCTATTCTATAATTTCCAGCCCGAGTGCAGGGCTGCGATACCGCCCGTATAGTTGGTGTAGCTGACGCGCGAAAAGCCCGCGCCCCGGATCATCGCGGCAAAATTCTCCTGGTTGGGGAACTTGCGGATCGATTCCACCAGATACTGGTAGGGCTCGGCATCGCCGGTGATCGCCTTGCCGAACTTCGGGATCGCGTTAAACGACCAGGCGTCATAGACCTTGTCCAGCAGCGGCAGATCGACTTCCGAGAATTCGAGAACGAGCAGACGCCCGCCGCGTTTCAGCACGCGATAGGCTTCCGACAGCGCCACGTCGATGCGCGGCACGTTGCGGATGCCGAAGGCGATCGTATAGGCATCGAAGCTGTTGGCCTCGAAGGGCAGGTCTTCGGCATTGGCCTCGACGAAGGTGAGATTGTCGGAGAGCTTCTTCTTCTCGGCCCGCTCGGCGCCGACGCCGAGCATCGAGCCGTTGATGTCGAGCACGGTCGCATGCGCCAGCCGGTTGGAAGCCTCGATGATCCGGAAGGCGATGTCGCCGGTGCCGCCGGCAACGTCGAGCACCTTGTAGCCCGGTTCCTTGCGCGGGTTCAGCGATGCGATCATCGCGTCCTTCCAGACGCGGTGCATGCCGGCAGACATGACGTCGTTCATGATGTCGTAGCGCTTGGCGACCTTGCGGAAGACCTCGTTGACGAGGCCCTGCTTCTCGCCGTTCGACACTTCGCGGAAACCGTAGGACGTTTCCATGCCGCCATCGGCGGAGGTGCGGCTGTCTGACATCGGAAAACTCCGTTACTCGAAATCGGTGCGGCGACCATAGCGAAACGATGCTTTGGACGCTATCTGTAGGCGCGGATCGCAAGCCGCGGCCTTCTGGCGCTATAGCGCACATCGCCAGCGGTTGAAATACGTTTAGCTACAGATGGGTAACGATGCCGGAATTGCCAGAAGTCGAAACCGTCAGGCGCGGCCTGACCCCCGCGATGGAGGGCACGCGCATCGAGCGGCTGGAGCTTCGCCGCGGCAATTTGCGCTTCCCCTTTCCGGAGAAATTCGAGGCCGATGTCACCGGCCGCACGATCATCGGTCTCGGGCGCCGCGCCAAATATCTGCTCATCGATCTCGATAGCGGCAAGACCATCATTTCGCATCTCGGCATGTCTGGCTCCTTCCGGATCGAGGAGGGCGCGCAGCAAACCGTGCCCGGCGACTTCCATCACGAGCGCTCGAAAGACGAGAAGCACGACCACGCCATCTTCCATCTGGAGAGCAGCAAGGGACCAAGGCGCGTCATCTATAATGACCCCCGCCGTTTCGGCTTCATGGATATTGCCGAGCGTTCGGAACTGCAGACCAATCCGTTCCTTTTTGGCCTCGGGCCGGAGCCGACCGGCAACGAGCTCAGCGCCGCCTATCTCGCCGAACGTTTCGCAGGCAAGGCGCAGCCGCTGAAGAGCGCATTGCTCGATCAGAAGAACATCGCGGGTCTCGGCAATATCTATGTATGCGAAGCGCTATGGCGCTCGCATATCCTGCCGACGCAAGCCGCCAAGACCCTCGTCACCAAGAGCGGGAAACCGAAAGAATCGCTGGAGCTGCTCGTCTCGTCGATCCGCGATGTGATCGCCGATGCGATCAAGGCCGGCGGTTCGTCGCTGCGCGACCATATCCAGACGGACGGTTCGCTGGGATATTTCCAGCATTCCTTCTCTGTCTATGATCGCGAAGGCGATCCTTGCCGCACGCCCGGCTGCGGCGGTACGGTTTCGCGTATCGTCCAGGCGGGCCGCTCCACCTTCTATTGCCCCGTCTGCCAGAAATAGGGAGAAACGCATGGCCTACGAAACCCTGATCGTCGAAACCCGCGGCAATGTCGGCCTGATCACGCTGAACCGGCCGCAGGCCCTCAATGCGCTGAATTCTAGGGTGTTGAGCGAGCTGAAGCAGGCCTATGCGGATTTTCATGCCGACGACGCCGTTGGCGCGATCGTCCTGACCGGCTCAGAACGGGCTTTCGCGGCAGGCGCCGATATCAAGGAAATGCAGCCGCTCGAATTCGCCGATATATATAAGGCCGAATTCATCGGCGGCTGGGACGAGATTGCCAAGGCACGCAAGCCTGTGATCGCCGCCGTCAGCGGCTTCGCACTCGGCGGCGGATGCGAACTGGCAATGATGTGCGATTTCATCATCGCTTCCGAGACGGCCAAGTTCGGCCAGCCGGAAATCACCCTCGGCGTCATTCCCGGCATGGGCGGCTCGCAGCGGCTCACAAGGGCGGTCGGCAAGTCGAAGGCGATGGATATGGTGCTGACCGGCCGGATGATGGATGCGGCCGAGGCCGAGCGCGCGGGACTCGTTTCGCGTGTGGTGGCGCCGGAGCGCCTGCTCGACGAGGCGCTGGAGGCCGCCGCCAAGATCGCCTCCTTGTCGCGCCCATCGGTGCTGATGGCCAAGGAAGCCGTCAGCCGCGCCTTCGAGGTGACGCTCGAAGAAGGTCTGCGTTTCGAGCGCCGTCTCTTTCACAGCCTGTTTGCCACCGACGATCAGAAAGAGGGGATGACGGCGTTCATCGAAAAGCGTAAACCGGACTTCAAGCACCGCTGATGGGCATTCAGTGGAGAAAGGCTGCGTTTCCGTGAAAATCCGCGTTGACGCCGCCCGGCTTTAGAGTTATATGCCCGCCCACGGTTCGGGAAGCCGCTCTGGTTTTCCGATTATGCTCCCGCATTGCTGGATATTGTGGCCGCAGGGCCCGCGGTGATGGCGGAGTTTTGTTCGAATTCTTTTGAGAGGCATCCATGGCCAATACAGCTTCGGCGAAAAAAGCGACCCGCAAGATCGCCCGCCGCACCGACGTCAACAAGGCTCGTCGCTCGCGCGTTCGCACGTTCGTCCGCCAGGTCGAAGAGGCACTCGCATCCGGCGACGCTTCCAAGGCTAAGGAAGCCTTCCTCGCAGCGCAGCCGGAACTGGCACGCGCCGCAAGCAAGGGCGTCCTTCACGCCAACACGGCATCCCGCAAGATCTCGCGTCTTGCTGCCCGTCTGAAGACGCTCTCGGCGTCCGCAAGCGCATAACATTTCGTTAACGAACTGCTCGTTATGATTAGCCCGGTAATTTTACCGGGCTTTTTCGATTCCGCGATCTAGCCTTTGTATGGCGAATTCAGCGACGATTTCGTGTCGGACGGATGACACTAAAAATCGTTTAATATCAAATACTTGCGCTAGGTTCTTTCAACGCTGCGCGACTCTCCCCCCTCCGGAAGGGGGGCGAAATGAGTCAAGCGGATTTTTATTTTTTTTCTTTCATAGCGTGTCGAAAATACCCACTTTGGGAATCTCATTGATTCTTCTGCGATTCTTTTTTGACACCGGCGTGACGCCCTAAACCGGTGCCCGGAGTCAATGGCCCCTCCTTAATTTTGCGTAAAATTCATCGTTGATATCCGCAACCGATCCTGCCTAAATGACTTCCAGCAAAGGGCGCGGACATCACCTGAAAAGGTTCAGTCTTAACTGCCATACCGGCAGGGCGATGAGTTTGTATCTTTTGTCGCGGAGCAGTCTATCTCTCCGTTTTTTCAAGCACTTGAGCATATTTGCACCGCGGCCGTGGCTGGTCTCGGAACGGATAGCTTTTGTGCGCTCGACGGCTGCACGTTTAAGGTGAAGCCGAAGGGGATGGGGAAACTACATTTGTGTTCCGGTTGGTTAGCGGGCGAACGAGGGCCGCCAGCCAGTACGGTTAGGAGACAACATGACGGAGGCCCCATGATGGCGGTTTCCGCCACGGGTTTCTGCGCCGCTCTCTTTTGGAGCTGGGACATCTGTATTGAGTGAACCGGCAAGCCTGCGGCTCATGAGGGGACGCCAGCCTGTCTAACGGGGAAAATTGATCGGGCGGCCGTTTTTTCGGATGACCGCCCGGTGAAATGAAATTGGAAGGCGGCATGATGCAGATGAATTCTATGGCAGCGGGTGCACTTGAGAACGGGGACAAGGCATCGGCATTTGGCTCTACTTCGCTTGAGGCGGCAGGAGAAAAGGGAGACATGAAACATGGCGTACTTTTTGAGCGCGTTAGCGCCCGTCTGAAGGCACAGGTCGGCCCGGACGTATATGCAAGCTGGTTCCAGCGTCTGAAGCTTCATTCGGTCTCCAAGAGCGTCGTACGGCTCACCGTTCCGACGACCTTTCTGAAGTCGTGGATCAACAACCGCTATCTGGATCTGATCACCAGCCTGTTCCAGCAGGAAGATGCGGAAATCCTGAAAGTCGAAATTCTCGTGCGCACCGCAACGCGCGCTGGCGTCAAGCCTGCCGATGAGGTGGCTACCCAAGAGCCGTCTTCGCAGGTTACGCCGATCCGCCGTCCGGCATCGGCCCAGCCGGCCGGTCACGCCGTCCAGCAGGCCGTTTCCGCTGCAGCAGCGGCACGTCCGGCAACCTTCGGCCAGCCCCTGTTCGGCTCGCCGCTGGATTCCCGCTTCACCTTCGACACCTTCGTCGAGGGCAGCTCCAACCGCGTGGCATTGGCAGCTGCCAAGACCATCGCGGAAGCAGGCCAGGGGGCCGTGCGCTTCAACCCGCTCTTCGTTCATTCGACGGTCGGTCTCGGCAAGACGCATCTGCTGCAGGCGATTGCCAATGCCGCTGTCCAGAACCCCCGCGCCCTGCGCGTGGTCTATCTGACGGCCGAATACTTCATGTGGCGCTTCGCAACGGCGATCCGCGACAATGACGCTCTGACGCTGAAGGACTCGCTGCGCAACATCGACCTCTTGATCATCGACGACATGCAGTTCCTGCAGGGCAAGATGATCCAGCACGAATTCTGCCACCTGCTCAACATGCTGCTCGACAGCGCCAAGCAGGTCGTGGTCGCTGCCGACCGCGCCCCTTGGGAGCTGGAATCGCTCGATCCGCGCGTCCGTTCGCGTCTGCAGGGCGGTGTGGCGATCGAGCTCGATGGCCCGGACTACGAGATGCGTCTCGAAATCCTCAAGCGCCGTCTGGCCGTGGCCCGTGTCGAAGATCCGTCGCTGGAAATTCCGGCCGAGCTGATGTCGCATGTCGCCCGCAGCGTCACCGCCAGCGGCCGCGAACTGGAAGGCGCCTTCAACCAGCTGATCTTCCGCCGCTCCTTCGAGCCCAACCTGTCGATCGAACGCGTCGATGAGCTTCTCGCGCATCTGGTCGGCTCCGGCGAACCGCGCCGTGTTCGCATCGAGGACATCCAGCGCATCGTCGCGCGCCATTACAATGTCTCGCGCCAGGAACTGGTCTCGAACCGCCGCACGCGTGTCATCGTCAAGCCGCGCCAGATCGCCATGTATCTGTCGAAGACGCTGACGCCGCGCTCCTTCCCGGAGATCGGCCGCCGCTTCGGTGGACGTGACCACACGACCGTGCTTCATGCCGTTCGCAAGATCGAGGAACTGATCTCCGAAGACACCAAGCTGTCGCACGAGATCGAGCTGCTGAAGCGCCTGATCAACGAATAGTGCGCCTTTGAGCGCTGGAAATCTACGGCCGGGAGCGATCCCGGCCTTTTCTTTTTACGGGTCTTTTATCCTGTACATCCCCGGCAAAGACGGCTCAAAGTGAAGCGGTCGCTGCTTGGAGGGAACAGGATGAGCTTCAGGAAAATCGCCGTTGTCGGTCTCGGCAAGGTCGGACGTCTCGCCGCAACGCTTCTGTATGAAGGCGGTTTCGAGGTCACCGGCGTCGATGCCCAGCTTCCGCTGTCGGATGTGCCCTTCACCTGTCGGACCGGTGACATCTCGAACGCCGCTGTTGCGGCCGAACTCCTCTCCGGCGTCGAGGCCGTCCTGTCCTGCCTGCCCTATCACCTGAACATCGCGCTTGCTCGCGCTGCGCATGCTGCCGGCGTCCACTATTTCGATCTCACCGAAGATGTGCCGACGACGAATTTCATCATCGAGCTGTCGAAGACCGCGCGCGGCCTCATGGCGCCGCAATGCGGTCTGGCGCCGGGCTTCGTCGGCATCGTCGGCGCGAGCCTTGCCGACGGTTTCGAACGCTGCCGCTCGATCCGCATGCGCGTCGGCGCCTTGCCGCAGCATCCGACCGGGCTTCTGGGCTATGCCTTCAACTGGTCGCCCGAAGGCGTGGTCAACGAATATCTGAACGATTGCGAGGTTATCGAGGGCGGTGTGCGCAAGCTCGTTTCGCCGATGGAGTGGCACGAGACGATCTATGTCGAAGGCGTCAAGCTCGAGGCCTTCACCACCTCCGGCGGGCTCGGAACCATGTGCGATACGCTGCTCGGCAAGGTCGAGAACCTCGACTACAAGACCATGCGCTATCCCGGCCACATGGAGCTGATGAATTTCTTCTTCCACGAACTGTTGATGCGCGACCAGCGCAAGCTTGCCGGCCAGATCCTGACCGACGCCAAGCCGCCCGTCGATGACGACGTCGTCTACGTCCATGTCGCCGCCGAAGGCACCGAGCGCGGCAGTCTGCGCCGCAAGGAATTCGTCAGGGCCTATTATCCGATCGAAGTCGCTGGAGAGAGGCGGACGGCAATCGCCTGGACCACATCAGCCTCGGTCGTCGCCGTCATCGAAATGGTGCGCGACGGACTGTTGCCATCGACCGGTTTCCTGCACCAGGAACATATCCCGCTCGACACCTTCCTGCAGACCCCGACCGGTAGCCTGTTCAAGGCCAGAAGCGCCAGCAGGCATTAGGCGCAGGCGAAGATCAAGTTTGAGCTACTGGTTGCGTCTTTCAGGCAGCGCACAGAGCTTGCCACAGCTCGGTATGCCGGGCAGCATATAGCGAAGGCAGCAGACCTTTCGGCGCGCCACGCATTCGCCGTTCTCCTCCACGTGCCGGATACAGCCGGAGAGCGGATTGACGCCGCCATCGGGCAGGCAGCCGCGCACGAAAACCGGCAGGTCGGCCTGGGCCAGGTCGGGGTCGTCCTTGTCTGCGGTCAGCCGCAGCGCATAGTCGATATAGACGGCCGCATTGTTCCAGCAGAGCTTGGCGGAAATGCCGTGCTTCACCAGCTGGCCTACGGCCTTGAAGAGATGGGTTTCAAGAAGCGGATCAATCGCCTCGAAAGAGCCGCGGGCAGCGCCATCATCCCAACCGCTATGCGGCACGCCGAAGGCGCGCGGCAGTCCGTCCTCGTTGAGCGCAATGGTCATCTCATCGAAAGCAACCGGCAGCCGCCGGCCCCCGGCGCGCCTCGCAATCAGATAGGCGATCGTCAGACCGGCAAAGTAGTAGAGCGTCCACATCGACACGGCAGCACGGCGGTCGGTTCCACCCGAGATGGCGGCATATCGGTCGATTGCTTGTTCCAACGCTCCGCCGGTGAAGAAGCTGTTGAGAGGCATCGCGCCTTCCAGGTCCGCCGACAGCATGAGCTTTTCGGCACACCACGCATGCTCGCCGGTAAACAGTGACGCAAGCCGCTCTGACGGGCGGTAGGCGCCTCTCAGGGCCTCTGTGGCTGCAATCACCGCCATGTGCTGGCCATACGGCGGGAGCGCGCCTCAGCGCGCCATACAGATGGAATGGCAGAACAACGGATATTCATGGCACCGTTCGACTTCAATGCAGGCAGTCACTGCTTGATAACCGCACCATCAGCGAAAAGGAAGATAAAGGTGATTAAATAATTCACCTTTGATTTATCGACGTGCCTAGCTATGCGCCTCCGAGAGTAGCCAGCGGCGGAACGCGGCCGCGGCCGGGCGTTCAAGGGCGGCGCCCGGATAGACGAGGTGGAAGGCGAGGCGGCTGGCGACGCCGATCGGAAAGGGTGCGATGACGGCGCCTTCCTTGAGCTCCGTGTCGACGAAGGAGCGTCGCATCAGCGCGAAGCCAAGACCGGCCTTCATCGCCTCATAGGCGCCATTGCCATGCATGAAGATCGGCCCGCGGGCCGCGTCAACGCCGGCCGCGCCTGCAGCCTCCAGCCAGAGCTGCCAGTCATGGCGGTAGACGTCGTGGATCAGCGTGAAGGGCGCCAGCGCCGCGGGAGCTGGGTGATCACCGAGCTCTCCGGCAAGCTTGGGTATGCAGACCGGCACGAGCTCGTCATCGACAAGCCGTTCGCTGACCAGCCCCTCATAGCCGCCGAGCCCATGACGGATCGCCAGATCGATCCCGTCGCGCTGGAAATCGAGGACGCGGTGTGAGGCGCTGATCCGCACGTCGATCTCCGGATGCAGTGTTTCGAACCGGCCAAGCCGGGGCACCAGCCAGTAGGTGGCAAACCCGGCGGTACAGGTGACGTTGAGGATCGCGCCGCGCGCCCGGGCCGTGATCGCCGCCGTCGCTTCGCGCACCAGCCGGAATGCCGCCCTCAGCGTGGTGAAGTAGTCGGCGCCTTCGACGGTCAGCGCCAGCGCCCGCGGCTTGCGGTCGAACAGCTGCACACCAAGCGCGGCTTCCAGATCGCGTATCTGCAGACTGACGGCGCCGGGTGTCACATTCAGCTCCCGGGCTGCCAGCGTCATGCTGAGGTGCCGGGCTGCTGCTTCGAAGGCCCGCAAGGCCGATAGCGAGGGTAGATAGTCGCTCATGATTTAGCTCAGCTAAAGTGTAAGGCGAAAAAGACTCGTTTGTGGCGATCCGATTATCGAAATAATATCAGCATCAAATGGATCTGCAATGCACATTGCCTGCCGGTCTCGGACGAGAATAAATCGAAGATAGCCGCATGCTGCGTCTGCAGGAATCGGGTGGCCGGTGCCGCCTGGCAGCTCTATGACGCTTGCATGCGATGGAGGATGACGATGCAGAAGCAGATGGGCTTGGCCGAATGGGGCATGATGCTGGTTCTCTCCCTGCTCTGGGGCGGCTCGTTCCTTTTCAACGGCATCCTGGTCAAGGCGTTGCCGCCTTTCACCATCGTCACCGGCCGCGTGCTGCTGGCCGCCATCGCGCTTAATCTGATCGTGCGGATGATGGGCCACGCCATGCCGCGCGATGGCAAGAGCTGGATCGCCTTCTTCGGTATGGGCGTGTTGAACAACATGATCCCTTTCTGCCTGATCGTCTGGGGTCAGACGCATATCGCCAGCGGGCTCGCCTCGATCCTCAATGCCACGACGCCGCTCTTCGCCGTCGTCGTTGCCCATTTCCTGACGGCGGATGAGAAAATGACGGCCAACCGGTTGATCGGTGTCGTCGTCGGCTTTGCCGGTGTCGCCTATATGATCGGCTTCGATGCGCTGCATGATCTCGGCTCGAACGTGCTGGCGCAGCTCGCCGTCCTCGGCGCGGCGATATCCTATTCCTTCGCCGGGATCTGGGGACGCCGCTTCCGCGCCATGGGCATGCCACCGCTGTTGCCTGCTGCCGGCCAGGTTACGGCTTCTACTGTTCTGATGATCCCGATCGCCCTGATCGCCGACCGTCCGTGGACGCTGGCAATGCCCGGTGCGGAAACCTGGGTGGCATTGTTCGGCCTCGCCATTCTCTCGACCGCAATCGCCTACATTCTGTTCTTCCGGATTCTGTCGACGGCCGGTGCGACCAATCTGATGCTTGTCACGTTTTTGATCCCGGTCAGCGCCATCCTGCTCGGTGCGCTGATCCTGGGAGAACAGCTGCAAACGAAGCATCTGATCGGCATGGCGATGATTGCCATCGGCCTTGCGGCGATCGACGGGCGGTTGCTGGCGCTCGGCCGCAAGCGCGCGGCCTGAGGATTAGCAGGCGAGATCGGCGACGACGGAATCGAGGATCAGCATCCCCGACGGCGTGCAGCGAAGCCGCGAATTGCCGAGCCGCTCGATGAAGCCGTGTTCCAGCAGGAACTCCTCGCGCGCCGGATCCGGATCGCGTCCCGAGAGCTGCTGCCAGCGGGCGAGATCGACGCCCTCCTTCAGCCGCAAGCCCATCAGCAGCAATTCATCCGATTGCTCTTCGTAACCGAGCCGTTCCTCTTCGAGAACGCCGTGTCCGTCGCGCTCGACCATTTCGAGCCAGGATTCCGGCTTGCGCTCGGTTGCCGTGGCGAGCTTCTCGGAGCCGCGGGTCAGGCGGCCATGGGCGCCGGGGCCGATACCGGCGTAATCGCCATAGCGCCAATAGGTCAGGTTGTGGCGGCTCTCAGCGCCGGGGCGGGCGTGGTTGGACACCTCGTAGGCCGGCATGCCTTCGCGCTCGGTGATCTCCTGCGTCGCCTCATAAAGCACGGCCGATTGCTCGCCGTCAGGCACGATGAGCTTGCCGGCCTTGTGTAGGCCGTAGAAAGGCGTGCCTTCCTCGATCGTCAACTGGTAGAGCGACAGGTGATCGACAGCATAGGAGATGGCCTCCTTGAGCTCGCGTTCCCATTCGTCCACCGTCTGGTCGGGCCGGGCGTAGATGAGGTCGAACGACATGCGCGGGAAGATATCGCGCGCCAGCTTGATCGCCTTCAGCGCGTCCTCGACATTGTGCAGGCGGCCAAGGAATTTCAGGTCGCGATCGTTCAGTGCTTGAACGCCGAGCGAAACGCGATTGACGCCGGCAACGCGATAGCCGCGGAACCGCTCCGCCTCGACGCTCGAAGGATTGGCCTCCATGGTGATCTCGATGCCCGAAGGCACATGCCATTCCCGGGCAATGCCGTTCAGCACCGCGTCGACGGTCTCCGGCTTCATCAGCGAGGGCGTGCCGCCGCCGAGAAAGATGCTGGTCACCGTCTTCGGTCCGCTCAACTGGCGGATCGCGGCCATCTCCTTCAGAAAGGCCGCAACATAGCGCTCCTGATCGACGGGCTGATGGCGGACATGGCTGTTGAAATCGCAATAGGGGCATTTCGCGGCGCAGAATGGCCAGTGCACGTAGACGCCGAAACCGGGCTCCCCTGTATCCGGGAGCAGCTTGGCATCACGCAGCGAAGTCAGGTTGTTCAGATCGTCCACGAGCCGACCTTACGCTTCCAGGCAGGTTTCGACAAAGATTTTGAAGGCGCGCGCACGATGCGACAGCGCCTGCTCATCCCCAGGCTTCCAGCCATGTTTCTGTTCGGCGCTCATCTCGCCGAAGGTGGTGTCATAGCCTTGCGGCTGGAACACCGGATCGTAACCGAAACCCTGCGTGCCGCGCGGCGGCCAGACGACGGTGCCTTCGACTTCGCCGCGGAAAAGCTCTGTATGTCCGTCCGGCCATGCAAGGCAGAGAACGCTGACGAAGCGGGCTGTGCGCTGCTCGGGCTTTGCCGCACCGGCTTTCTCCAGTGCCGTCTCGACCTTCTGCATCGCCATCGCGAAATCGCGGGTGCCATCGGCGGTCTCGGCCCAGTTGGCCGTGTAGACGCCGGGATCGCCGCCGAGCGCGTCGACAACCAGACCGGAATCATCAGACAGCGCCGGCATGTTGGCAGCGTTGGCCGAGGCGAGTGCCTTGATCCTTGCGTTCTCTTCGAAGGTCGTGCCGGTCTCGTCAGGCTCGACGAAATTGAGCTCGGCTGCCGACTTGGCTGTGAAGCCCAGCGGGCCGATCAGGTCCTGGATTTCGCGGATTTTGCCGGCGTTGTGACTGGCAACGATGATGGTCTTGGTGTCGAGCTTGCGCATTTTGTTTCCTATTCGATGCCCCAGATACGGGCTTCGGCGCATTCCAGGCTGTTGCCTTCCGGATCGCGAAAGTAGATCGAGCGGCCGCCATTCGGCCAGTGAACTTCGGATTCGATGGCGATGCCGGCCGCCGTCAGCCTGGCGGCCATCGCATCGATATTCCCGGCAGAGACGCGAAAGCAGGCGTGGCCCGCTCCCTTGGTGCCGTGCGCCGGAACCTGAAGCGCGCCCGGCGCCGGTGGCTTGACCGTCTCGTCCGGGTTGAAGATCAGCAGCACCCCGGGTCCGCACCGAAAGAAGACATGCCGGTTGGCAGCCCGCGTGATCTTGGAAAGACCGAGAATGCCTTCATAGAAAGCTTCGGCTCTATCCAGGTCCTTCGCGTAAAGCGCCGTTTCCAGCATGCCCTCCAGCATGTCGTTCACCCGGCGATTGCCTGCTTCTGCAGTTCCACGAGCTCGGCAATGCCGTTCTTTGCGAGACCCATCAGCGATGCAAATTCGGCTTCGCTGAACGGCGTGCCTTCGGCCGTGCCCTGAATTTCGACGATGCCGCCGGCACCCGTCATGACGAAGTTCGCATCGGTCTCCGCAGAGGAATCCTCGATATAGTCGAGGTCGATGACCGGCTGGCTGGCGAAAATACCGCAGGAGATGGCCGCGACATGATCCTTGAGAACACGATCGACCTTGATCATGTTACGGCTTTCCATCCACTTCAGGCAGTCGTAAAGCGCAATCCAGCCACCGGTGATCGAAGCCGTGCGCGTGCCGCCGTCAGCCTGGATGACGTCGCAGTCGATGGTGATCTGGCGCTCGCCGAGCGCAGTGAGGTCAACGACGGCCCGCAGCGAGCGGCCGATCAGGCGCTGAATTTCCTGCGTGCGGCCGCCCTGCTTGCCGGTCGCCGCTTCACGCTTCATGCGCTCGCCCGTGGCGCGCGGCAGCATGCCGTATTCGGATGTGACCCAGCCCTTGCCGGTGTTGCGCAGCCACGGCGGCGTCTTTTCTTCAAGGCTTGCCGTGCACAGCACATGTGTATCGCCGAATTTCACGAGACAGGAGCCTTCGGCATGCTTGGAAAAGTTGCGCTCGAAGCTGACCTTGCGCATCTGGTCGGTTTTTCTGCCTGTCGGCCGCATTCTCTGTCTCCTGATGCATGAGGCCGTTAGGCCGCGAGTGGCGGCACGGCATGATCATGCGTTGTTTCGTGATGCTGCCCCGCTTCTACGATTGGCTGCGGTCATTTGCAAATTCCCTTTTGCCACGCGGACGAGATTGATTATATTTTGCAGATTGTCATCAGCGTGGGTGTTTCAGAATTCATGGGCTTCAGATCTACGTCGGTTTCGGATGCCGTTGCTGCGCTGGATGAACGCTCGAAGGAAATCTTCCGCCGTATCGTCGAAGGCTATCTGGAAAACGGTGAGCCGCTCGGCTCGCGAAACCTCTCCCGTATTCTTCCTATGTCGCTGTCCCCGGCCTCGGTCCGCAATGTGATGAGCGATCTGGAAGAGCTGGGGCTCATCTATTCGCCGCATATCAGCGCCGGGCGTCTGCCGACCCAGGTCGGGCTCCGGTTCTTCGTCGATGCCTTCATGCAGGTCGGAGACCTCTCGGCCGAAGAGCGCGCCAGCATCGATCGCCAGGTGCGCGCCGAAAGCCGCGACAATCCGGTGGAATCGATGATGAACGAGGCAAGCCGGATGCTGTCGGGGATTTCCCGCGGCGCCGGCCTGGTCATCACCTCGAAGAACGATCCGGTGTTGAAACATGTCGAGTTCATCCGCCTGGAACCGACGAAGGCACTCGCGGTACTCGTCGGCGAACATGATCAGGTCGAAAACCGGATCATCGAGCTTCCGGCGGGCGTGACGTCGTCGCAGCTGACCGAAGCCGCCAACTTCCTCAACGCCCACATGACCGGCCAGACGCTGCCGGAATTGCGCAAGCAACTCGACCGGCTGAAAACGGATGTGCGCCACGAACTCGATGCCTTGTCGCGCGACCTTGTGGAGCGCGGCATTGCCGTCTGGTCCGGCAGCCCGGATGAAGGCAAGCCGGCGCAGCTGATCATCCGGGGCCGGGCCAACCTGCTCGAGGGTCTGGACAGCGTCGGTGACCTCGACCGCCTGCGCATGCTGTTCGATGATCTCGAAAAGAAGGACAGCCTGATCGAGCTGCTGAATCTGGCGGAAAGCGGCCCGGGCGTGCGCATCTTCATCGGTTCCGAAAACAAGCTCTTCTCGCTATCCGGCTCTTCGCTGATCGTCGCGCCCTATCGTGACGACGACGACCGCATCGTCGGTGCCGTCGGCGTCATCGGTCCGACCCGGCTGAATTACTCCCGTATCGTGCCGATGGTCGATTATACCGCCCAGCTGATTTCCCGCCTGTCGCGCGGGTCGCTCTGAAAAAGCCGGAATTTCCGGTTCTTTGTCACGCAGACTTGATTTTTTGCGGTCAAAGCTCGATATCGGGCGCATCCCGAAAGAACCCTTTACCCGGAGACCGTCATGACTGACGAAACGACGAAAAACGGACCTGAGGCTGTTGCGGCTGACGCTGCTGCGGACGCAGCCGCAAACGTCGAGAATGAAGCGGCCGCTGAGGCATCGTCCCAGCCGGATCCGTTGGAACTCGTGAAGGCAGAAAATGCCGAGCTGCGCGACCGCTATCTGCGCCTCGCCGCAGAGATGGACAACCTGCGCCGCCGCACCGAGCGTGAAGTGAAGGACGCGAAGTCCTATTCCGTTGCTGGTTTCGCGCGTGACATGCTCGCCGTATCCGACAACCTGCGCCGGGCGCTCGATGCCATTCCGGCCGAAGCCAAGGCTGCGGGCGAGGCTGGCCTGACGACCCTGATCGAAGGTGTCGAGATGACCGAGCGCTCCATGCTCTCGACGCTCGAGCGCCATGGCGTTCGCCAGCTCGATCCTGTCGGCCAGAAGTTCGACCCGAACTTCCATCAGGCGATGTTCGAAGTGCCGAACACGGAAGTTCCGAACAACACCGTCGTCCAGGTGGTGCAGGCCGGCTTCACGATCGGCGAGCGCGTGCTGCGCCCGGCCATGGTCGGCGTCGCCAAGGGCGGTCCGAAGCCCGAGGCAGAGGCTGCCAATTCCTATCTGGATCAGAAGGACGCATAATGAAAAAGGGCCGCTGAGAAGCGGCCCTTTTCTTTTGGTCTTTGTTCTTCGCTCAGATGCGGGCGAAACGCTCGATCAGCAGATCGAAGAAACCATCGGCATCGACAAAGCGCATCACCTTGGCATTGCGCTTGCGGTCGGTCACATGCCACCAGTCGACGACCGTCATGCCGACGGTCAGTTCCGACTTCACCTCGATCTCGACATTGCATTCCCGGCCCTTGAAGAGCTCTGGCTTCAGGAGGTAGGCAACAACGGTCGGGTCGTGCAACGGGCCGCCGTCGGAACCGTATTTCTCGATATCGAAGCGCTCGAAGAACTCCAGCATCTCCACCATCGCCTGTGCAGGCGCCGTGCCGAGGTCGGCCATGCGCTTGACGCGGTCCTTGCGGGTCAGCAACTGGTGCGTCACGTCGAGCGGCATCATCACCACGGGCACGCCGGAGCGGAACACGATGTCGGCAGCCTCGGGATCGACATAGATGTTGAATTCGGCGGCCGGCGTGATGTTGCCGCCCTCGAAGAAGCCGCCGCCCATCATGACAAGCTCGCGGACGCGCGCAACGATGTCAGGCGCCTTCTGGAAGGCAAGGCCGATATTGGTGAGAGGGCCGAGCGTGCAGAGCGTCACGCTGCCTTCAGGCTCGCGGCGCAGCGTCTCGACGATGAAATCGACGGAATGCTGTGCCTGCAGCGGCATGGTCGGCTCGGGCAGGGTCGGGCCGTCGAGGCCGGTCTTGCCGTGGACGTGTTCGGCGGTGACGAGTTTGCGGGCGATCGGCTTGTCGGCGCCGGCAAAGACCTTGATATCGTTGCGCTTGCAGAGCTCGCAGATGATGCGCGCGTTGCGGCTGGTATAGGACAGGGGCACATTGCCGGCGACCGTGGTGATGCCGAGAATTTCGAGCTCTTCGGGGCTGCCGAAGGCGAGCATGATCGCCGCGGCATCGTCCTGGCCGGGATCGGTATCGATGATGATCTTTCTGGGGTTTGCCATATACGTCATCCCTCCTCAGGTGCACGTCGTTCTGGCAGGCACCATTTGTTTATGATCGCGTCGCAAATCGGCGCAGCCCTTACGGGTGACGATTTGATGCGAGCCCGCATGCGCTTTGTCAAGCAAGGACGAAGGCACCGTTTACCCTAAAATTTCCCGGTCCTGTCGCGAGGTCCGCAAAACCTTGCGCGGCTGCCCGCCAATTCCCATATTAGCAACAGCCGGATGCTAGTTTAGGTCCGGAAAGGTCGCTTGCATCAAGGACTTGAAACATGAGCCGTATCACTCCCTTCGCCAGCCCGCTGCTTCTGGGCTTCGACGCCATGGAAAAGACGCTGGAGCGTATTTCCAAGGCAAGCGATGGCTATCCCCCCTATAATATCGAGCGCATCGCCGCCGGTCATGACCAGCCCGAGCGTCTTCGAATCACGCTTGCCGTTGCCGGTTTCGGTGAGGATGAGCTGGATGTGACGACGGAAGAAAACCAGCTTTTGATCCGCGGCCGGCAGGTCGAGCAGGGCGAGCGCGAGTATCTCTATCGCGGTATTGCAGCCCGCCAGTTTCAACGTACTTTCGTGCTTGCCGATGGCATGCAAGTGCTTGGCGCAGGGCTAAAAAACGGTTTGCTTTCAGTCGATCTTATTCGGCCGGAGCCCGCCCGCATGGTCAAGAAAATTAACATTTCGGTCCCACAGTAGGACAACGGTTCGAGTTGAGCCGTTAGTCCCTTCTCTTGGAGGTACAGGAATGTTGATGAAAGAAGCGAATTCTCACCTGACCAAATCCGAACTTGCCGGTATCGGCAATGGAGAGGTCGCCTACGTCCGCAAAATGCGTAACGAAGAAGTATCGAAGTGCTTCCCCGAAGCGCCCGATATCGACCCAGGCGTCGATCTATGGGCCCTGTTCGGCGCGGACGGCACGCCGATCCTCTTGACCGACAACCGCTCCAGCACCTTTTTTAAGGCTGCCGAAGACGAGCTGAAGACGGTAAGCCTGCACTAATCTGCAGGCTTATATTTTCCTGAAAGTCAGATAGGCGGAAGAGCGACCTTCACGCCGCGCCTTGGCTTCGTAGCGGGTGCTTGGCCAGCCCTCATAGGGCGTCAGCCAGTCGGCGGCATTGCTTGCCAGCCAGTCGAAGCCGCCATGGTCGCGGCATTTCAGCAGCGTCCAGTTCACATAAGTATCGATATCCGAAGCGAAGCAGAACAGCCCGCCCGGCTTCAGCACGCGATGGAAACGCGCGAGATTCGTCTTCGAGACGAAACGGCGTTTCCAGTGCCTGCGCTTCGGCCACGGATCCGGATAGAGAAGGTCGATCTGGTCGAGGCAGCCGTCCGGCAGCCAGTCGAGCAGCTGTGTCGCATCGTCGTTGAAGACGCGGATATTCCTGGCGCCCTTCGCCTCCACGCTGGAAAGCAGCTTCTGCATGGAATTGATGAAGGGCTCGACGCCGATAAAGCCGGTCGAGGGAATTTCGGTCGCGCGGTGGATCAGATGCTCGCCGCCGCCAAAGCCGATTTCCAGGCGGAGTTTTTCCACCGGCACCGGAAAGAGGCTTTTCAGCGGCTCGGGATGAGCCGCTGAAAGATCGATGAGGAAAGCCGGGAGCAGGGTACTCAGCTTTTCCGCCTGTTGTCCGCGGAGGGCCTTTCCTTTGCGGCGACCGAAGAAGGCTTCGGTCGCGCGTCCGCGGCGTTCCATATCCGTCATGCTGCAGCCTTGACCTTGATGGCTTCCTTGAGGCCCTTCACCAGATCGGTGCGCTCCCAGGAGAACGAGCCGTCACGGCCAGCCTTGCGGCCGAAATGTCCGTAAGCGGAGGTCTTGGCATAGATCGGCTTGTTGAGGTCGAGGTGACGGCGGATACCCGTCGGCGACAGGTCCATGTTCTTGCGGATCGCCGCTTCGACCTGGTCTTCCGTCACGCCCTTACCGGTCTGGTGCAGATCGACATAAATCGACAGCGGCTGGGCAACGCCGATGGCGTAGGAAAGCTGGATCGTGCAGCTGTCTGCGAGACCGGCGGCAACGACGTTCTTGGCGAGGTAGCGGGCGGCGTAGGCTGCCGAGCGGTCGACCTTGGTCGTGTCCTTGCCGGAGAATGCGCCGCCGCCATGTGGGGCTGCACCGCCGTAGGTATCGACGATGATCTTGCGGCCGGTGAGGCCGGCGTCACCATCCGGACCGCCGATGACGAATTTGCCGGTGGGGTTGATGTACCACTTGCAGTCGCTGGCGATCGGTAGGTCGCCGAGGGCTTCGCGGATGTAGGGCTCGACGACGGCGCGAACCTTCTTCGAATCCCAGCTCTCGTCGAGATGCTGGGTCGACAGAACGATCGATGCGACTTCCGACGGCTTGCCGTTGACGTAGCGCACGGTCACCTGGCTCTTGGCATCGGGGCCGAGCTTGGCAACTTCGCCGTCGCCCTTCTTGCGGGCAGTGGCCAGCAGCTGCAGGATCTTGTGCGAATAGTAGATCGGCGCCGGCATGAGATCCGGGGTTTCCTTGCAGGCGTAACCGAACATGATGCCCTGGTCGCCGGCGCCTTCGTCACCCTGCTGGTCGGCGGCGCTGTCGACGCCTTGGGCGATGTCGGCAGACTGCGAGTGCAGGAGAACGTCGATCTTCGCCGTCTTCCAGTGGAAGCCGTCCTGCTCGTAGCCGATGTCCTTGATGGCGCGGCGGGCAGCAGCCTTGAACTTCGACGGGTTGATGACGTCCTTGCCGTCCTTGTCCTTCTTCATCAGGCTCGGCGGCAGGCGAACCTCACCGGCGATGATGACGCGGTTTGTGGTTGCCAGGGTCTCGCAGGCAATGCGCACGCCCCATGGGTTTACGCCGGTTTTCGCCGCTTCGCGGTAAACCAGATCCACGATTTCGTCGGAGATACGGTCACACACCTTGTCCGGGTGACCTTCGGCAACAGACTCACTGGTGAAGAGGTAATTAGCGCGCATTCCGGGATTCCCCTCAAAGAATAAGTTCGACGAATTGGTACTCAGTTCAGGCTCGAAAAACAAGCGCAGAAGGACATAAATATATCTTTATATCTGCAGTGAAATGACAAATTTTGCCTTTAAAACGTAAAAAAGGCGGCCTTTCGACCGCCTTTTCTAATTTACCTGCTTGGGGATCGCTTAGTCGGCGTCCGCTTCCGCAGCCAGCGCCTTCACCAGTTCGACGACCTTCCGGCGAACCTTCGGATCGGAAATCTTGACGAATGCGCGGTTGAGCTGGAGGCCTTCCGACGACGAAAGAAAGTCGACGACATAGTTCGAGCTGGAAGCTTCCGCCAGCCCGCTCATTCCGCCGCCATGCTCGCCTGGCGCGTCTTCGAAGAAAAAGGAAACAGGAACGTTCAGGATGCTCGAAATATTCTGCAGGCGGCTGGCGCCGACGCGGTTCGTGCCCTTTTCGTACTTCTGAATCTGCTGGAATGTAATGCCCAGGCTTTCGCCAAGTTTTTCCTGGCTCATGCCAAGCATAGTACGGCGAAGACGAATGCGACTGCCAACATGGATGTCGATCGGGTTCGGCTTCTTCTTGTTCTCAATCATGGTTGTGCCCTAACAAAAGATATTTCAACGAGTGAAACCGGCATCCCCTGAACCCATCCGTAACGCCACGTTGCAAGAGGCATTAACCCACTCTCAAGCATACGTTAACAACGCCGATCTGAACTACTATGCAATTTTAGGGGTTTTTGGTCAATTCTGCTTGAAAATAAAACCCATGCGAGAAATCAGCGCAATCATAAACAGCAACGTTTCAGTCAACCAAAAGTAGGCTTGATGTGGATAGCGCACTGTGGAATCGCCCTGTTCGCCATCAAGAGTTGCGTCTATGAAACCGCTCTCATTGAGCCCAAGCCCGGCAATAATCTCTCCGCGTGAATTCACCAGCGCTGAAATGCCGCTATTGGCGTCGCGAATCAGCGGTAATCCTGTCTCAACTGCGCGGATTCGCGCTTGCTGAAAGTGCTGATAAGGCCCGGGCGTAGACCCAAACCATGCATCATTAGTAATATTGAGAATGGCGTTGGCCTGATTGATCCCGGCCATTTCGCCGGGAAAGATGATTTCGTAGCAGATCAGCGGATATAGTGCGAGACCACCCGGCAGGTTCAGCATTTCGCGGCTAGCGGCCGCGGTAAAGCCTCCCGGCATCTCGACGATATTCTGAATGCCGAAATTATCCAGGATGTTCTCGAACGGCACATATTCGCCGAAGGGCACCAGATGCACCTTGTCGGATGCTGCGATGATCTGGCCGCGTCCATCAATGACATAGATCGAGTTATAATAGCGCGGCGCATTCCCGGGACCGGTCTCCTCGACACGGACGGCGCCCGCAATCAGGATCTGGTTATCGTCAAGCGTATCGGCGATCCGCGTCAAGGCATCCTGGTTGTCGGTCAGGATGAAAGGGATAGAGGTTTCCGGCCAGACGATGATATCGGGCTTCTTGGCGCCATTCTTCGGGGCTTCCGCAGAAAGCTTCAGATGCTGTTCGAAAATCGCCGAGCGATCGGCATCGCTGTCGAGCTTGGCCGCCTGGTCGATCATCGGCTGCACCAGGCGGACGACAGGCAGCGTGGCCCCAGACGCCGGCGTTGGCTTCGGCAGGTAGTAGAGGATGTAGCCGCCGTAACCGATATGCGCGGCAAACAGCAGGCCAGCGGCAAAGACACCCGTCCTGGCGCCCTGGCGGGTGCCAAGCAGCGCCGGTGCAGCAAAGACGAAGACGGAAAGCGCCGTGACGCCCATGACGCCAAGCACGTGGGCCGATTGCATCATTAGCGGCACCGGCATCATGCCGTAACCGATGGCATTCCACGGAAATCCGGTAAAGACGACGCTTCGTAACCATTCGAACAGACCGAAGCTCGCCGCCAGCGCTGCGATGCGGCCGAAACCTTCGGACCACAAGATTCGGGCAGCGGCTGCCGCCAAACCATAGAAGATCGCCAGCACGGCGGGCAGCCCGAGAATGGCCAACGGCAACGCCCAGCCAAAGGCTTCGGAATCGATCAGCAGCGCATGACCGAGCCACCAGAGACCGGCGACGAAATAGCCGAAGCCGAAAAGCCAGCCGGTGACGAAGGCCGGCCAGAGCCGGCCGATGAAGCTTGCCTCCGGCGAGGCGGCCGCGCCGTCGATCAGCCACACGAGCAGCGTGAAGGAGATGAACATCGCGGCAAAGAAGCCGATCGGGGGCAGGGCGATGACGCCGATGGCGCCCGCAAGGATTGCCAGCAACGCCCGTTTGAAACCCCAGAGCAGGATAACCCTGTCCGCAAGCCGCTCCATGCACAGTCCCCATCAAGCCGCGAATCAACCCGGCTCGCAGTCTTTCAAAAAAGCAGCTGTTTGTCGTGCCTTACGGGCGCTCAGTTTGCCGCAGAGGATTCTGCGGGCCTGTCGTCGCCCTGTTCGGAACCGCCCGCACCGTCACCGTCCCTCACGCGACGGCGGATCGCCTGCCGCTTGCGGGTGATGCGGACCCGCTTGATGCGCCGCGGATCGGCATCGAGGATGTGGAATTCGAAATCCGGCAACGCCTGAACCACTTCGCCGCGGACCGGGATGCGGCCGAGTGCGGAGAAGATCAGGCCACCCAGCGTATCCACTTCGTCCACCTGCTCTGCAATGTCGAAATCCGGGCCGATCGCTGCGGCGATCTCTTCCAGCTCGACGCGCGCATCGGCAACGAACATGTCCTCGGAGACACGCTTGAACATCACCTCGTCATCGTCATGCTCGTCGTCGATATCGCCGACGACCATTTCAACGATGTCTTCATGCGATGCCAGGCCGTCCGTGCCGCCATACTCGTCGATCACAAGCGCCATCTGCGTGCGGTTGACCTGCATGCGGCGCAGTAGGTCGGACGCCAGCATCGACGGCGGGACGAACAGGATCTTGCGGATGATGCCTGCCTCGGCAAGCGTCTTCTGCAGATCGACCCGTGCCAGATCGAAATTCGGCTTGGATGAGCGGCTGACCTTCTGGAGGTTTTCTGGCGCGATCTCGACGACCGGTTCGGCGGCTTTTGCCTTGATGCCGGTCCGGCGCTTGTTGCGTGCCTGCTTGGCGACATAGGAGAGAAGGTCGCGGATATGCACCATGCCGCGCGGATCATCGAGCGTGTCCGCATAGACAGGCATGCGTGAGCGCCCGGACTCTTCGAACAGGATCATCAGCTCGCCGATGGTGATTGTCTGATCGACCGCCTCGATATCGGCGCGCGGCACCATGACGTCGGCAACACGAACTTCGCGGAAGCGCAGGATATTGTGCAGCATCGCCCGCTCGTCGGGCGAAAAGGCGTCGTCGCCGGTATCGCTGGTCATCAGCGCGTCGGCGAGGTCCTCGCGCAGGCGCGAGCCTTGCTGTGGCCGGAGGATGCGGGCTGCGCGTGCCCAGAAAGATCGCCCGGCGTTTCTACTACTTCCACCCTCGTCGGAGGAGGAAGATTGGTCGGCATCCTTGCTGTCTGCCGTGGTCTTTGCTGAAAAGTCGCTCATGGTTCCAATTTAAGGTCTTGACCTTCGTAGGGGTCAGATAGGCCGAGATCTGCCAAAATACGAGTCTCCAACCCCTCCATAATTTCGGCTTCTGCATCATTCATATGGTCGTAGCCAAACAGATGCAAGAAACCATGCACCATCAAATGGGTCAGATGGTCTTCGAAAGGCTTCTCAAGCTCTTCCGCCTCGCGCGCCACGGTCTCCCTGGCGATGATGATGTCGCCGAGCATCGGTCCCGGAATCTTGCCCGGCGTGATCGGGTAGGCGGGAAAGGACAGGACGTTGGTCGCCTTGTCCTTCTGGCGCCATTCGGCATTGATCGCCCGGATCGACTCGTCGTCGGTGAAGACCAGCGAAACCTCGGTGGCCATCTTGGGAAACTTCTGCTTGGCACTGGCCTTGAGATAGTCCGCGGCCTTTTCCAGCACGCGGTCCGTCAAAGGCTGCAACTCGTCCTCGGAAGGCCAGCCGCCTTCTTCCACGCTGATCTGAATGTCGAGTAAGGCCATAAGTCCTATTTGATCGCGTCTTCTTCGCGCGCTGTGTAGGTGGCGTCATAAGCCCTGACGATGCGGCCGACAAGCGGGTGGCGCACGACATCGGCATCCTTGAAGCGGACGATCGAGATGCCCTCGACTTCGGTGAGCAGGTGAAGGGCCTCGACAAGGCCGGATTTCACGCCGCGCGGCAAGTCGATCTGGCTCGGGTCGCCGGTGATCATCATCCGCGAATTTTCGCCGAGACGGGTCAGGAACATCTTCATCTGCATCGATGTCGTGTTCTGCGCTTCGTCAAGGATGATTGCCGCGTTCGAAAGTGTGCGTCCGCGCATGAAGGCGAGCGGGGCGATTTCGATCACGCCCGCCGTAATCGCGCGTTCCACCTTGTCGCCCGGGATCATGTCGTAAAGAGCGTCATAGAGAGGGCGGAGATAGGGATCGACCTTTTCCTTCAGATCGCCGGGCAGGAAGCCAAGGCGCTCGCCGGCTTCGACGGCCGGGCGGGTCAGGATGATCTTCTCGACTGCACCGCGCTCCAGCAGCTGGGCGGCCTGCGCGACCGCGAGGTAGGTCTTGCCGGTACCCGCAGGGCCGACGCCGAAGACCAGCTCGTTGCGCTCCAGCGCCCGCATATAGGCGTCCTGCGTCGGCGTCCGGGCAATGATGGTCTTCTTGCGCGTTGAAATCTGAGCCATGGTCAATTTGGCTTTCTTCTCCATCGTCGGCAGGCTCAATTGGTCGTCGGCCGCAACGGCCATGCGAATGGCACCCTCGACGTCGGATCGTTCCACGCTGCCGCCTTTCTGAAGTTTTTCATAGAGATAATCGAGCGTGCGCCGCGCCTGATTGGTGGTTACCACATCGCCGGTGATGACGACGGAATTGCCGCGGGCGCGCGCATCGATGTGAAGCCGCTCTTCGAGGAGCTTCAGGTTCTGATCGAACTGACCAAAAAGTTCGCTGGCGAACCGGTTGTTCTCGAACGTCAGGACAAAGTGATTGGCGTCGCTCGCAATGCGTGGGTGGCGCGGTGAAGAAGAAACCAATTCTTGTCCGTTCAAGCGGTCGAGCTCCTTTGTTGAACCTCAGCCCTCTGCAAATTCGGCAAACAGGCTGTTCGTTCCAGTTCCGGTGATTCGCACTTTAATAATGTCACCGATTTGCGATGCTTTTGCATCAACATTCACTGACTGAAGCCAGGGAGAACGCCCAATAAGCTGTCCTCCCATGCGACCGGGCTTTTCCAGCAACAGATCGATCGTTTTCCCGATACAGGATTCGGCAAATTCCTGCTGCTGCTTCAGGAGAAGCGCCTGCAGGCGTTCGAGCCTTTCTGCCTTGACCTCTTCGGGCACTTGATCCTTCAAGTCCGCGCCGGGCGTGCCCGGCCGTGTCGAATATTTGAAGGAGAAAGCCTGCGCGTAACGCACTTCCTCCACGAGCTTGAGTGTATCCTCAAAATCGCGATCTGTCTCCCCCGGGAAGCCGACGATGAAATCGCCCGATAGGGCTATGTCGGGGCGGGCGGCGCGGATGCGCTCGATCAGCGCCAGATATTCGGCAGCGGTATGACGGCGGTTCATCGCCTTCAGAATACGGTCCGATCCCGCCTGCACCGGCAGATGCAGATAGGGCATCAGCGCCCTGAGGTCGCGATGCGCGGCGATCAGCCGGTCGTCCATGTCGCGTGGATGGCTGGTGGTGTAGCGCAGCCGCGCGAGGCCGGGAATTTCAGCAAGCCGGTAGAGAAGGTCGCCGAGCGTCCACTCTTCGCCGTTCGCACCGGTACCATGCCACGCATTGACGTTCTGGCCGAGCAGCGTGATTTCGCGCACGCCGGCTTCCACAAGCTGTTTTGCTTCATCGACGATCTGCGAAACCGGGCGTGACACTTCCGAGCCGCGCGTATAGGGCACGACACAGAACGTACAGAACTTGTCGCAACCTTCCTGCACGGTGAGGAAAGCCGTGACGCCGCGCGAGCGGATCTTCTTCGCCTCGGCAATCGGCAGGTGCTCGAATTTGTCTTCGAGCGCATATTCCGTATCGACGATCCGCTGGCCTTCCTTGGCCTTGCGCAGTGCTTCCGGCAGGCGGTGATACGTCTGCGGGCCGATGACGACATCGACAGCCGGCGCCCGGCGCAGGATTTCCTCGCCTTCGGCCTGGGCAACGCAACCGGCAACGCCGATCATCATCTCCTTGCCCTTGGCGGCCTTTTTCTTTTTCATTTCGCGCAGGCGGCCGAGAGCGGAGTAAACCTTCTCCGCCGCCTTCTCACGGATATGACAGGTGTTGAGGAGGACGAGGTCGGCCTCTTCCATATCCTCGGTCGGCTCGTAGCCGTCGCGCGCCAAGGCGTCGCTCATCCGCGTCGAGTCATAGACGTTCATCTGACAGCCGTAGGTCTTGATGAAGACCTTGCGGCTGTTGCTGCCATCACGGAGGCTCTCGCTCGGGAGTTCCGGGGCCTGAAGAAGGGCGCTGTCTTGGGTCATGGCGGGCTATTTAGTGGTTTTTTGCCCGCTAGAAAATCGAAATCTTGCGTCAGTTGATCTCGCGTCCGCGCAGGCTGCTGTTCAGCATCGCGCGGATGCGCCGCGCGATGGTCGAACTCACGTCCTTGCGGTTCGAATCTGCGCGGTAATCGACGGGCTCGCCGAAGCGAACCTCGACATCGATGGCGCCGTTTTTCACGACGTCCATGAAATGCGGCATCAGCTCCACGTCGCCGGGCCAACCCGCGAGCGGCCGATGATAGCGGCCGAGTGCGACGCCGTGCGCCTTGGTATAGGCGATTGCTACAGGCTGAACGAAGACCGAACCGTTGGGCGAATGCGGAACCGCCATGGCGGCCGCGCCGAAGAGAGACGATTTCACTTCCAGCAGGCGGTTGCCATCGGATGTCGTGCCCTCGGGAAACAGCACGACGATCTCGCCATCGGCCATGCGCCCGGCAATTTCATTGGCCTGGTTGCCGGTGTTGCGCTTTTCTTCGCGGACGATGAAGACGCTCTTTTGCAGCCTCGCAAGCTGTCCGAAGATTGGCCAGCTACGCACTTCGGATTTGGCGATGAATGCAACGTCGGCGACTGACGACATCACCATGATATCCATCCAGGATGCATGGTTGGCGCAGAGCATCAGCGGCCGGCGCCGTTCCAGACTGCCGTGAACGTGGACCCGGATGCCGAGTGCGTGACAGGCAATCCTGTGCCAGAACCGGGGAAGGGTGCGGCGGAGCTTCCAGTCGAAGTAAAGCGCGAGCAGCTGGAACGGCATCAGCAGCAGGCTCGCCAGCGCCACGACGATGGCGGCATAGACAATGCGCAGCCAGACCATCAGCGGGCACTTCCTGCGGCTGCGGTCATAGGATCAGCGTTCGTCTTTCTTCAGCGGTATGCCGTAGAGTTCAAGCCGGTGATCGACCAGCTTGAAGCCATGCTCGCGGGCGATGCGCTCCTGCAACGCTTCGATCTCCGGCGAGCGAAACTCAATGACGACGCCATTCTTCAGGTCGATCAGGTGATCGTGATGCTCTTCCGGTACCGTCTCGTAGCGCGAGCGGCCGTCGCGAAAATCGTGGCGGGCAATGATGCCTGCATCTTCGAACAGTTTGACGGTGCGGTAGACGGTCGAGATCGAGATTTTCGCATCGACCTTCACGGAGCGGCGATAGAGTTCCTCGACATCGGGATGGTCTTCCGATTCCTCGAGAATGCGTGCAATCACGCGGCGCTGCTCGGTCATCCGCATGCCGCGTTCGGCGCAAAGCTCCTCAAGGGTCTTGGCTACGTCGGTCATTGGCGGCCTTCACAAGAGATTCCAGTTCCAAGAGGGAACTAGCGAAGAACGCGCTTCATGACAAGCGCCGTGGAAACCGCACCCTTGTCGTCCTTGTAATAGCCCCGGCGTTCGCCAACCTGCTCGAAGCCAAGCTTGCGGTAAAGACCAAGTGCCGGCACGTTGCCCGCATCGACTTCCAAGAACAGGCTTTCACCACCCCGCGCATGCGCTTCGCGCATCGCCGCCTGCATCAGCCGCCAGCCAAGGCCGGAGCGCGCGGCCTTCGTCTGCACCGCGACCGTCAGGATTTCCGCCTCGCCTGCCACCTGCCGGGCAAGAACGAAACCGGGCAGAGGCTTCTTGAGGAAAGCGTTGGTCTGGCGCGCGACGAAACCGAAGACATTGTCCTGGCTGAGCAGGCTGTGAAACTCACCGTCACCCCAGGGGCGGGCGAATCGTTCGCCGTGAAGCACCGCGACCCCATGGCAGTCATCGCTGTCCATCGCGACAATCTCGAATTCCGGCTTAAGCGACAGATAGGCTTCCAGCATCGTCATACTCGCGCAATCGCAAACCCCGCCTGTGGCTTGGCGTCGGGTCCACGCAGATAAAGGGGCTTCGGCTTTCCGGAAGACGGATCAGCGGCAGCACCGAGGCGCGCCACGATGGAAATGGGAAATGCGTTGGCATAGTCGCCAGTCAGTTCGGGCCGCAGCAGCGGCGCAGCCGAGCCGGTGATCTCGCCATCGAAAGACGATGCGAAAGCGATGGCCTCCGCAATCGGCACGGCGCGGGGCTCGTCAAGCGGTTCGCCTTCGGCAGAAAAACTCTGGAGATAGATTTCGTCGCGCTTGGCATCCATGGCGGCAAGTACTGCGCGGTCAGGCGTCTTCAGCCGTTGTGCTGCTGCCATGGTTTCCAGCGTCGTGACACCGACGGTTGGGATGCCGAGCGCAAGCGCAAAACCGCGGGCCGCGGCTACGCCCACTCGAATGCCTGTAAAGGAGCCGGGGCCAATCGTCACGGCGATGCGTTCGACCATCGCGAGCTTCTTGCCGGCCTGCGACAATGCGCGGTCGACGATGCCCATCAGATGCTCTGCATGCCCCTTGCCAATCATCTCCGATGCCTCCCCAAGCACCGTCTCACTACCGCTGTCAAAAACAGCGGCAGCGCAATCCACACCTGCCGTGTCGAGCGCCAGAATTATCATGCCATCAATTTCCGAATAAATTCTTCCGCGCGCAGAATAAATTCATCCGGCCGTGCTGCAATAGCCCGGTCGGGTGAATCGATGCGCAAAACCTGTTGTTTAGGCCGCGACGACTTCCTGCACTTCGGGAACGAAGTGGCGAAGCAGGTTCTGAACGCCATGCTTCAGCGTTGCGGTAGAGGAGGGGCAACCGGCGCAGGAGCCCTTCATGTTGAGATAGACCTTGCCGTCCTTGAAGCCGCGGAAGGTGATGTCGCCACCGTCCTGGGCCACGGCCGGACGCACACGTGTGTCCAGCAGCTCCTTGATGGTGAGGACGATCGACTCGTCGCCTGCATCGAAAAACTCGTCGCCTGCATCCGCATCCTCGGACAGGATCGATGCATCGCCCATGACAGGCTTGCCCGACATGAAATGCTCCATGATCGAGCCGAGGATCGCCGGCTTCAGGTGCTGCCATTCGGCATTGTCCTTGGAGACGGAAATGAAATCATAGCCGAAATAGACGCCTGTCACGCCCGGGATTTCGAACAGGCGCGCAGCCAGCGGCGAGGCCTGCGCTTCGTCTGCGCTGCGGAATTCGGCCGTGCCGTTCTCCATCACCACCTTGCCCGGCAGGAACTTCTGCGTGGCGGGGTTCGGGGTGGCTTCGGTCTGAATGAACATTTCGCTCTCCATGCGGCCAAGCCGTCGCTCGGGCCGTCTTTAGAATTCTTCAAAAGAAAATAGGCTGTTTGGCCGCGCCATTCAAGAGATAATGACTCCAGAATTGCCCTTCTCAGGCAAGCGCGTCCAACTCTTCGTTCGTCAGCGTATCGGGAAGCACGGTGACGGGGATCGGAAAGGCCGCGCCCTTGCCAGCAACCGAGGAGACCAAGGGTCCTGGTCCCTCTTTCGCCGAACTTGCTGCGAGCACCAGGATAGCAATATCCCGGTCTTCTTCGATCGCCAGATTGATCTGCTCGGCGGCGCTGCCTTCGCGAATGACGATTTCCGGTTCGATGCCGATCGTCTCGCGCACGACCTGCGCCGACTTGGCAACGACGGCTTCCGCCTCCTCGCGCGCTTCCGCACGCATGATCTCCTCGACGCCCAGCCACTGCTGGAAATCGCCTTCCGGGATCACATAGACGAGAACGAGGCCGCCGTTGGAATTCTTGGCACGCCGGCCGGCATAGTGAACGGCGCGCTGGCATTCGGGTGTACCGTCAATGACCGCCATGAACTTGCGGCGATGACCTTCAAGACGGGAGAGTCGCTTTGATACCATGGCGCGGACTCTGACACCCTAACCCGAAAATTTGCAAGCCCCTCGTACGAGCGCAAAACCTTCCGGACGGGTTCGCTCGGCACTTAGAGCTTGTTGATCCTAGGGAGCCAGGCCGGCGGATCGTCGGCATGAAGCGCGAGGATCGGTTGCGATGCGATCGCGAAGCGGGCTTCCTTCCATGTCTCGAAACGTGAAGCGCCTTCACCTGCAATGCCATCGTTCTTTTTTGACCAGAGATCGAACAAAGCGCTGCCCATGCGGTCGCCGAATTTGCGGGCGAAGTCTTCGGCCTGGGGAACGAAACCGGCGACCTTCAGTCCGCTGGTGCGCGCGGAGGCGATGTAGAGGCCGAGAAGGCGCTCGATGACAAACGGCCGCATGCTCGTGTTCTTGTCGCGCGCATAATTGCCGTGGCCGATATAGGCCAGACCTGCCTGCCTGCCGGCGGCGGCCTCTTGCTCAAGGGCGTAGAGAATAGCCTCGCAATAGGAGAAATAGCCTCTCCAGAAGCGGTCGTTTGCCACGAAATAATTGCAGAAGAAGAATGTATCAGGCCCCTGCGGCTCGCCGACCGGGTAACCGGTTGCGGCCAGGTAATCGAAGATCTTGTCCATGCCGACATGGCCGGTCGCGATACCCTGATCCCAGGCGCTGAGAAAGATCGCGGCGTTGGCGAGCATCGGATTGTAGGCATAGCAGTCGAAACCGGCGCGTTGCGCTTCGCTCGCCTGAGATACGAAATGGGAAAATGGCGTGGCAGCCTTCAACGCGAACTTGCTGGAAACAAGACCCCAGAAGGCGGAAGGATCGAACCCGATGGCTCTATGGTGATCGTAGAGCGTCCGGAACAGCTCGTATTCGCGCGTTGCGGCCTCAGTATTGAACGAGATGTCGAGCGGCACAGCCTGCGGATCCAGCGAAGCGAGCTGCTGATCGTTCAGGTAGGGCTGGTATACGAGGCATCCGTTCCCGGCGACTTTAGCCTTCAGCAGTTCGACGTCCGGCAAATGCGCCGCACCTGGAGTGGAGGCAGACGGGGTCATGGATGTTCCTTGCAGCGCGTCAGCGTTGGATGATCGTCCGGACTGTCCGGACAATGCTGGAAATCCATGGCAGGCAAAGCTTGAGCCGGGCTGACAACGCCCGGCTCAAACAATGTTTGCCTAGTAAAGAAATCCGATGATGTCGCGGACGTCCTTCATCGTGGCTTCGGCACGGGCGCGGGCGCGCTCTCCGCCGTTGCGCAGGATCGCGTCGATATGGGTCGTGTCGTCCATCAGCCGGCGCATCTCGCCGGTGATCGGCGCGAGAACCTGCACCGACAGATCGATGAGGGCTGGCTTGAAGACCGAGAACTGCTGACCGCCGAACTCAGCAAGAACTTCCGCCTTCGTCTTGTCGGCGAGCGCTGCATAGATGCCGACGAGATTGTCGGCTTCCGGGCGGCCCTTCAGACCCTCGATTTCGCTCGGCAAGCCATCGGGATCGGTCTTTGCCTTGCGGATCTTCTTGGAAATCGCCTCTTCGTCGTCCATCAAATTGATGCGCGACAGGTCGGACGGATCGGATTTCGACATCTTCTTCGTGCCGTCGCGCAGCGACATGACCCGCGGCGCCGGACCATCGATCAGCGGCTCGACCATCGGGAAATAGGCGTGAACAGGCTCGTTGCCGACCACGATATCGGTGCCATGACCGGCCCGGCGGATGTGATCCTGATAATCCAGATTGAACTTCATGGCGATGTCGCGCGCCAGCTCCAGGTGCTGCTTCTGGTCGTCGCCAACAGGCACATGGGTGCCGCGATAAACGAGAATGTCGGCAGCCATCAGGCTCGGATAGGCGAGCAGACCCAGCGAGGCATTCTCGCGGTCCTTGCCAGCCTTGTCCTTGAACTGCGTCATACGGTTCATCCAGCCGATACGGGCAACGCAATTGAAGACCCAGGCAAGCTCGGCATGCTGCGGCACGGCGGACTGATTGAAGACAATATGCTTTTCGGGGTCGATGCCGGCGGCGATGAAGGCGGCAGCGATAGAACGGATCTGGCCGCGCAGGTCCTCGTGAACCAGCTGCGCGGTGATCGAATGCAGGTCGACGACGCAATAGATGCAGTCATTGCCGTCCTGCAGCGCCACGAACTTGCGGATCGCGCCGAGATAATTGCCGAGATGGAGATTGCCGGTCGGCTGAACGCCGGAGAATACGAGCTTCTTGAATTCGCCCATGATGATGTCCTCGATTAGGCTGGTGGAGGGCCCCAGGGCACGACGCCCATGTTGCTAACGGGCGCGCTTATGCACGCGTCAAAGGCGGCAATCAAGAGCCTGCGGATGCGGCGTGTTGGATGAGGTCGAAGGTGTTGCCGTAGGGATCCGAAAACACGGCGACTGTGCCGTAAATCTCGTGCCGCGGCTCCTCCAGAAAGCGAACGCCGGCGGCAGTCATCGCCGCATGGTCGCGCGCGAAATCGTCGGTCCTCAGGAAGAAGCCGACGCGCCCTCCGGTCTGATTGCCGATTGCGGCCTTCTGCTGTTCGTCCGCAGCCTGCGCAAGCAGGCAGGCCGCACCTTCGCCGCCGCGCGGCTTGACCACGACCCAGCGCTTTCCGTCCGGCATCGCCTCATCCTGCAGGCAGTCGAAGCCGAGCGAACCACAATAGAAAGCCTTTGCGCGATCATAGTCATCGACGACAAGTGTGACGAGAAACAGCGACTGCATGGATCCGGGCTCCTGATTCAAGGCATTTCAACGGGATGAAGGCTCCCTTCTTAAACTTTTTTCAGCCGCCGAGCCGCATTTTTTGCGCGCCGAAAGCGATTTCGGATGGGCTATGCGCGCAATGGGCAAAGCCTTGATTCCGTTTTGGGTGTCAGGAGTATTTTATACTCATTTATAGCTATGTTGAAAATGTGAATATCCTATAAATGAGGTATTTTCACATTTTCAATTGGTAGATAATTTCACAAAATGGTCACAATTGAAACCAACGTTCCTGGCGCCATCCGGCCGGGCGCTGCCCTTTCAGCCCGGCCCTTTCCGGAGGGACGTCGATGCACACCATTCTATCCCTGGCGCTCGCCAGTCTTTTCGCCGTGTCTTGTTGCTTGAATGCCAATGCCCAGACCGCCAAGAAGCCATCCGTCCGGCTGCTCAAGAATGCCGCCACATCCGCCTACACGGTGCAGACCGTCAGCGTCCGTGTCGGCTGCTTTCCGCCGCGCCTGAGAGGAATTCTTGCCCATATCGCCGCCAAGACCGGCAGGCGCCCGATGGTCACATCGGGTTTCCGGCCGCATTCCGGCCGGTCGCACTCTCAGCACCGGCATTGCAATGCCGCCGATATCCGGGTGCCCGGCGTTTCCGAGCGGGTGGTTATTGCCGCCGCTCAGAGCGCACCGGGCATCGGTGGTATCGGCCGCTACTGCAACGGCATCGTCCATGTCGATACCGGGCCGAAGCGGCGATGGACCTACTGTTGAGCCTCAGCCTTCGGTGGAAGGTGCCGGCTTGCGGTTGAGGTTGCGGCGGATCATGCCGAGATCGGCGCCGCCGATCAGGAATGCCGTGGCGAAATAGACGATCATCGAGATCGCAATCAGCAGTCCCAGCGTGCCGATCTTGGTTGTCAGATGAGCGCTTGAGGCGAGCCACGGCTCCCAGCGATGTTGCAGATAGATGATGACGCCACCCATGACGGCGGCCGAGACGACGAGCAGCGCAGCGCGCCGAGCCAACGCCCATTCCCACGCGAGGTGGCCGCGCAGAATAAGAGTGGTGAACAGCAGCACCGTGCTGATCCAGCCCGCAGTCGCCTCGGCAACGGCGATGCCGGGGGCGCCAAGATGCGGGAACAGCGTCAGCGCCGTTGCGCAGTTGACGCCGACGGCAACAGCTGAAAACCGCATAGGCGTCTTGGTGTCCTCGCGCGCATAGAAGCCCGGCTGCAAGGCCTTGATGAGCACGAAAGCCGGAAGGCCGATACCGTAGATCGCCAGGATCGAGCCGACGATGGCAGTGTTTTCCTGGTGGAATGCGCCACGCTCGTAGAGCACGCGGATGATCTCGTCGGAGAGAATCCAGAGGGCGAAGGCAGCCGGGATCGTCAGGAACAGCACGAATTCGATCGAGCGGTTCTGCAGATTGCCGGCTTCGCGCAGATTGCCGCCCTTGAGCGCGCGCGCCAGCTCCGGCAGCAGGACAACGCCGACCGCAACGCCGACGACACCGAGCGGCAGCTGATAGATACGGTCGGCATATTGAAGCGCTGCAATCGCACCTTCGCGCGATGAGGCGATCGCCTGGCCGATCATCTGGTTGATCTGGGTTATACCGCCGGTGACGGCTGCGGGAACCGCGAGGATCAGCAATCGCTTGACGTTGGGCGTCATGCGCGGACGGCGCAGGCCGATACTCATGCCGGCATGGATGACGCCGATATAGACGACGGCGAGCTGCAGGATACCTGCAGCAAGTACGCCCCAGGAGAGATACCAAGCCGTCTGCAGCGGCTCGGAGCCCGTGTAGAGCGCATAAAACAGCGCACCGATCATGACGACATTGAGGAAAACAGGGGCAACCGCCGCGGCAAAGAAGTGATGCAGCGAATTCAGCATCCCGCTCATCATCGCCGTCAGCGACATGCACATCAGATACGGGAACATCACCGCCGCCATGCGCACCGTGATCGAGAACTTGTCCGGATCGTCGGTGAAACCCGGCGCGATGATGAAGCGCACCAGAAGCGGCATGCAGAGCTCCATCACGATGGTGATGAGCAGCAGTACCGAGAAGAGCACGCCGAAGACTTCCTCCGAGAAGCGTTTGGCGCCATCGGTGCCATTCGCCTCGATCTCCTTTGCAAACAGCGGCACGAAGGCTGCATTGAATGCGCCTTCGGCGAACAGCCGCCGGAAGAGGTTCGGGAAGCGGAAGGCGGCGTAGAACACGTCGGCCATCGGCCCGGTGCCGAGGGCGGCGGCCATTAGCGTTTCGCGGGCAAACCCGAAGATACGGCTGCCGAGGGTGGCGCCGCCGACGGTGGCAAATTTCTTGACAAGGCTCATGCGGGCGAACCGGCTTTCTTGTCGTTCGGCTGCGAAGTCCTGGTGGCGGCAGGTGCGATGATGCCCGAAGGCATGCGCTCGCGCAGTTCGTCCTCTTCACCCGCCATGACGGCTTTCAGCCGGGCGGTGATGTTGGAGCGCTTGCTGTCGCTGGTGATCTTCTGACCGACGAGGTCTGTGACGTAGAAGGTATCGATCACCTTCTCGCCGAATGTTGTGATGCGGGCGGATTGAATGTCGAGTGACAGATCGGACAGCACGGCGGTGATTTCCGACAGCAGACCGGCGCGGTCGAGGCATTCGACCTCGATGACGGTGAACTTGTTCGACAGGTTGTTGGTGATGTTGACCGACGGCGGAATGACGAAGGCCTTGCTCTTCTTGCGATTCTTGGTGCGTGTCGCGATGACTTCAGGCAGCCGCTTGCGGCCCGAAAGCACGTCCTCGATCATCCGGCCGATCGTCGCCGCACGGCGCAGCTCGTCCTCGTCATTGGGAAATTCGCGGCTCACATGGATCGTGTCGAGCGCGCGTCCGTCCGATGTCGTGAAGATCTGCGCATCGACGATGTTCGCACCCGCTGCAGCGCAGGCGCCGGCGATGACGGCAAGCAGGCGCGGATGGTCGGGTGACAGCACGGTGATCTCGGTGATCGCATGGAAGCTGTCGGTCCGGACAGTAGTCGCCAGCGCCTGACCAGCCTTGTCGGTCTGCCGGATGAAATGCGCGTGGCGCACCTGGTCTTCCAGCGGAACGGAAAGCAGGTAGGGCTGGTAGTGCAGCTTCGTGTAGGTCTTGCGGTCCTTCTGCGTCCAGTCGGAGAGCGCGTTGAACAATGCTTCGGCGGCGAAACCGGCGCGCTCCTTGCGCGATACTTCAGAGAAGCCGCCGGCAAGCAGCAGCTCAGTCTCGTAATAGAGCGTGCGCAGCAGCTGCCCCTTCCAGCCATTCCAGACACCGGGGCCGACAGCGCGAATATCGCAGATCGTCAGGATCAGCAGCATCTTTAACCGTTCCAGCGACTGCACGCGATCGGCAAAATCGGTGATCGTCTTGCGGTCCGTCAGGTCGCGGGTCTGTGCGACCATAGACATCGTCAGATGTTCCTCGATCAGCCAGACCACCATCTCGGTCTGCTTCTGCGACAGGCCGAAGCGCGCGCAGAGTTTGCGGGCAACGCGGGCGCCGGCAATCGAATGATCTTCCTGGCGGCCCTTGGCAATGTCGTGCAGCAGCACCGCGACATAGAGCGAGTCACGGTCCTCGATGCCCGGCATCAGCTTGTTGGAAAGCGGGTGCAGTTCCTCGGCCTTGCCTTTGTCGATTTCCGAGAGAACATCGACGCTGCGGATCAGATGCTCGTCCACCGTATAGTGGTGATACATGTTGAACTGCATCATCGCGACGATCTTGCCGAACTCGGGAATGAAGCGGCCAAGCACGCCGGCCTCGTTCATCCGCCGGAGGATCAGCGCAGGATCGCGGTGTGATGTTAGGATCGACAGGAAAAGCCGGTTCGCATCCTCGTTGTCGCGCAGATCGTTGTCGATCAGGCCGAGCGAGCGGCTGACCCGCTTCAGGGCATCGGGATGGAATTCCAGTCCATTCAGATCGGCCACATGGAAGAGCCGGATGATGGCGACAGGGTCACGCTTGAATACCTCAGGATCGGCAAGCGTGATGCGGCCGCGATCTTCAACGAATTCCGCACTTCCGGCGATCTTGCGGGTCCGGTGCGTGAAGCGGCTCAGCACGCCGCTCAGTCCCGGGGTCGACTTCGCCTGCTGGTCTTCGAGCGCGGCGCAGAGAATGCGCGTCAGATCACCGACATCCTTGGCCACCAGAAAGTAGTGCTTCATGAAGCGCTCGACGGCCGAAAGGCCAGGGCGCGGCTGATAGCCCAGCGCTTCGGCAATCTCGCGCTGGATGTCGAAGGAAAGCCGCTCTTCCGCCTTGTTGGTCAGGAAGTGCATATGGCAGCGCACGGCCCAGAGGAAATCCTCGGCGCGCATCAAGAGCCGGTATTCCTGCTTCGAGAGAACGCCGAGCTTGATGAGCTCTGCGGGATCGCGGACGTGATAGTAGTATTTGGAGATCCAGAAGAGCGTGTGCAGGTCGCGCAGACCGCCTTTGCCTTCCTTGACGTTGGGCTCGACGAGATAGCGCGTGTCGCCGGCCTTGCGGTGGCGCTCGTCGCGCTCGGCAAGCTTGGCGGCGATGAATTCCGGGCCGGTGCCGGTGACGATTTCCTTGTCGAAGCGCGCTTCGAGATCGGTCTCCAGCGATTGGAGGCCGCAGATATAGCGCATTTCGAGGATCGCCGTGCGTATGGTCATGTCGGATTTCGACAGCGCGATACATTCTTCGACGGTGCGGGTCGCGTGGCCGACTTTGAAGCCCATGTCCCAGAGGATGTAGAGCATGAACTCGACCGCCTTGTGGGTCTCTTCACTCGGCTTCGGCAGGAAGAGGAATAGCAGGTCGATATCGGAACCCGGCGCCAGCGTGTCTCGGCCATAGCCGCCGACCGCGGTCACCGCGAACTTGTCCTTCTGCTTCGGAAACACGTGGGTGATCGCGAAATTGTAGAGGACCGCGATGATCTGGTCTTGAAGCCAGGAGATGCGGTAAGCGCAATTCAGTCCGCTGCCGTCTTCCGAAAGCAGTGTCCGGGCTTTCTGGCGGCCCTCTGTGCTCGCTTTCTTGAGAAGCGCCAGAAGGTCGGAGCGCAGTAGATCCGGCCGGTTCCTGTTGGCCTCGGCGACGGCGTCGCACTGGCTCTGCAGGTAGGCGGTATCAAGAATGCTGGAAAAGTCGATGTCTTGCTTCGCCATGCTCTGTTCGCGCGGCGCGGCTTGATCGTTCTGCGCCTCTCGTTTCGTCTGCATGCGCTATAGCCTCTCTGCCCGGCGAATGACACCGGCTTCATACCTCAAGAACCTTTAATTTTGGCGAAAAGGTGTTGGCGCGGGCTGTGGCGAGGCGGTTTGCCGCAAGTTCGGCGGGCGCCGGCTTTCAGGCGGCCTGGGCCTGGACCGAATACAGCACCTGCCGGGCTTCACCGGTGATCGCCTCGAGCGTCGGCCTGTCGCATTCGCGGTATCCCGCCTTGGCGATCATCGACGCCAGTTCGCAGATCAGTGCGCAGCTGCGGGTCACTTCCAGTAGGCCATAGGGCGAGTTCCAGCCCCGCGGATTGCCATGCTCGTCGGCCTTGCGCAGCGCCTCGAGGATCGTGAACATATCGGAAAGCCGCTGTGTCTCGCGGACGAGGCTGCGCATGAACATCCGGCGGGCTCCTACTTCACTTGCTTCTTGAGGGCGTAAAGCGCGTCCAGCGCCTCGCGCGGCGTCATGTCGTCAAGGCTCATGCCTTTCAGCGCTTCCTCGACCTTCGACGGCCCGCGATTGCCATCTTCGCGGCGCACCGCCACCTGGAAAAGTGGCAGGTCGTCGATCAACTGGCTCGCCGGGTTCTTGCGGTCGGCGTCCTCAAGACGCGTCAGCACGTCGCGCGCGCGGGCAACCACCGAGGCCGGCAACCCGGCCAGCCGTGCAACCTGGATGCCATAGGAGCGATCCGCCGCGCCCGGGCCGACTTCATGCAGGAAGATCACGTCGCCATCCCATTCCTTCACGCGCATCGTGGCGTTCGATAGCCGGGCAAGCTTTTCCGACAGAACCGTAAGCTCATGAAAGTGCGTGGCGAAGAGGCCACGGCACCGGTTGGCCTCATGCAGATGCTCGACAGCGGCCCAGGCGATCGACAGGCCGTCGAACGTCGCCGTTCCGCGGCCGATTTCATCGAGGATCACGAGCGAGCGCTCCGTAGCCTGATTGAGGATCGCCGCGGTCTCGACCATCTCGACCATGAAGGTCGAGCGGCCACGGGCGAGGTCGTCGGATGCGCCGACGCGGGAAAACAGCCGGTCGACGATGCCGATATGCGCCGATGCCGCCGGAACGAAACAGCCCATCTGCGCCAGGATCGCAATCAGGGCGTTTTGGCGCAGGAAGGTCGACTTACCGCCCATGTTCGGGCCGGTGAGCAGCCAAATGGCGCCGTCCTTGCCGTCGGAAGCGGGAGACAGATCACAATTGTTGGCGACGAAGGGCCCGGACGACTGGCGGCGCAGCGCTTGCTCGACGACAGGATGCCTGCCACCTTCGATCGCAAACATCTTCGAGCCATCGACCATCGGGCGGCAATAGGCCTGCTCGTCGGCGAGCAGGGCCAAGGCCGCGGCAACGTCGATGATCGCGAGCGCCCGGGCGCCAGCCTTGATAGCTTCGGCCTCGGCAACGACGGCCGCGGTCATCTGGTCGAAGGCCTTCAGCTCGATCTGCAGCGCCCGGTCGGCGGCGTTGGCAATACGGCTTTCGAGATCGGCAAGCTCGGTCGTCGTGAAACGCATGGCATTGGCCATCGTCTGGCGATGGATGAAGCGCGCCTTGGCTTCGGCGGTATCCGTCATCGGCCCGGCATTGCCCGCCGTCACCTCGATGAAATAGCCGAGCACATTGTTATGCTTGATCTTTAGCGACTTGATGCCGGTCTCATCTGCATATTGCAGCTGCAGTCCGGCAATCACGCGGCGGGACTGGTCGCGCAGTGCCCGGACTTCGTCGAGCTCGGCATCCGCACCATCGCGCAGGAAGCCGCCATCGCGCTTCAGCAGCGGCAATTCGTCGGCCAGCGTCTCGCCGAGCAGGGCTTCCAGCGCGGGCGGAAGCGCACGAAGCTCGGTCGAGGCGCTATCGAGTTCTGCGGGTAACAGGGCATCCGAAAGACGGCGCGCCAGTTCGCTGGCGGCACCAAGGCCCTGGCGGATCGCCCAGAGGTCGCGCGGTCCGCCACGATCGAGCGCCAGGCGGGAAAGCGCACGCGGCATATCCGGCACATGCCTCAAGGCGTCCCGCAGATCGCCGCAAAGTGACGGCTCTTCGATCAGAAAGCCGATTGAATCCAGCCGCTCGTTGATCCTTGCCGGATCGGTCAGCGGCGACATCAGCCGCTCGGCGAGCAACCGTGCGCCACCACCGGTAACTGTACGGTCGATAGCCTTCAGGAGCGATCCGTTGCGGTCTCCCGAGAGCGTCTTCGCCAGTTCGAGATTGGCGCGGGTCGCCGGATCGATGAACAACGTCGAAGCGCCGCTCTCGCGCTCGGGCTTTCCAAGCGGCGGCCGCTCGGCGATTTGGGTCTTCTCGACATAGGCGACAGCGGCGGCCGCAGCCGCAAGTTCTGCCCGCGAGAAAGTCCCGAAGCCATCGAGCGTCGAGACGCCGAAATAACGGGTGATGCGGCCCTCTGCCGTCGCGCTGTCGAACAGCACGCCCGGCTGCGGCACGGCCACCCGGCCAAGCACATCGAAAACAGGCTTTAGTTCCGGGTCGTAGAACATCGTATCCGGCACGATCAGCTCGCGCGGTTCGATGCGCAGGATGTCAGCCAGCAGGCGGGAGCTCTCTGTTTCGGCGAGACGGAAAACACCGGTTGAAATGTCGATCCAGGCAAGGGCCATCAGCGGTTCGGATGCGCCGCGGATACGAGTGAGCGCCATCAGATAATTCGATTCCGATGGCGAAAGCAGCTTCTCTTCGGTGATCGTGCCCGGCGTCACCAGGCGGACGACATCGCGTTTGACGACCGATTTCGATCCGCGCTTCTTGGCTTCCGCCGGATCTTCCACCTGTTCGCAGACGGCAACGCGGAAACCAAGGCCGATCAGCCTCTGCAGGTAATCGTCGGCGGCATGGACAGGAACGCCGCACATCGGGATATCCTGACCCATATGCTGGCCGCGCTTTGTCAGCGTGATGCCGAGCGCGCGTGAGGCATCGAGCGCGTCCTCGAAGAACAGCTCGTAGAAATCGCCCATGCGGTAGAAGAGCAGCGAATCCGGATTGTTCGCCTTGATCTCGATGAACTGCTCCATCATCGGCGTCGCCGAGGCGCGGCTTTCCTCCGTCGAAAGTTCGGCAGCCGAAAAGGCTTCGTGTCGAGGATCCATTCTGTCGTTCACGTCGGTCGGCTTTTCCCTAAAAAACAGGTGCCACCCTATCGAAGCGCGGCTATAGAAGACAACAGCTATCGGGAAATGGGAGCCGTTAGCCCACAGGAGGATTGAGGGAGGTATTCGGCGAACCGCGAGGTCAGGAACCCCTTGAGGGGACACCTGTCAGCTCCGGCGGATATTTTAATCGATTGTAGCCGTACGGCTTTTTCGCAAGGCGTCGTGTCGGCCCAAATAAGCGTGTCTATAGAGGGATAACGGCGCAATCGAAGATGGTTGCCAGGAGATTTGGAGGACATATGCCCGACATGAACAGCAAGCAGCGCCCCGCCAACGGCATCACCGACAAGGAAGCGCTGGACTTCCACTCAATGGGGCGGCCGGGCAAGCTCGAGGTCAATCCAACCAAGCCGATGGCGACACAGCGTGATCTCTCATTGGCCTATTCGCCTGGTGTCGCCGTTCCGGTCAAGGCGATCGCCGCCGATCCCGCCACTGCCTACGACTACACGACGCGTGGCAACATGGTGGCCGTCATTTCCAACGGTACGGCCATTCTCGGTCTCGGTAATCTCGGCGCTTTGGCGTCCAAGCCGGTCATGGAAGGCAAGTCGGTCCTTTTCAAGCGTTTCGCCGATGTCGATTCAATCGACCTTGAAGTCGATACCGAGAATGTCGACGAGTTCATCAATTGCGTCCGCTTCCTCGGCCCGTCCTTCGGCGGCATCAACCTCGAAGATATCAAGGCGCCGGACTGTTTCATCATCGAGCAGCGCCTGCGCGAGCTGATGGACATCCCGGTTTTCCACGACGACCAGCACGGCACCGCAATCATCGCCGCCGCCGGCCTGATCAACGCGCTGGAGCTCACCGGCCGTGACCTGAAGACGACGAAGCTCGTCTGCAACGGGGCCGGAGCCGCCGCGATCGCCTGCGTCGAACTCATCAAGGCGATGGGTTTCGCGTCGGAAAACATCGTGCTCTGCGACACCAAGGGCGTGATCTACCAAGGCCGCACCGAGGGCATGAACCAGTGGAAGTCGGCCCATGCCGTCAAGACCAAGGCCCGCACGCTGAAAGAAGCGATGAAGGGTGCCGACGTCGTCTTCGGCCTGTCGCAGAAGGGCGCCTTCTCGGAAGACATGATCCGCTCGATGGCCGATCGGCCGATCATTTTCGCGATGGCGAACCCGGATCCTGAAATCACACCTGAAGAAGTCGCCCGCATCCGCGACGACGCAATCATGGCGACCGGCCGCTCGGACTATCCGAACCAGGTCAACAACGTCCTCGGCTTCCCTTATATCTTCCGCGGCGCGCTCGATGTTCGCGCCACGACGATCAACGACGACATGAAGATTGCCGCCGTCAAGGCGCTTGCCAGCCTCGCTCGCGAGGATGTGCCCGATGACGTCGTTGCAGCCTATCAAGGCAATCGCCCGCGCTTCGGCGCCCAGTACATCATCCCGGTTCCCTTCGATCCGCGGCTGATCTCGGCGATCCCGGCCGCGGTCGCGGAAGCTGCCATCGAAAGCGGTGTGGCCCGCAAGGTCATTACCGATATGGACGGCTATCGCCGCGAGCTCTCCGCCCGCCGCGACCCGATCGCCTCGACGCTCGCGAGCCTCTACGAGCGCGTCCGCCGCCGTCCGAAGCGTGTCGTCTTTGCCGAGGCGGAAGAAGAGCAGGTGATGCGCGCCGCGCTCTCTTATGCCAACCAGCAGCTCGGCACCGCGATCCTTCTTGGCCGCGAGGACCTGATCAAGGCAACGGCCGAGCGCGCCGGCATCGATCTCAACCGTCCCGGTCTGGAAATCGTCAACGCCCGCATCTCGACCCGCGTCGAAGCCTATATTGACTATCTCTATGCCCGCCTGCAGCGGAAGGGCTACCTCCACCGCGATGCGCAGCGCCTGATCCACAACGACCGCAACCATTTCGCGGCAACCATGGTGGCGCTCGGCGATGCCGACGGCATGGTAACGGGTATCACTCGCAACTACTCGACGGCGTTGGAAGATGTCCGCCGCTGCATCGATGAGAAGCCGGGTCATCGGGTTATCGGCGTGTCGCTGGTGCTTGCGCGCGGCCGCACCGTCTTCGTTGCAGATACCGCCGTGCATGACATGCCGACGGCTGAGGAGCTCGCCGATATCGCCGAGGAAGCCGCCGGTCTCGCCCGCCGCATGGGGTATCAGCCGCGCGTCGCCATGCTCGCCTACTCCACCTTCGGCCATCCATCGGGTGAGCGCTCCGAGCGCGTACGCGAGGCGGTGAAGATCCTCGACAAGCGCCGGGTTGATTTCGAGTATGACGGCGAAATGTCGGCGGACGTGGCGCTGAATCGCAAGGCGATGGAGCAGTATCCGTTCTGCCGCCTGTCCGGCCCGGCCAATGTCCTCGTCATGCCGGCCTTCCACTCGGCCTCCATCAGCACCAAGATGCTGCAGGAACTCGGCGGCTCCACCGTCATCGGCCCGATCCTCGTCGGCCTCGACAAGGCCGTCCAGATCACCTCGATGGGCGCCAAGGACAGCGACATCGTCAACATGGCGGCAATTGCCGCCTATGCGGCCGGGTCGTAAAGCGAATAGCAATGACAAGGCGGAATGGGCGACACATCCGCTTTGTTCAGTCTGTCCTCAACCCGCGAACATGATCAGGTTGCCATCGGGATCGCGCACGATGAAAGTGCGCGCGCCCCAAGGCTCCGTTTTCAGGCTCTGATAAAATGGAACGCCGGCTGCCGTATATTCCAGAAATAATGCCTTTACATCGTCGACAGTGATCGTTGCCGAGAGCGCATCGATTTCCTGGCGCCGAAATTCAATGCTGAAGGCTGGGATATCGACGTGCCGGATATTCAGCTTCGCAGCGTCACGGGCGACCTGGGCATAGAAGGGCGGATTGCCGTAGGCGAAGATAGTCTCGAATTTCAGCTTCTGGGCATAAAATGCGAGAGATGAATCGATGTCGCTCACGAACAGCTGAGGCTGTGAATCGATCATTCGAGGCGTTGATGGGGATTGCTGCTTGGCTGCTGAACTCATTTCGCTAAGTCCCTCTTTCAGCGCGGCCCAGCTTTCAAAGCCCTCCATGGCGGCAACCAGCTCTTGAGCATCAACCAGCTTGAACTCGGCGTTGAGGATAGCCTTGTCGTCAAGGTGCCTGAAGCGCGGGAGCCAATATCCAATTTCCGCAGCAACAGGATAATAACGATCCTGATGCCAGCGTTTGAACTGCTTGGCTTTTTTCTTGAGGTTTTCGAAATTGGGCATGGCGCAACGTTGAAGATCGTAGGCGGGCATAGCCCAGCCGGCACCATGCCGATGCGCCCTACTGAAACGCTGACTTCAGGATGAATGTCCAACCAGGCGCCGTCAAGAGTGACGGCGCCTGCCCACTGCTATCAGCTCGCAAAACGTCCGGCGTCGGCGCCGTAGTAGTTCAGGTAGCGGTCCGAGATGCTGGAGATCGGCAGCACGATCAGCACGTCGGTGGTGTTGAAGGCGTGGTCGACGACGGCGGTCGACCCGACCATGGCGCCGAGGCGCAGATAGCCCTTGATCAGCGGCGGCAGCGCCATCAGCGCCTTCTTCGGGTTCACCGCCTCCGGCGGCATCAGATCCATGGCGCGTGCCATATGCGGCAGGGCATCGACAGCCCACTCGTCCTTGGCAACGACCGTGTGGTGCAGGAAGGAAAGCGCCAGTGCATGGCTTTCCGGATGAACGCCCGGAAACGATGCGCAACCGAACATCGCGCTGACACCATGCTTCAGGGCGTACGCCCAGTTGCCCTGCCAGAGAAGCTCGACCGTGCGCTTGGTGCGGTAGGCGGGCAGCACGCAGGAGCGGCCGAGTTCCATGAACTTCTTGTCGGGGTGGCGGGCGAGCAGGTCGCCGATCGCAAATTCGGAAGCCGAGTAAAAACCACCATTCGCCATTGCGACGTCCTGCCGCAGCAGGCGGTAGGTGCCGACGATCTGGTCTTCGCTGTCACCCTCGATCGAGCGGTCGAGAACGAGCAGATGGTCGCAGAAGGCGTCATAGGCATCGACGTCGCGCTCGCGGCGCATTGTCTCCGCCGGAAGCTGCGCGCCCATTTCCTCGACAAAAACGCGGTAGCGGACATGCTGCGAAGCGTCGATTTCGCTTGCAGTGCGGGCCAGCCGGGTTTCGAGGTTGCCGATGCGGCCGAGAACGTCGCTTTCTTTCGGCGGGGCCGAAGTTGCCGGCCGTGTGGCCTCCACCAATGTCTCACGATTCAAGGTGTCGATGTCCATTGACGATTCTCCCGTTGCCGGCTCATGAGCTGCCATAAAACACTAATGTGCGACAGGAAAGTGACATCAATGTTACGGAAAAATGCAGCTGGTGTCACTCATCATCAGAGCGCTTCGGCGCGTCTTGCGGAGAGCGCGGCGACGGCCTGGACCTCGGTCAGTAGCCGGATGGGATCGATGGGCTTGATCATGACGCGGTTGGCCCCGGCGAGCAGAACCGCGCGGCGCGACTCGTCCCGCTTGTCCGCCGTCAGCACGATGACCGGCACCGGCAGCAGGTCGAGCCGCCGCTCGTGACCACGCAGACGGCCGATCATGTCAACACCTTCGCCGCCCGGCATGGTCAGGTCGCTGATGATGATATCAGGCCTGCTGCCGTTCTCGGACAGGGCGCCATCGAGCAGCGCCTCGAAGTCCTCGACATGGCGGACGGTGTGCCCCCCCTTTTCCAGCATCGCACGCACAAGCATCGCGTTGATCGGATCGTCTTCGCCAAGCAGGATATTCAGTCCGTGCTGCTGGCTGGCTTCCGGGATCGAGGCGCTGAAGCCTGGCTGATTGTCGTTCAGAGCGTCGCGCTTTTCCATGCCGCGCATACGGCCGCGCAGTACGTCGATCAACGACTGCTCGCGCAGCGGCCGGATCAGCCAGGCGTCGAAGAGATCGAGCGCATGGGAATTGCGTTCTTCCGGATTGACGAGCAGGATCTTGCGCAGGCCGAGCGCTGCAATGTCGGCGCGATCGGCAAGGTGGCTGGAGAACTCGGCCGATAGCCGATGATCGATGATAATGTCGGTCGGGCGTTGTCCGCGACCGGCCATGTAAAGCAGCGTCTCGCGCGCCGTCTCGCCGTCTTCGACGAGGTGGCAATCGCCGCCGAGTGCCGTCACCGTCTCAGCTATAGCGGCCCGCGCCGCACCGGCCGGTGCGAGCAATAGGACCGTGTTTCCTGCCAGCAGCCCTTTGCGCCGTCCGCGGCTTTCTTCAGTCATGCCTGCCGGGAAGCGGATGGTGAATTCACTGCCTTTGCCCTTTTCGCTGGCAACCGTCAGCGAGCCGCCGAATTCGCGCATGATGCGGGCGGAGATCGTCAGCCCAAGCCCGGTGCCGCCGCTCTTTTCCATCATCGTTCCTCCCTGTTCGAATTCGGCAAAAATCCGCGACTGCTCCTCCGCCGTCATGCCGGGTCCGGTGTCGGTCACGGTGATGACGAGTTCGTCGTCCGTCAGGGCCGCGCGGATGAAGACGCCGCCGGCCTGGGTGAATTTTACCGCGTTGCCGATAACGTTGAATAGCACCTGGCGAAGACGGGCCGGATCGAAGCTCATGAATTCGGGGACATCCGAAGACACGGTCGCGCCGATCTCGATATCCTTCTCATGGGCGCGATGCGCCAGCATCTCGACGACGCTCTCCAGCAACTGCCGGAGCGATTCCGATCGCGGCCGCAGCTGGAAACGGCCGACTTCGATGGTCGAGAAATCGAGCAGGTCTTCAACCAGCTGCGTCAGCGCGTGGCCGGACTGGCGGATGCCGCCGATATAATTCTGCTGCTCCTGCGTCATCTGCGCCTGGGTCAGCAGATGCGTCATGCCGAGAATGCCGGATAGTGGCGTGCGGATTTCGTGGCTGACGGTGGCAAGCAGACGCGACTTTGCCGCGCTGTTGTATTCCGCCTTCTGCCGCGCCTCTTCGCGGGCCTGTGCCGTCAGGCGCTCGGCGGTCACGTCCCGGGCAACGCTCTGGATCAGCAGATTGCCGCTCGTGGGGTCGCGGGTGACGACGTCGTTCCAGACGAAGATGCGCTGTCCCTCCGGCGTCGAGATCTCGACGTCGAAGCGATGCGGTTCGGCGCCGGGGCGAAAGGCAATGCCGATTTCCTCACAGGTCTGGCCTTCCGGCTTCAGCCGCCCGGTGAGACGCCGGAACGTCGCGTTGGCGCCAAGGATTCGCCGGTCGATGCTGCGGGTAACGGTGATATCGCCAAGTACGTCGTGGACATTGGCAAAAAGATCTGCTGCCTCGCTGGCCGGTACGCGCTCATGTCCGGTCTTCGCGGCCAGACGGGAATTCGTCTTGCGGCTCGACGCGGCGGCATAGGCGATCAACACGACAGCAATGAAGGCAAGTCCGGCGGATAGAAACAGAATGCCGCCTGCCTGTCCGAGAAAAATGAGGAGGCAGGCCGCAATCAGACCGGCGCCACCGAGCCAATATGACACAATGCTGCGAAGCGGCCGCTTCCGGTGTTCGGGCAGCGCGTCAGCCTTGGATTGCAGGTTATCATCCGCCGTCCGCATTGCCTGCGGTTTGGCGGGACCGAATGCCGCGGTCAATCTTTCCTGCAGTTGAGCCAAGCTTTGCATGAATGCTGGCTAACATAGGCGCTCTTCCGAATGCCTTCAGGAAAAAGCTAAAATTTTAGCTTTCGGCCTTTTTCGGTTGCAGCAACTCGTCAAGAATCACGCATCCCGCGCCGACGGTGATAAAACTATCGGCAAGATTGAAAACTGCGAACGACCATGTTTCGGTATGAAACAGGATATAATCGATCACGTGCCCGTAGAGAAAGCGGTCGAAGAGGTTGCCGAGCGCGCCGGCAATGATCAGCGCGAAGCCGGTATGCGCGATCCAGCGGTCCTTCGCTGTGCGATGCCACATCCAGATCACGAAGGCGACAATGATCAGGCGCATTCCCACGATGAACCAGCCGTCCATACCCGAGAGCATCGAGAAGGCGACACCGAGATTGTAGGTTCTATAGAGCGCCAGCATCGGAATGACCGGAACCATCTCCTGCAGCGGCAGATAGTGATCGACGGTAATCTTCACAGCCTGATCGAGGATCACTGCCACCACGATGAACAGCAAGATCGGCAGCGGGCGCGAAAAGAGGGCCGGGCGCGGGAGCGTCTGTTCGGTCATTTTGCCTCGGACAATGAGAGAAGGTGCCGCCTGGCCTCGAAGAGCATAACGGCGCTGGCAACGGCAAGGTTGAGCGAGTCGGCAAGGCCCTGCTGCGGAATGCGGGCAAGGGCATCGGCCTGGCTTGCAAGCTGATCCGGCAGACCGGATTGCTCGTTGCCCATCAGGATAACAACGGGCTTCTTCTTGTAGTCGATCGTGCGGTAGTCCACCGATCCGGCAAGATGCGTTGCGACCACCGAAACACCGGCCGTCTTCTTCCAGGCAATGAAGTCCTCGGGAGAAGCGCGGGTGACCGGCACGGCAAAGACCGAGCCCATGGTGGCGCGCACGGTCTCCAGCGAGAAAGGATCCGTCGTTTCGCCGACAAGGATGACGCCGGAGGCGCCTGCTGCATCGGCGGTGCGAATGATCGTGCCGAGATTGCCGGGATCGCGGACGCGGTCGAGTGCGATCCAGGTTTCGCCCTGCTGGGGATGGATATCACGCAATGGCTTCCAGCGGGTCTCGAAGATGCCGACGACCATTTGCGGATTGTCGCGGCGCGTGACCGAGGAAAGCACTTTCTCGCTCACCTCAAGCACTAGCCCGCCCGAGGCGACGGTCTTTGCCGCCATCTGCTCGACCAGCGGCTTGCCCTTCGCGGCCTTGGCATAGACCAGGGTGCGGATCGTCCAGCCGAGCTCGATCGCGTCGATCACGAGCTTCAGGCCCTCGGCCATGAAGGTGCCGCTCTGCTCGCGGGTCTTCTTGTCGCTGAGCGCCTTAATGTCCTTGATAATCGGATTGGCAAGCGAGGTGACTTCCTTCACCTGGCCGACCCGGCGGGGTCCGCGATCGTGGTATTCATTCATTTCGGCACCCAGCGGGAGAAGAGAGACGTAGAAAGGGCGCGGCCCGGCGTCTTGCCGTCGAGACCGCCTTCGCGGATCACCAGTTCGCCGGATTCGACGACGCCACCGGCGCCGCGCATCGTTTCGCGCATCAGTTCGTGGATCGAATAGAAGCTGGCGCGGATCGAGTAGGCGGTCAGCACCAGGCCGACGGCCTTGGGCGACAGGATGCCGCGGCAGATGTCAAGCATCAGAGGCAGATGCTCGAAGAGGTGCCAGACCTCGCCATTCGGCCCGCGGCCGAATTTCGGCGGATCCGTCAGGATGATGTCATAGGTGTTGCCGCGGCGCTCCTCGCGCAGGATGAACTTCATCGCGTCTTCGCAGATCCAGCGGATCGGCAGCTTTTCCATCCGTCCGAGCGCCTGGTTCTCGCGTGCCCAGCCGATTGCCTTCTTCGAGGCATCGACATGGGTGACTTCGGCACCGGCTGCAGCCGCCACCAGCGAGGCGACACCGGTATAGCCAAAGAGGTTCAGCACCTTGAGCGGCCTGCCGGCCTGCTCGACCTGTTCCTTCATCCAGGCCCAATGGACGATTTGTTCCGGAAATACGCCGACATGCCGGAACGACGTGAAGCGGCCGAAGAAATCGACGCCGAGCAAATGGAGCGGCCAGGTTTCGCCGAGCGCGTCCTTCGGAAAACGCCAGCGGCCGGTGCCTTCTTCATCGACGTCACCGGTGAAGGCGGCATCGACCTTTTCCCAGACATGCGGGGGAAGTGACGGCTGCCACAGCGCCTGTCCCTCGGGGCGGATGATGCGATAGGGCCCGTATTGTTCGAGTTTCTGGCCGTTGCCGCTGTCGATCAGGTGGAAATCGCCGGCACCCAGCGATTCCAGGATGACAGGCACGCGCTCAGCTGGCCGGTCGCCCGTCCGGGTCTGCAACGGGCGTTCGATAGCAGGGCTCGTTGCGGCTTCGCGCACTGTTTCACGGGCAGCCGCAGGTTTCGCTGCGGGCTTTGCCGGGCGGTTGGGGCGCTCGTCGTTGCGGCGGTGGCCGGGGGAGCCGGAAGGCGTCTTTGCGCCCGGCCGGCGTTCTTTTTGTTTCAACGTGGTGTTCCGCGTCTTCAATTCGATAGAGCCCGTGCAAATAGCATTCCGTTTCACCTTGGCAAAGCGCTTTCCCGCTGTGATAAGTTTAGCGATCCGAAATGGGAGGATTTCGAATGGATATGACCGGAGAGGAACGCATCAACGCTCCGCGCGATGCCGTATGGGCCGCGCTCAATGATCCAGACATCCTCAAGCGCTGCATTCCGGGCTGTCAGGTGCTGGAGATGACCTCGCCGACCGAGTTGGCGGCGACGGTCAAGATCAAGATCGGCCCGGTCTCGGCCACCTTCAACGGCGAGGTGACGCTGTCCAATATCAACGCGCCTGAAAGCTACACGATCTCGGGCGAAGGCAAGGGCGGTATCGCAGGCTTTGCCAAAGGCGGCGCCGATGTCGTGTTGAAGGAAGATGGGAGCGAAACCATCCTGCAATATGCGGCGAAGGCACAGGTCGGCGGAAAGCTTGCGCAACTTGGTGCTCGGTTGGTGGATTCCACCTCGCAGAAACTGGCACAGCAGTTCTTCGCCGATTTCAATGCGGCAGTCTCGGAAAAGGCAGCGATCTGAGCCTCGGGCCATTGGCGGCTTGCGATGTCTAAGCTAAGCCTGAAGCATGAACGTGACGATCAGGACCCCGCAGCCTTCGGATCGCGAAGAGCTGGCCGACATTTATCTCCAGGTTCGCCGCCAGACCTTCACCTGGGTCGATCCGTATAAGTTCCGGCACGAGGATTTTGCGGCTCACACGCAAGGCGAACTCGTCTGGCTCGCAGAGGCGGACGATGGCACGATCGCCGGTTTCATGACGCTCTGGGCAGCCGATGATTTCATTCACATGCTCTATATCCGCAAGGAATGGCAGGGCAAGGGCGTCGGCACAGTGCTGCTTGCCGCACTTCCGGACTGGCCGCGGCATAAATACCGGCTGAAATGCCTGGTCAACAATGCCCAGGCAAAAGCCTTCTATCTATCCAGGGGCTTCGCCGTTACCGGGGGAGGCACGTCGTCGGAAGGCGAGTACGAGGAGCTGACCTTCGATCCGCCGCGCTGATTATCGCGATGGAAGCTGGCCTGCGACCTCTTCAGCCCGCGCCTTGTGGCGATCTGCCTCACTCTGCCAGCGCACCGCCTCCTTGGCTTCGTTGCGTGCCCGCTTGCGGTGCTTGCCCTGGCTGAACCAGGTGGCGGCAGAGCCGGCAAACATGCCGATGATCAGCGCGATGAAGATGAAGACGAAGAATGGCGCTGATAGTGACAGGACCTGATCTTCGGGCCGGAAGGGATTGAAGGCCAGCGTCACGATCTGCCGGTTGGCGACGCAGAAGATGATCAGGATGATGCCTAGCGGCAGCAAAATCAAAAGGTTGGTGATCTTCTTCGCCATGGATGGCCTCCGCGCATTATCAGCGCCGCGTTCAAACGGCGCTTTCAGACTTTATGCAGAATAGGAATCGGCGGGCGAACTTCAAGCGCGGTTTCGCCGCAGGGCAGGTCTCAGTCGTCCTGATCGGCCTGGCCGGGGTTCAGCCGTTCGCGCAGTTCCTTGCCGGTCTTGAAGAACGGAACCCACTTCTCTTCGACGAACACGGTGTCGCCGGTCCGGGGGTTCCGGCCGGAGCGCGATGGGCGGTTCTTGACAGAAAAGGCGCCGAAGCCGCGCAGTTCGACGCGGTTGCCCGCTGCCAGTGCATCGGTGATCTCGTCGAGAACGGCATTGACGATATTCTCGACGTCGCGGTGATAGAGATGCGGGTTGCGCGCGGCAACTATCTGCACCAGTTCCGACTTGATCACGGTCGCCCCCTTAAATTATTGATTTCTTATCAATCGCGGCCAAACTGCCAAACTGAAACGAGCCCGTCAAGGAGCAACTTTTGTGGCAGAATGCCCTCAAGCGCTTGGCTTTTGACGAGGTCGCCGTAACCAAGAAGCGTCGCGACCTTTGAAAGGGCACCGGCGAGCAGGAAAGGCGTGTTGCTCTTCTTGTCCCAATCGACCACGGGCAGGTCCTTGCTGACATCCCGCTTGGCCAGATAGTCGCGAATTTCGGGGTCGCCRCCGAGCTGATCGACGAGCTTGACCTTCAGCGCCTGGCGGCCTGTATAGATCGTCCCATCGGCAAGCTTAAGTACTTCATCGCGTGGCATTTTCCGGCGATCGGCAACGAGATCGACGAACCAGGCATAGCTGTCCTGGACCATGCTGTTGATCATTGCCTTGGCTTCCTCGCTGGTGTTGTGGAAGGGCGAGGGCTCGGCCTTCAAAGGCGAGGACTTGATCTCCTGCAGGGACACGCCGAGCTTGTCGAGCAGCGGCTGGATCTGCGGGTACTGGAAGATGACGCCGATCGATCCGGTGATCGAGCTCTCGCCGGCGACGATCGTATCGCCTGCCGTGGCAATCATATAACCGGCCGAAGCGGCCAGCGTCCTCACATCCGAAACGACAGGCTTCTTGGCTGAAATCGCCCTGATCGCCTTGAAAATCTTCTCGCCGCCATAGGTCGTGCCGCCTGGCGAGGAGATCGAGATGATCACGCCCTTGACCTGATCATTCTCCTCGATCTTCTTCAGCCGCTCCAGCAATTCGTCGTCGTCGGTGATCAGTCCTGAAATCGTCACATGGGCGATCTGCGGCCGGCTCTGCTCGATATCAGCACGGAAGAACTGGTACAGAGAGAAGCCGAGTGCGACGAGAAGCAGCGCTGCGGCGATGCGCCAAAATCCGAGGCGCCGGCGAAGTTTGCGGCGGTCGGCGATCGTCGAGCTGTCCATAAGTCCTCCAGGGCCGGCGGCGGCCTCATTCACTGCGGCATGAGATAAGGCGGCATAGTGTTGTGAAAATGCCGGTTTACCTCGTTTTCATCCGTTTGTTGCTTGTTGCAGAAAAAAATCCATATTGGCAAGCTAATGTAATAATGCGAAACGATCTGTGATCGACGGTAGTAGTTCCTATATAGGAAGCCGATCAACAGACACGGACAGACCGATGCTCAACACCATCAACAGCGGCGGGGGGGCTGCAATTGCCAGACCCGAGCGCAACGCCTATGGCGCTGCGTTGCATCACTCCGCGCGCGTCCGCCGCCTGAAAGTACTGCTGCCGGTCACCGCCGTCATCATCTCGCTGATCTTCATCGCCGTCTCTATGATCCGGGCCTATCTGCCGGAGAATATCAAGATCGAAGGGGCCAAGATCGAGAACGGCAAGGTCGTCATGGCGAAGCCCGCGATCTCAGGCCGCAATTCCGACGGCATCAATTATTCCATGCTCGCCGAGCGCGCACTGCAGGATATCAAGAACCCCAGCCTCATCACGCTCGAGACGATCAAGGCAGCCGTTCCCGTCAGTGACGGCCTGGTCGCCAGCGTCGAGGCCTCTTCCGCAGATTATGACCGCGCGACGGACAAGCTGGCGCTGACTTCGCCATTCACTGTTATCATGAGCAATGGACTGAAAGCCGATTTCAAGTCTGCAAAGCTCGATATCAAGGGCGGCAGCATGTCGACTGATGATCCCGTTACCATCACGAAAGAGGGAACTTCGGTTGTTGCGAACTCCCTCAAGATGGCGGATAAGGGTCGCGTGATCACGTTCGAGGGGAAAGTTCGTATGAACGTCGATCCATCCGCCATCCGCAAACAGGGCACCTAACAGCCGGGTTATTTAATGACAAAAGATTGTCACTCTTCAGTACGTAAGTTTGGCGCAGCAGCAACCGGCGGCGCTCTGGCACTTCTGATGATCGCGGGAGCCGCGTTTGCGCAGGCGACCACCAGCCAGATGGATGGCCTCAAGCTCGACAAGAACGAGCCGATCCAGATCGAGAGCGACAAGCTCGAAATTCATGACCAGGAACACAAGGCCGATTTCACCGGCAACGTGAAGGTCGTGCAGGGCAAGACGACCCTGCAGGCCGGGCATATGACGGTGTTCTACAAGCCCAAGGCGGCAGCAGACGGACAGGCGACCGATGCAAAGGCGAAGCCCGATGCAGGTGCCGCGTCGATCTCCTCCGGCAATGCCGATATCGACCACATTCTGGTCAGCGACAAGGTGTTCGTCAGCTCCGGAACGCAGACGGCGACGGCCGATAACGGCGCGTTCGACATGGCGGCACAGACCTTCGTTCTGAAGGGCGACAAAGTCGTTCTCTCCGATGGCCCGAACGTCTTCACCGGCTGCCAGCTTACCGTTCACATGGAGACCGGGCAGGCGCAACTGGATAGCTGCGGGGGCCGCGTCCAGATCCAGCTTGATCCGAAGTCCCAGAAGAAGAACTGATCCGGCCCTCTCGTGAAACTTTTCTCGCTTCCCAAAATGTTCGGCCAGTCCGCGCCGCAGGCCGCGGACGGTTCCGCCGGAGACAAGAGCCGTTACCAGGGCACGCTGATTGCGCGGGGTCTGACCAAGACCTATAGCACGCGGCGTGTCGTCAACGGCGTGTCGCTGGTGGTTCGCCGCGGCGAGGCTGTGGGTCTTCTCGGGCCGAACGGCGCGGGCAAGACGACCTGCTTTTACATGATCACCGGCCTGGTGCCTGTCGACGAAGGCACGATCGAGATCGACGGCAACGACGTCACGACGATGCCGATGTATCGCCGTTCGCGCTTGGGTGTCGGCTACCTGCCGCAGGAAGCCTCGATTTTCCGCGGCCTGACGGTCGAGGAAAATATCCGAGCCGTTCTTGAAGTGCACGAGAAGAACAAGGCAGCGCGCGAAAAGAAGCTCGACGAGCTGCTGGAAGAATTCCATATCTCCAAGCTGCGCAAGGCTGCAGCAGTGTCGCTATCCGGCGGTGAACGCCGCCGCCTGGAAATCGCCCGCGCGCTTGCGACCGACCCGACCTTCATGTTGCTGGACGAGCCGTTCGCCGGCGTCGATCCGATCTCTGTTTCCGATATTCAGAACCTTGTGCATCATCTGACGGCTCGCGGCATCGGCGTGCTGATCACCGACCACAATGTTCGCGAAACGCTGGGCCTGATCGACCGCGCCTATATCATCCATGCCGGTGAAGTGCTGACGCATGGCCGCGCGAATGACATCGTCAACAATCCCGAGGTTCGCCGCCTCTATCTTGGCGACAATTTCAGCCTTTGATTGGATTGAAGCCGACGGAAATTCACCTTCCGCCATACTTGCGCTTGACCAAATAGAATAAAAAAGCAATTTTTGGGCCAACTGGATATCCGTGGCCCGAAATTCTTGTTTCGACGCGGTTTCCCGGAGGAAATGAACGGGAGTTTCGCGTCCGCCATGGCCCTGTCAGCCAATCTTTTCCTGCGACAGAACCAATCCCTCGTCATGACGCCGCAGCTGATGCAGTCCATTCAGTTGCTGCAGATGACGCATTTCGAACTCGTCCAGTTCATCGCCCAGGAAGTCGAAAAGAACCCGCTGCTGGAATTTCCGTCAAATGACGCGGAAACGGGCAGCGACCGTGTCGGCGAAGATGAGGGGCACGCGCAGCATCAGGCCGAAGACGGCGATAGCGGCGACGCGCTCTCCGGCGACTGGTATGACAATGGCAGCGAAGGCCGTGTCAGCCATCTCGGCGACGAACTCGACGCCAATTATTCCAACGTCTTTCAGGATGACGGCGCGCCGCAGCGCGCGGATGCGCCGGAGCTTCTCAGCCAATGGAAATCGATGCCGGGCGGCTCCGAGGGCGAGGGCTATGATCTCGACGACTTCGTCGCCGGTCAGGTCTCGCTGCGGGACCACATCATCCAGCAGATTCCCTTCATTCTGACTGGCGCTGCAGACCGGCTGATCGGTCAGCATCTTCTCGATCAGCTGGATGAGGCCGGCTACTTTCAGGGCGATATTTCCGAAGCCGCCGAACGCCTCGGTGCTGCAACCGCCGACGCCGAGCGGGTATTGGCCGAACTGCAGACGCTCGATCCTCCCGGCGTTTTCGCCCGCAATCTCGCTGAATGTCTGGCAATCCAGCTTCGTCAGAAAGATCGCTTCGATCCGGCGATGGAAGCCTTCGTCTCCAATCTCGAGCTTCTGGCGCGCCGCGATTTTGCGACCCTGAAGCGTCTTTGCGGCGTCGATGAGGAAGATCTCCTCGATATGCTGACAGAGATCCGCCAGCTGAACCCAAAGCCGGGCAGCGGCTTTGAGGCGGGCGTTTCAGAAGCGATCATGCCCGACGTCGTCGTGCGGCCATCGTCCGATGGCAGCTGGCTGGTGGAGCTCAATCCGGACACGCTGCCCCGCGTGCTTGTCAGCCAGGCTTATTTTGCGAATGTCACCAAGAATGGCGACGATCACGCCTTCCTCTCGGAATGTCTGCAGAATGCCAATTGGCTGACACGCAGCCTCGACCAGCGCGCCAAGACCATCATGAAGGTCGCGACCGAGATCGTCCGCCAGCAGGACGCCTTCCTGCTGCATGGCGTCGATCATCTGCGCCCGCTCAATTTGAAGACCGTCGCCGACGCCATCAAGATGCATGAATCGACCGTCAGCCGCGTGACGTCGAACAAGTACATGCTGACGCCGCGCGGTCTTTTCGAGCTCAAATATTTCTTCACAGTGTCGATCAGCGCGGTGGAGGGTGGCGATGGTCATTCGGCCGAGGCGGTACGCCACAAGATCCGCGCGCTGATCATGCAGGAAAGCCCGGAAGCAGTGCTTTCCGATGACGATATCGTCGACATGCTGAAAAAAGGTGGCGTCGATCTGGCGCGCCGCACGGTCGCCAAGTACCGCGAAGCGATGAATATCGCCTCTTCTGTTCAGCGCCGGCGCGAAAAGCGCGCGCTGGCAAAGGTTGCAGGCTTCTAGGCGGACTCCCGCGGTTGGCGTTGACTTTTTGGTAACCTGCCTTTATTAGCCCGCCGCAATTGGCGCTGTGAAACAGCGTTCGGACTTATCCCCATCATCCTCAGGGCGCTTGAAGCACGAGACTTAAGCCGATCTTGCTTGAGTTTGCGTGAAGTGCTTGGATGAGAGGTAGGCTTGGCGTAAACTGGTACCGCAAACCACTATAAGAAGGGAAACTCCATGAGTGTGCGTGTATCCGGTAAACATATGGAAATTGGTGACTCGTTCCGTCAAAAGATCGAGGAGCAAATGGCCATGGCCGTCACGAAATACTTCGACGGGGGATATTCTGGTCAGGTGATCGTTGAGAAGTCGAGCTCGCGCTTCTCCGCGGATTGCAAGCTTCATCTCGATAGTGGGGTGGTGCTGCATGCTGCAGGAGAAGCAATGGATCCGCAGGTCGCATTCGATGCCGCCTCGGAACGCATCGAGAAGCGCCTTCGCCGCTACAAGCGGAAGCTGAAAGATCATCATGCCGGAAATCATCTGAACGGTTTTGCGGAAGTCGCCTATACGGTCATGGACGGCGTTCCTGACCACGAAGAAGAGGTTCCCGACGATTTTGCCCCGGCTATCGTAGCCGAGAGCACGAAGCAGCTGAAGACCATGTCCGTTGCGACCGCCGTGATGGCGCTCGACATGACGGACGAGCCGCTGCTTCTGTTCCGCAGCCCGGGCAAGGAACAGTTAAACATCGTTTACCGCAGGCATGACGGTAATATTGGCTGGATCGACGCAGCCAATATCAAGAGCTGAGATCGGGCGATGAGCGGCGCGTTGCGCCGCTCTTCCAATCACCCGGCTTTGGCGACAGAAGGAAAAAGAAATGGCATTGGCAGACCTGCTGCACCAAGATGCGATTATTCCCGCCCTCAAGGTAAATTCCAAGAAACAGCTGCTTCAGGAATTGGCGGCAAAGGCCAGCAAGATTACCGGCCTTTCCGAACGGGAAATCTTCGACGTCGTATTGCAGCGTGAGCGCCTGGGCTCGACGGGCGTCGGCAACGGCATTGCAATCCCGCATGGGAAAATTGCCAGCGTTCGCTCGATCGTCGGTGTCTTCGCAAGGCTCGAAAGCCCGGTCGATTTCGAAGCGCTGGACGATCAGCCCGTCGATCTCGTCTTCCTGCTGCTCGCTCCCGAAGGCGCGGGCGCCGACCATCTGAAGGCGCTGTCGCGCATCGCCCGTGTGCTGCGTGACCAGGATCTGGTTGCCAAGCTTCGCGCGACGGACTCTGCCTCGGCGATCTATGCCTTCCTCAACGAAGAGCAGGCCTCGAACGCCGCCTGAGATTTTCAAGTGTAGAAATGAAAGAGGCGCCCGGGATGACCGGGCGCCTCTTCTCGTTTGAGATGGGATAGCTCTCAGAACTCTTCCCAATTGTCCTGTGCGACTGCAGCCGAGCCATGGGCGACTGCGGCACGGCGCGGCGCCGGAGCGCGATAGGCCGGGGCAGGGGCCGCGGGAGCACGCATATGCTGGGCCGTTGCCCTGAGTGCCGCACTGTTTGCCTGGCCGGAGACGCGGAAGCGCAGCACGAGCGCCTTCAGTGTCTGTGCCTCGTCGTTGAGCGTGACGCTGGCTGCGGTCGCTTCTTCCACCATCGCGGCGTTCTGCTGGGTCACCTGGTCCATCTGGTTCATGGCTTGGTTGACCTCCTTCAGCCCGATCGCCTGCTCGCTGGCGGAGGCGGAAATCTGGCGGATCAGCTCGTTGATGCTCATCACCTGATCGGCGATCTTGTGCAGCGTGCCACCGGCACGGCCGACGAGATCGACGCCTTCCTTGACCTGGACGGCCGAGGTATTGATGAGCGTCTTGATTTCCTTCGCAGCACTCGCCGAGCGCTGCGCCAGTTCGCGGACTTCCTGCGCGACGACCGCAAAACCCTTGCCGGCCTCACCTGCGCGAGCAGCTTCGACGCCGGCGTTCAGAGCAAGCAGGTTGGTCTGGAAGGCGATCTCGTCGATGACGCCGATGATGCGCGACACTTCGGTCGAAGACTGCTCGATGCCCTGCATCGAAGCGATTGCCTTCTGCACGACTTCACCAGACTTCTCTGCATCCTCGCAGGCCAGGTTGACATTCTCGGCAGCAGTCCGGGCGTTCTCGGCGCTAGAATTGACCTGTGCGGTCAGCTCGTTCAGCGCAGCTGCGGTCTCTTCCAAGCTTGCGGCTTGCTGTTCCGTGCGCTTGGCAAGATCGGAGGCACTGTTGCTGATCTCGCTGGTGCCGGAGCCGATGTTGCCGACGCTGAGGTTCATCGTGTTGATCGTTTCCTCGAGGCTGGCGAGTGCAGCGTTGAAGTCCTGCTTCAGCTTTGCATATTCGCCAGGGAACTCGTCGTTGATCCGGTGGCCGAGATTGCCCTGCGACAATTCGGAGAGACCGGCACCGACGATGGCAACGATCTGGCGCTGGAGCGCGACCGACTGCTGGCGCTCGCTTTCGGAGCGGCTGCGTTCGGACTCAGCGGCACTGCGCTGGCTGTCGGCCTCGGATTCGAGGCGGCGCGTATCGGCAAGCGCAAAGCGGAAGCCTTCCAGTGCCTTGGCGACCGAACCGATTTCATCGGCGCGCTCCTGACCGGCCACGGGCTGCTCGTATTGGCCATCGCTGAGCTTCTTGACGCCGGCGACCAGCTGGCCGAGCGGCTTCTGCACGAGAGAGCGGACGGCGAAATAGAGGGCCAGCATCACGGCGCCGAGCACCACGATGCCGCCGATGATCATCATGAAGGTCTGATCCTGCACCGGAGCATTGATGGCGCTGTGGGGCACGTCCACGAGTACGACCCAGGTGGCGTTGAGATCGGGAACGGCGAAGGGATAGACGACGCGATCGAAGGGCTCATAGCCGTCGAGCGAAAGATTCTTGACAACGCCAGGCGTCATCGAGCTCAGGGCGGACTTGACCTGGGCCGAACCCTCAGCATCGCCGTAGGGCTTCGACATCAGCTCCTTCGTCGGCGCGACGATCCAGTTGCCGTTCTGGGCAACCAGCGTCACACGGCCGGAGCCGAAAGGATGCAGGGCCTGCAGCTTGTCGGTCAGCGATTTCAGCGAGATATCGACGCCTTCGACACCGATCATCTTGCCGCCGGAAACGACGGGATAAGCGATCGAGGTCAGCAGCGTCGGGACATCCGTGCCTTCAGCAAGGTAAGGCGTGGTGATGGCACCCTTGCCGCTTTCGGCAGCGAGCTTCCACCATTCGGCCGTATAGTCGTTGTCGAAGGTCGAGAACTGGATCGCGCCATCCTTGGTCTTCGACCAGTAAGGCGTGAAAGCGCCAGCCTTGTTGGTGCCCTCGTCGAGCTTGTCGGCAATCTCGGTGGTCTTGCCGTCAAAGGCGCCGAGCTGTTCGCAGAACCAGCTGCCGAACGCGAAGGCGTTCTTCTCGAGATTGGCCTTCAGGACATTGATGATGCCCTTGCGGTCGAAGTTGCCACCTTCGTGGCCGCGGCCGACAACGCCGGACATGGAGCGCGCAGCACTCGCCAGTTCGCCGACATTGGCGGCGATTTCGTTGGCAATAGCTTTTGCCTCAAGATTCGCCTGGTCCATCGTCAGCGTCTGCACGCGGCTGCGCGTCTGATCGATGAGGAAAAAGTTTGATACAAAAAGGACGAGCGCGATGGCGACGCCGGTGATGACAATGAGCTTTGCGGCAAGCGACTTCATGCGGAAGATGAACATGGTGCCTCGGCGGGGCGACTTGCCGGACGAACATTTCCGGCACAGGCGAGGGTGAGCCGCGCCGTCATGGAGCAGCCGTGCAAAAGTCCAGGCGCCGTTAAAATTGAAGCCTGACGATCGCCGGAAAGATCGCCAGAAATCTCTTAAATTTGAATGAAACTGTACGAATTGAGCCCCTGAATTGCCTTGGCGGCAGAGGGTTTTCGTGAAGTGTTTCGGAAACAGAAAAGTCTATAGCTTGTTTGCGACTTCGGCGCTGAGCGGGATCGACGGCTGGGCTCCCGCCTTGAGGCAGGCAAGGGATCCGGCAACGGCGGCGCGGCGCAGTGACGTCTCGAAATCGAGACCGTCGTCGAGGCTTGCGGCGAAATAGCCGCAGAAGGTGTCGCCGGCACCGACGGTATCGACAGGCTCAATCTTCAGTCCTTTCGCCCGGACGAGCTCGCCATCGCGAATGGCAATGACGCCATCGGCGCCAAGTGTGACGATCAGCGTCTGTCCGGTTTCGCCGTGAAGGCGCTTCAAGGCGGCCTCGCGATCGCCAGCGGTCATGCCTTCTTGTCCGGCCAGAAGCTCGAATTCCGTCTCGTTGGCGATGACGATATCTGCCAGCCGCCCAAGGCGTGGTGCGTCGGCAATCAGCGGTGCGAGATTGAGTACGCTGCGGATGCCCTTCTTGCGGGCCGCATCAAGAGCCTTCTCGACGGCGGCCGGGGGAACCTCGAGCTGCAGCATGAGAATATCTTTGGGTTCCATTGCCGCAACCGCGGCCTCTGCGTCATCGGGGCTGACGGTGCCATTGGCGCCGGGAACGACCGCGATCATGTTTTCGCCGTCGCCGCCCACGAGGATCAGCGCGGTGCCGGTTGGGCCGTCTACATGATTGACCTTGGAAAGTCCGGTACCGGCATCGCTAAGAAGCGCGATCGCGGGGGCGGCGAACTCATCCTTGCCGACTGCGCCGGCCATGCTCACGGTGCTGCCTGCACGGCGCGCAGCAAGAGCCTGGTTGGCACCCTTGCCGCCGGCAGCAGTCGCAAATCCTGTTCCAGCCACCGTTTCGCCCGGCTTCGGCAGGCGCGCGGTGGTGGCGATGAGGTCCATGTTGATGGAGCCGAACACAGTGATCATGGTAGATGTCCCGTCCTTTAATTGGCGCGACACTGCCCGAAGGGCTCACTCCTCGTCAACCACCCTGAGCTTGAGAAGGCCTGTCCGGCTCTCGACCGATTTCGCAGCTGGCTGGTCTTCGCGCTCCGGTTTGCCGGTATCGCCCGTCGCTTCGAATTCGAGAGCCTCGATCTTCGAGCCACGCTTGGTCAGCTTGTCGGCGGAGGTGACGATCATGTCGACATCCTTTTGCGCCATGGCGAAATGCCCTTGCAGCTTGCGCACACGCTCATCGAGGCGGCCGAGATCGTCCATGAGGTTTGCGACTTCACCCTGAATGACGTGCGCCTGTGCGCGCATACGCTGATCCTTGAGAACCGCCTGGATCACCTGGATCGACAGCATCAGCAGGGAAGGAGACACGATGACAATCCGGGCGCGATGCGCCTTCTGGATGATCGGCTCGAAATTCTCGTGGACCTCGGCAAAGATTGATTCTGAGGGCACGAACATGAAGGCAGTGTCCTGGGTTTCGCCCTGGATCAGATACTTTTCCGAGATATCGCGAATATGCACTTCCATATCGCGCCGGAACTGCTGGGAGGCGATCTTGGTGGCATCCGGGCCGCCGGCGTCGCGAATGGCGTTCCAGGCTTCGAGCGGAAACTTGGCGTCGATGACGAGCGGCGGTGCGCCATTCGGCATCTTTACGGTGCAGTCCGGCCGGGAGCCGTTGGAAAGCGTCTGCTGGAAGGCGTAGGCGCCCATCGGCAGTCCGTCGGCGACGATCGTCTCCATTCGCGATTGCCCGAAGGCACCGCGTGTCTGCTTGTTGGAAAGGATCGCCTGGAGGCCGACGACGTCCTTGGCCAGCATCTGGATGTTGTTCTGGGCGACGTCGATGACGGCCAACCGCTCCTGCAGCTTCTGCAGGTTTTCGTGAGTCGATTTTGTCTGTTCGGTGATCGTGTGGCTGACCCGCTGCGACATACCGTCCAGACGCTGGTTGATCGCCTGATTGAGCTCTGCCTGCCGCGTGCCGAACACTTCCGCCATGGTCGAAATGCGGCCCTGCATCTCCGCCTGGATTTTCAGAAGCTCCGACATGCGCATATCGGCTTCCGCCGATCGGATCGCGGCTTCCTCATTCTGCTCGCGCCGCAAGTTGCTGCTTCTGAACAGCAAGAACACGAGGACGACGACCATCGCGGCGATGGCGCCGCCTGCGATGGCGAGAATGGCCGGATTGACGGCGGCAAGCGAGATGGTGAGCGAGTCGGCAGAATTGTTCATCCGGCCACCATAGCAAACTTCAAATCATTGACCAGATCAAAACGTGAACGAATCCACAGGTAGCTTTGGTATGATCAAAAGGCCGCAGTCCACTTTGGGAGAGGGACGACAAATCGTGGCCATGCTTAACGATTGCTCAACCATATTTTAGAAATGTCTCTGCCGAAACAGATCCTTACCGCGCATCGCGCAGACAGAGAACATCATGAGCAGCCAGCAATCGCAATCCGACCTCAAGCAGCGCCTCGACTTCATCGAGCTCGACGATGCTGCCCGCAAGACGATGAGCGAGATCCGGCCTGTCATCAGCTTGCTGGTCGGCGGTGCGCTTGACAAATTCTATCAGAAGATCGCCAAGACCCCGGCCGTTGCCAGCTTCTTCTCCGACAAATCCCATATGGGCCATGCCAAGAAGGCGCAGGAGAACCATTGGGCCAATCTGGCTGGTGGCAATTTCGACGAAACCTACGTGAAGGGCGTCACCGCAGTCGGCCGCACTCACGCCCGCATCGGCCTGGAGCCGCGGTGGTATATCGGTGGCTACGCGATCGTCATGTCCGAGCTCGTTAAGGGCATCATGGACAAGCAATGGCCGTCGATGTTCGGCCGCCAGCAGGGCAAGGTACTGGCCGAGAAGCTTTCCGCCGTCATCAAGGCAGGGATGCTGGACATGGACTATTCGATCTCCGTCTATCTCGAGGCATTGGAAGAAAAGCGCCGCAAGCTGGAGGAGGACCGCGCCAAGGCGGAATCCGACCAGGCGATGGCGCTCGATCATCTGCGCCGTGGCCTGGAAGCGCTCTCCGCCGGCGACCTCGATGCCAAGCTACCCACCGACCTTCCGGGCAATTTCAAGCATATGGCCGACGACTACAATCGCGCCGTCGCCGCGCTGCGCACGTCATTCGGCTCGGTTCGCAGCAGCTCGGCTGAAATCCTGCGCGGCACGGACACGATCTCCAAGGCTGCCGACGATCTGGCGCTTCGTACCGCGCAGCAGGCTGCCGGCGTCGAAGAGAGCTCGGCGGCGCTCCAGCAGCTCTCCGTCAGCGTCGGGCTGACCGCCGCCAATGCCGAGAAGGCCTCGGATGCGGTGCGCGAAACGCAGCAGCGTGCGAAGAATTCCGGCGAGCTTGTGAACAGCGCCGTTTCCGCCATGGCCGGTATCGAGAAGTCGTCGGATGAAATCGCCAAGATCATCGGCGTCATCGACGAAATCGCCTTCCAGACCAATCTTCTGGCGCTGAATGCCGGTGTCGAAGCGGCACGCGCAGGCGAGGCAGGCAAGGGCTTCGCGGTCGTCGCCCAGGAAGTTCGCCAGCTTGCCCAGCGCACTGCAGAAGCGGCAAAAGAGATCAAGAACCTGATCTCGCAGAGCTCTGCGCAGGTGGACCAGGGCGTCGGCATCGTCAGCAGCACCGGCGAAGCACTGGGCGACATGATCAGCCGCATCGACATGATCAATCATGTTGTTGCTGAAATCGCCGCCGCCGCTCGCGACCAGGCGACTGGCGTAAACGAGGTCAGCGTTGCCATCCGCAACATGGATACGATCACCCAGCAGAATTCCGGCATGGTCGAGCACACCTCGGCCGAGACTCGCCGTCTGCGCGGCGAAGTCAGCAATCTTATGGAGCTGCTGCAGCGCTTCGGTACTCGGATAGAAATGCGCAGCAGCGCTCCCAGCCGCCGTGCAGCCTGAGACGAATACGGCGATTTTCCGGAGGTGCGCATAAAAAAGCGCCTCCGGCACTTCCGGGATAATTCCCTCGCTTAAAAAGATAGGTTATGGGAACGCCATGACCATCAAGCCACTTATCATCCTTCCCGATCCCGTTCTCCGCCAGGCTTCCAAGCCGATCGAGCGCGTCGATGACGAGCTGAAGCGTCTCGCCGACGATATGCTGGAGACCATGTACGACGCCCCTGGTATCGGCCTTGCCGCAATCCAGATCGGCGTCCCGCGCCGCATGCTGGTTATCGACGTGGCGCGCGAAGGCGAAGACAAGCAGCCGCAGGTGTTCATCAACCCGGAGATCCTCAAGTCTTCGGAAGAGCGTTCCGTCTATGAGGAAGGCTGCTTGTCCATCCCGGATTATTACGCCGAGGTCGAGCGCCCCGCCGTCATCACGCTGAAGTATCTCGACCGTGACGGCAAGGAACAGACCATCGACGCCGACGGCCTGCTGGCCACCTGCCTGCAGCACGAGATCGATCACCTCAACGGTGTGCTGTTCATCGACCATATCTCGCGGCTGAAGCGCGAAATGGTGATCAAGAAGTTCACCAAGGCCGCCAAGTCCAAGGTCCTCTGACGGTCGTTGAAAAATGGGCGATCGAACACTATGATATCACTGATATCGTAGGAGGCATCCGTGGGTGACTTGCTGATCCGAAATCTCGATGATGCTTTGAAGCGCGAGCTTCAAGAACGTGCGCGCGCCAATGGGCGCAGCCTCTCGGATGAGGCTATCATGCGTCTTCGCAAATCGCTGGGCACCGCAGATCAGCAGAACCGGCTGGCTGGCGAGTGGCTGCGATCGCTTCTTTCTGAAGATGCGTGGAGCGATGACGAGCTTGCCGACATCGAGGCAGCAAGGCGGGAGCTCGATCGCGAGCCGCCGGCGTTTGGCAAATGAACATCCTGCTCGATACCAACGTTCTCTCTGAGCTTGAGGGACGGATGTACAGCGAGCGGCTGCTGAATTGGTTGAACGGATACAAGCCGGAAGAACTCTTCATCAGTGCAATCAGTATAGCCGAGATACAGTATGGCCTTGCGCGGCTTCCTGAAGGACGGCGGCGCGCCGCCTTGACCGAGGCCTATGCGAAGATCGAAGCTGGCTTTGCAGGCCGAATAGCGGCGTTTACGATTGACGCGGCTCATCGGTATGGACTGCTCAGGGCAGAGCGGGAGAAATCGGGAAGGCCGATAGAAACTAAGGACGCCATGATCGCGGCGATCTGCCTTTCCAACCGCGTTGCGCTGGCCACCCGCAACATAAAAGACTTCGAGGGGCTTGATCTCAAGCTCGTAAACCCGTTTGAAGACGGTTGATCGCTAACGGCGGAATAGAATGTCACTTCGCATCATCTTTATGGGGACACCCGAATTTTCCGTTCCGACGCTGCGCACGCTCGTCGATGCCGGGCATCGGATCGTTGCGGTCTATAGCCAGCCGCCGCGGCCGGGCGGCCGCCGTGGGCTCGACCTGCAGAAATCGCGGGTCCATCAGGCTGCCGAACTGCTGGGCCTGCCGGTCTTCACGCCGGTGAATTTCAAGGACCCCGAAGAGCGGGAAAAGTTTCGTGCTCTTGACGCCGATGTTGCTGTTGTCGTTGCCTATGGGCTGCTGCTGCCGGAAGCTATCCTGACCGGCACGCGGGATGGCTGCTACAATGGCCATGCGTCCCTGCTTCCGCGCTGGCGTGGCGCCGCCCCGATCCAGCGGGCGATCATGGCAGGTGATACCAAGACCGGCATGATGGTGATGAAGATGGACAAGGGCCTGGATACCGGCCCTGTCGCGCTCACCCGCGAAGTCGAGATCGGCCCGAACATGACGGCAGGAGAACTGCACGATAGGCTGATGCACACCGGCGCCAAGGCGATCGGCGAGGCGATGGTGGCGCTGGAATCCGGCAATCTGCCGTTGACGCCACAGGCCGAAGAAGGCGTGCTCTACGCCTCGAAGATCGACAAGGGCGAGACGCGCATTGATTTCAACAGGGACGCCGAAGCCGTTCACAATCATCTTCGTGGACTGGCGCCGTTTCCCGGCGCCTGGTTCGAGCTCGAGATCGGTGGCAAGTCCGAGAGGATCAAGGTGCTGGGCTCGGAGCTGGTAACCGGCGAGGGGGCTGCGGGAGAGTTTCTCACCGACGATCTCGTCGTTGCCTGCGCAACCGGCGCCATCAGGCTCACCCGTTTGCAAAAAGCCGGCGGAAAGCCGCTCGCGGCGCCAGACTTTCTGCGCGGTACGCCGCTTTCGCCCGGCTCAAGGCTCGCCTGATGACGCGCTACCGGATGACCGTCGAATATGACGGCGCGCCCTATGTCGGCTGGCAGCGCCAGGACAACGGCCCATCGGTCCAGGGCGCGATCGAGGCGGCAATCCTGTCGCTGAGCGGCGAGAGGGTTTCCGTCCGCGGCGCAGGACGCACCGATTCCGGCGTCCATGCGCTGGGTCAGGTGATCCACGCGGATCTCTCTAAGGAATGGGCTGACTTCAAGCTTCAGAACGCATTGAACGCGCATCTCAGATTGGCCGGCGAGCGGGTGTCGATCATCGATGTCCTGGCCGTGCCCGAATTCTTCGATGCCCGTTTTTCGGCGCTTCGCCGTCACTATCTCTACCGGATCATCACCCGCCGCGCGCAGCTTGCGATCGAAGCGGGGAAGGCCTGGTGGGTGCCGAAGGCACTCGACCACGAAGCGATGCATGAGGCGGCCCAGAGGCTGGTCGGCAATCACGATTTCTCGACATTCCGGTCGGCTCACTGCCAGGCCAATAGCCCGGTGCGCACCCTGGACAGGCTGGACGTCACGCGCACAGGCGAGCTGATCGAGATACGGGCGACGGCGCAGAGCTTTCTCCACAACCAGATCCGCTCCTTCGCTGGAACGCTGAAGCTGGCGGGTGAGGGCAAGTGGACGCCGGATGACGTGCAGGCAGCCCTCGAAGCCCGCGACCGCAAGGCTTGCGGGCCGGTAGCGCCGCCGGATGGGCTTTATTTCATGCAGGTCGATTATCCGGACGTGATTCCGGACAGACGCAAGGGAGCAGATAGCGATGACGGTGACGATCTATCATAACCCTGCCTGCGGAACCTCGCGCAATACTCTGGCGATGATCCGTCAATCAGGCGAGGAGCCCGTTGTCATCGAATATCTGAAGACGCCCCTTTCGCGGCACGAGCTTGCGGCGCTGATTGCGAAAATGGGTGTTTCTGTGCGTGATCTGCTGCGCGAGAAAGGCACGCCCTACACCGAACTGGGCCTTGGCGACCAATCGCTGTCCGACGCCCAGTTGCTCGATGCGATGGTAGAGCATCCAATCCTGATGAACCGGCCGATCGTCGTGGCGGCAAAAGGCGCAGCGCTTTGCCGCCCTTCGGAATTGGTGCTGGATATTCTTCCCAATCCGGATATCGGCCTATTCACCAAGGAAGACGGTGAGGTCGTGCCCGCGCGGGGTCAGGCGGGATAGATCCCGAGAAATTTCTGAAGATATTCGGCAAGCATCATCGTCGGCACAAGCAGCGCCAGCGTCAGCGCCCCGACCATTAGCCCGTGTCCATGGAAGATCATCCGCAGGATGCGCGCCAGAATGAAGACCTGCGCGATCATCAGGATGAGCAGCAGGATCGAGACGACGCTCACCGTTCCCGGAATGAAGAAGACTAGAGCCAGCAGCAGGCCGTTGATGTAGGAAAGCGGCACGCCCAGCCAGTTGACGCTGACGACGACTGCAGCAAAGCGGTTGCCCATCTTGAAGATCAGCAGCAAAAGCCCGGCCAGCACCAGCGGCGCGAACCAGTTCGCCACCTCCACCATTCCAAGGCGGAGGTAAAAGGGCAGCCCGACATCGTAATGCGGCGGCATCGTCTGCAGGAAAGCTTGGCGCCACCAGAGCCAGGAAATACCCATCGGCGGCAGGCACCAGACCATTGCCCAGAACGAACGGTTCACGCCCCTGTCGGAGACATCGAGAAAGCGAAAGCCGCGCGGATCCATGCGGATCAGCAGCCACAGCCCCGCCAGATAATATTGCACTTCCCTAAGCCCCGGCATTCTCGAACCAGCGCTCGATGAAGGTTTCGTAGATGACTGTTAGCGTCTCCAGATCGGCGACGGCAACGCGCTCATCGACCATATGCATGGTCTGGCCGACGAGGCCGAATTCAACCACGGGGCAATAGTCCTTGATGAACCGCGCGTCCGAGGTGCCGCCCGTCGTAGACAGCTTCGGCGCCTTGCCGGTGACGCTCTCGACGGCTGACGACAGAGATGCGATCAGCGCGTTGTTGCGGGTCAGGAAGACATGGCTGGGACGGTCGGCCCAGATGATCTCGTAGCGAACAGCATCACGGCCCGGCCGCAATGCGCCCTCGGCAGCGGCGGCATCGAGACGGCTGATGATTTCGGCCCGCAGCGTGTCGGCGGTCCACGTGTCGTTGAAACGGATGTTGAAGCTCGCCGTCGCCTTCGCGGGAATGACGTTGGTGGCCGGGTTGCCGACATCAACCGTCGTCACTTCGAGATTGGAGGCCTGGAAGCTTTCAGTGCCGGTGTCGAACGGCGGATCCATCAATGCCGTCGTCAGCTGCAGCAATCCGCGAACCGGATTATCGGCGAGATGCGGATAGGCTGCGTGGCCCTGGACGCCGTGAACGGTGATCTTGCCCGACAGCGACCCACGCCGGCCGATCTTGATCATGTCGCCGAGCGCATCCGGATTGGTCGGTTCGCCGACAACGCAGGCATCCCAGTGCTCGCCGCGTTCCGCCGCCCATTGCAGCAGCTTGGTCGTGCCGTTGATCGAAGGTCCCTCTTCGTCACCGGTGATCAGGAAAGAGATCGAGCCCTTGGGCGCGCCGTGCTTTTCGATATGGCGTGCAACAGCCGCAACGAAGCAGGCAATGCCACCCTTCATATCCACCGCGCCGCGGCCGAACATCTCGCCACCGGCGATCTCGGCGGCAAAGGGCGGGTGTGTCCAGGCGGCCTCATCACCAACCGGGACAACATCGGTATGGCCGGCAAACATCAGGTGCGGGCCATCGTTTCCGATCCGCGCATAGAGGTTTTCGACATCGGGTGTTCCAGCCTCTGTCGCCATCACCTTGTCGACCTTGAAGCCGAGCGGCGACAGCATGGCATCGAGCGCCGAAAGCGCCCCGCCTTCAGCCGGCGTGACGGACGGGCAGCGGATGAGTGTCTGGAGATTGGCGACGGGATTGGTAGCGGTCATGACGGTCGAATTATCCGGCGGGGATGGCAAAGAAATGGCGAGGCGAATGCCGCCTCGCGTTAAAAGAGCGCCGTCTGTTTACCGGATCGATGTCCGGCTGTCACTTCAAGCTTAGTCGCGCAGCAGCTCGTTGATGCCGGTCTTCGAGCGGGTCTGCTCGTCGACGCGCTTTACGATCACGGCGCAGTAGAGATGCGGCGCTGGCAGGCCGTTCGCCATGGTCTTGTTGCCCGAGGGCATCGAGCCTGCGACGACGACGGAATAGGGCGGCACTTCGCCATAGGTGACTTCGCCGGTGGCGCGATCGACGATCTTGGTGGACTTGCCGATATAGACGCCCATGCCGAGCACCGAGCCCTCACGGATGATGCAGCCTTCGACGACTTCCGAACGGGCGCCGATGAAGCAGTTGTCCTCGATGATCGTCGGCCCTGCCTGCATCGGCTCCAGCACGCCGCCGATGCCGACGCCGCCGGAAAGATGCACATGCTTGCCGATCTGCGCGCAGGAGCCGACCGTCGCCCAGGTATCGACCATCGTGCCTTCGCCGACATAGGCGCCGAGGTTGACGAAGGAGGGCATGAGCACGACGTTCTTGGCGATATAGGCCGAGCGGCGGACGATGCAGTTCGGAACGGCGCGGAAGCCGGCGTCGCGATACTGGTTTTCGCCCCAGCCTTCGAACTTCGAGGGGACCTTGTCCCACCAGGTCGAGTTGCCCGAGCCACCCTTGACGACTTCCATGTCGTTCAGGCGGAAGGAGAGCAGCACGGCCTTCTTGAGCCACTGATTGACCGTCCAGGCGCCGTCAGCGCCGCGTTCGGCGACGCGTGCCTTGCCGCCGTCGAGCAGCTCGAGCGCAGCTTCGACCGCATCGCGGATTTCGCCCTTGGTCGAGAGGTTGACGCTGTCGCGGTTGTCGAAGGCCGCTTCGATGGTCTTTTCGAGGGATGCAAGATCGGTGGCGCTCATGAGAATTCCTTAAACTTCGAACTTTATCCTGAAGGCTACAGGGCCTCCGGGAATTGTGATCGGCGGGATGCGATCTGCTCTATCGCATGGGCGTCCAAAATGGAATGATTTTTCGAACCAGATCGTTTCTGGATTCAAGGCGTTAAAGACGCGTTTGGTAGGACTGAAAGGCATTTTTGAATGGCGAAGGGTAAGAATGGCAGGCTCCGGCGTAAGGATGGGGTCTGGGATCCGCTGAAGACCAGCGAAACGGACAAGGATCGCGCCCGCGCCGTACCGAAAACACCGCAAACGCTCTCCCCATCCTATCGTCTTGCCTATGTCGACGAGGACTTCCTCTGCCGCGAGGAACTGCGGCCGATCCGCCTGCAGCTCGAGCTTCTGAAGCCGGAAATGCTGCTGGCCGAGCGTGGCATCAAGTCGACGGTCGTGATGTTCGGTGGCGCCCGCATCCCAGCGCCCGGCCAGAGCGCCTGGGCAGCACGCAACGATGTGCAGCGGGTCAATCTGGAGGCGGCGTCGGTCTATTACGACGAGGCCCGCAAGTTCGCCCGCCTCTGCTCACGCTATTCGGCGGCGCATGATTTCCATGAATATGTGATCGTCACCGGCGGCGGCCCGGGCGTCATGGAAGCCGGCAATCGCGGCGCTGCCGACGAAGGCGCACCATCGATCGGCCTCAACATCGTCCTGCCGCACGAGCAGGCGCCGAACGTCTATGTGACGCCGGAGCTCAGCTTCAATTTCCACTATTTTGCGATCCGCAAGATGCACTTCATGGTGCGCGCCAAGGCGATCGCGGTATTCCCAGGCGGCTTCGGCACGCTCGACGAATTCTTCGAGTGCCTGACGCTGATCCAGACCGGCCGCATGGAAAAGATGCCGCTGATCCTGTTCGGTGAAAAGTTCTGGCGGACGATCGTCAATTTCGAGGCGCTTGCGGAATTTGGGACGATCGCGCCTGACGACGTCAAGCTCATCAGTTTTGTCGAAACGGCCGATCAGGCCTGGAAGATCATCCAGGATTTCTACGAACCGCATGAATAAGAAAAACCCGCCGCGCAAGCGGCGGGCTTCCTGTTTCCTCCCTTAGAGGAAAGGGCGATCGGGCATATCGTCGATCGAGATGAAGCCGTCCTTGTTAGTATCCAGGCGGGTAAAGAGCCGGGTCATCGCATCTTCGGCTTCCTGCTTGGAAATCTGGCCATTCTCGTCCTTGTCGACGCGCCGCATCATCGAGGCGAACATCATGTCGCCGCCGTGGCGCTTGCCCCAGCGGTGGCCGTCCGGTCCGCCATTCTGGCCCTTGCCGTCGTTCTGTGCCATCTGCTGATCGCCGCCGCCATCCTTCTTGGCGTCCTTGTGTGCATCGCGCCAGGCCTTGATCTGCGTCTGATGATATTCGCGAATTTCGCCCGGCGTCAGGCTGCCGTCATTGTTCTTGTCGGCGGCTGCGAAGATCTTGTCGACGCCGTCGATCGCTTCCTGCTTCGAGATCTTGCCGTCCTTGTTCTCGTCGAACTGCTTCAGCATGCGCACGAAGGCGATCTCGCGGAAAGCGGCGCCGCGCGGCCCGCCCATCATTTCGCGGCGGTGGCGCGGCCCATCGGGGCGATCGCCGGGAGCAGCAAAGCTCGCGCCGGCGGCACCGGCGATCAGAGCGGCGGAGAGGCCTGCCAGGATAAGCTTGTTGCGGAACATGAGACTTCCTTTCGGTTCGTATCCCTTCACGACCAAAAGGTAAGGCTGCGATTCCGGAAAACCCAATTAAACCTAGGTAAGCTGGATGAAACTTTCGTAAGTCAGCCGGTAATCTTGGCCAGGAATGCGGTGAGATCATCGGTCACGAAATCGATGTGATCCTCCTCGCCGCTGGTCTTTTCCCACCATTCGACAACGGTGTCTTCGAGATTGTTCGGCACCAGCAGAACGGTGCTCATTCCAAGCGCCTTCGGAACAACGAGATTGCGCGGCAGGTCCTCGAACATCGCAGCCTTCTTCGTCTCCACCCGCTTCAAGGCCGTGAACTTGTCATAGGTCGCCTGCGCCGGCTTCGGCACGAAATCGGCGGCGACGATATCGAAGATGTCGTCGAAATGCTCAAGGATGCCAAGCGCACCCGCCGCCATCTCGGCATGCTTGACGCTGCCATTGGTAAAGATGAATTTGCGCCCCGGCAGCGCCTTGATCGCCTCTCCAAGCTCCGGATGCGGCGACAGCGTCGTATAGTCGATCGCGTGCGCCTTCTCCAGAAAGTCGTTCGGATCGATGCCGTGATGGATCATCAGACCCTGCAACGTGGTGCCATGGTCGTAATAATACTGCTTCTGCAGCTTGCGCGCCTCATCCCGCTCCATCTGCAGCAGCGCCGACACATAGGCCGTCATGTTCTTGTCGATCTGCGCGAAGAGATTAATGTGATGCGGGTAGAGCGTGTTGTCGAGGTCGAAGACCCACTCGCTCACATGCTCGAAGTCGGATTTTTCAGGGGTACGATCGATCTTTGTCATGCGCGTCTTATGGCATGGCGGCGGTATGAAACCAAAGGGTTTCACATGACTTTCGGGCAGTAGCCTTCCAAACGCCACAGGAATTTCACAACTTTAAGGAGATTTTGACTGAATGTCGCCATTGCGCGCTGGTGGTGTGCTTTAGGGCATGGCTGGGAGAGTGAGGGCAGAGCCAGATGAACATTGTGCTGATAAACCCGCCGCATACGGCGATCGGTAGCCGTATTCCGGATGACCATCTTCCGCCGCTCGGCCTGCTGTCCGTCGCCGGACCATTGATCGATGACGGCCATGCCGTCCGCCTCATCGACGCGGAATTCGGCCCGATGACGATTTCAGAGATCGTCGGCCAGATCGGTGGGCCTGATCTGGTGCTGATCGGCCATTCCGGTTCCACCTCCGCGCACCCCACGGCGCGCGCAATTGCGGAAGCGATCAAAAGCAGACATCCCGGAATGCTCATCGTCTATGGCGGCGTCTTTCCTACCTACCACTGGCGCGAGGTGCTGGCTGAGAGCCAGGCCTTCGACATCGTCGTTCGCGGCGAAGGCGAGGAAACGATGCGCCGCCTCGCTGCGACCTTGGCAGCGGCGGGAGCGCTTGCCACGGTTCCGGGAATTGCGTTTCGCGATAGCGGCGACGACGTCCGGCAGACTGCTCCGGCGCAGGCGATTGCCGATCTCGATGCTTATCGCGTTGGCTGGGAACTCATCGATCACAGCCGCTACAGCTATTGGGGCGGCAAGCGGGCGGTTGTCCTGCAGTTTTCCCGCGGCTGTCCGCATCTTTGCAATTACTGCGGCCAGCGAGGGTTCTGGACGCGATGGCGCCACCGTTCGCCCGAACTGTTTGCCCGCGAGATCGCCCGGCTCTATCGGGAGCACGGTGTCGAGCTTATCAACCTTGCCGATGAGAACCCCACGTCTTCGCGAAAGGCCTGGCTGGCGTTTCTGGAAGCGATGATTGCCGAGGACGTGCCGGTGCAGATCGTCGGCTCGACGCGGGCAGATGACATCGTTCGGGATGCGGACATCCTGCACCTCTATCGCAAGGCTGGCGTCGTGCGCTGGCTGCTTGGCATGGAGAATACGGATGAAGCGACGCTGGCCCTGATCAAGAAGGGCGGCGCGCGGGCTACAGATCGCGAGGCAATTCGTCTGCTTCGTCAGCACGATATTCTTTCCATGGCGACCTGGGTGGTGGGCTTCGAGGAGGAGAGGCTCAGCGATCTCTGGCGTGGCTTCCGCCAATTGCTCTCCTACGATCCAGATCAGATCCAGGCGCTCTACGTGACGCCGCACCGATGGACGCCGTTCTTCCGGATTGCCCGCGACCGGCAGGTCATCGAAACCGACATTCGGAAGTGGGACTACAAGCATCAGGTGCTGAAGATGAAACATCTCAGCCCCGCCGCCCTGGTTGCCAGCGTCAAACTCATCGAGGTCGCCGTCCAGGCGCGGCCAAAGGCGTTGATGCGCATCCTCTTTCATCGCGATGCCGAGCAGAGACACTCCATGCGGTGGTATACCCGGATGGGACGGCGCGTCTGGTTTCATGAGATATTCGAGTTCGTCTTTCACCGCCGCCATCTGAAGGACGGACCGCGTCTGGAAAGCTTCTGGGGTGCGCCACAGGATGCGGAGGAGGAATCGATGTTGCGGCCGAAACGCGCAACCAAGAGCCTCGATGCCGCCGAATAAAATAGACGCCCGATTTCGGGCGGACGGCGGTTCGGCGGGGTGGTAGAAAGGCTTCATGCTGTTCGATCTGCCCGATGATGACGCGCTGTACGATGCGCTGATTGCCCGAAGCTCCGATTACGAGGGGCTCGTCTATGCCTGCGTGAAGACGACCGGCGTCTTTTGCCGGTTAACCTGCCCGGCGCGCAAGCCGAAGCGGGAGAACACACTCTTTTGCGGCTCGATCTCGGCCTGCATGCAATCGGGCTTCCGGCCTTGCCAGCGGTGCAGGCCGTTGGAGCAGGCGGGGCGGGAGCCTGTTGTCGACGATCTCCTGAAGGCGCTCGACCGTGATCCCTCCGCGCGCTGGACGGAGGAGCGCCTCGCCGATCTCGGCTACGATCTTTCGACGGTACGCCGCGCCTTCAAGCGCGCGCTCGGGATGACTTTTCTTGACATCGCCCGCTACCGCAGACTCGGGCAGGCTGCAAAGCAGATCGCTGATGGCGGCCGCATTATCGATGCACAGCTAAACGCAGGCTATGAATCGGCAAGCAGTTTTCGCGCCGCCTTTCACCGGATGATCGGCATGGCGCCCGCCATCGTCCAGAACCGCGAACTGCTCTTTGCCGATATCTTCGACACACCGCTTGGGCCGATGATCGCAGTGGCCGATCAGACGCATGTGCATCTCCTCGAATTTCATGACCGCAAGGCGCTGCCGAAGGAGCTGGAGAGCCTGCAGCGGAAGACGCGCTCCACCGTTGCTGCCGGGCGTACGCCGGCAATCGAACGGATCGAGGCGGAGATGAAAGCCTATTTCGCGGGGCGGCTGAGGGAGTTCGAAACGCCGCTTGCGCTTGCCTTCGGAACAGCTTTCGAGCGGGAGATATGGTCGAGGCTGATGCGCATCCCCGTGGGCGAGACCCGCGCTTATGGCGACATCGCCCGCGACATGGACAATCCCCAGGTCGTCAGGGCCGTCGGCCGGGCAAACGGCGCCAACCAGATTGCCGTCGTCATCCCCTGCCACCGGCTGATCGGCGCGGATGGATCGCTGACCGGCTATGGCGGTGGTCTCTGGCGCAAGCAGTGGCTTTTGAAACACGAAGCAGAAATGCGGGCAGCGAGACCCGAAATGGAGGAAGCATCATGAACCAGGCGGATAAGGCAAAGGCATTCGAAGCGCTGCACCGGAAGGGAACGCCCGTCGTTCTCTACAATATCTGGGATGCCGGAACGGCAAAGGCGGTTGCCGAAGGCGGCGCCAAGGCGCTGGCGACCGGCAGCTGGTCGGTGGCTGCGGCGCAGGGCTATGCGGACGGGCAGAAGCTGCCTATGGATGTGCTCATCGCCACCGCCCGGTCGATCGCTGCGTCAACCGATCTGCCGCTCTCCGTCGATTTTGAAGGCGCCTATTCGGAAGAGCCGGATGGCGTCGCGGCCAATGTTGCCAAGGTCATCGATACCGGTGCCATCGGCATCAATTTCGAGGATCAGGTCGTCGGCGGCAAGGGGTTGCATTCCCCGGAAACGCAGGCGGCCAAGATCACCGCGATCCGCGCCATGGCCGATGCCCGCGGTATTCCGTTTTTCATCAATGCCCGCACCGATCTTTTCCTCGCCGAGAACGATCCGTCGAAACACGCCGCTCTTGCCGATGAAGCAATCGAGCGCGGCAAGGCCTATGCGGCGGCCGGTGCCCGCGGGTTCTTCGTGCCGGGCCTTGCGGATGCCAAGCTGATCGAAAAGATCTGTGCCGCATCGCTGCTGCCTGTGAACATCATGATGCGGGCCGGCGTGCCTGACGTGAAGACCCTGGCAAGCCTCGGCGTCGGCCGGGTCAGCTATGGTCCCGGACCTTACCGGGCAATGATGGAAAAGCTGAAGGAAGCCGCGGCAGCGGTCTATGCCGCCGCGCCTTGACCGGTGATCAGGGCACGATCAGCGTGCCCGCACCATGTTCGGTGAAAATCTCGAGCAGGACGGAATGGGCCGTCTTGCCGTTCAGGATGACGACGCCCTGAACGCCCGCCTTGATGGCGTCGATGCAGGTCTCGACCTTCGGGATCATGCCGCCGGAGATCGTACCGTCGGCGATCAGCGCATGCGCCTGGGCGACGGAGAGTTCCTTGATCAGGTTGCCCTGCTTGTCGAGAACGCCGGGAACGTCGGTCAGGAACAGCAGGCGGGTAGCATTCAGCGCACCGGCGATCGCACCTGCAAACGTATCGGCATTGATGTTGTAGGTGGCGCCGTCACGGCCTGGCGCGACCGGAGCGATGACGGGGATCATCTCTGAGCGGGCGAGCAGATCGAGCAGCGTACGGTCCACTTCCACGACTTCGCCGACGAAGCCGAGATCGAGAACGCGCTCGATATTGGAATCCGGATCCTTGATCTTCTTCTGCGCCTTTTCGGCGAAGACCATGTTGCCGTCCTTGCCGCAAAGGCCGATCGCCCATTCACCCGTCTGGTTGATGAGGGCGACGATCTCCTTGTTGATCGAGCCGGCCAGAACCATCTCGACGATCTCGACGGTCTTGGCGTCGGTGACGCGCAGCCCGCCTTCGAACTTGGATTCGATGCCCATCTTGGTAAGCATGGCGCCGATCTGCGGGCCGCCGCCATGGACGACGATCGGGTTGACGCCGGATTGCTTGAGCAGCGCGATGTCGCTGGCGAAAGCCTTGCCGAGCTCGGGATTACCCATGGCATGACCGCCATATTTCACGACGATCGTCTTGTTCTCATAACGCTGCATGTAAGGCAGCGCCTGCGCCAGGAGATGCGCCTGCATTTCGCTTTCGGACTGGTTCATGGCTTACCCCGCAGAATGGATCGCGGGCCTTTTATCTCAAGTTTTTGACAGATGGAATAATGCGTTGCGCATTAGTTTGACGGCCCCTTGTCAATTTTGCGCCCGTCCCTCTATGTAAGGGTATATTAGGGAGAGCGGCAGCGGCATGACCGGCGATGAACTCGCAAGACTGATTGGCCGCGTGGCGATGTCCGACCGGCAGGCCTTCGTCGCCCTTTACAGGGAAACGAGCCCGAAACTTTTCTCCATCTGCCTGCGTATCTTGAAAGACAGGGCGGAAGCCGAAGAGGCGCTGCAGGAGATTTATGTAAAGATCTGGCAGCGCGCCAAGGTTTTCGCGTCGTCGCAGGGCGCACCCACTGCCTGGCTTGCGGCAATAGCGCGCAACCAGGCGATCGATACCATGCGCGCCCGAAAGCCCGTCAGCGACGAGCTCGATAGTGCCTATGATCTTGCCGACTCCGCACTTGATCCGGAAAAGCAAGCTGTGATGAGTGATGAAGGAAGGCGGATTGACACCTGCATGGAAGAGTTGGAAGCTGACAGGGCGACGTCGGTTAGGCGGGCCTATGTCGAAGGACTGAGCTACCAGGAACTTGCCGACCAATTCGGCGTTCCGCTCAACACCATGCGGACATGGCTGCGGCGCAGCCTTTTGAAGCTGAGAGAGTGCATGGAACGATGACATCGCCCGATCAAAGCAAGGGAGGCCGCTCTCGCGACGAAGTGCTCGCAGGCGAGTATGTGCTTGGCGTTCTCTCTTACCAGGATCGGCGGGTTGTCGAAGAGCGCATGCGCCGCGACCGCCAGTTTGCGGCAATCGTCAGCCGCTGGGAAACCAATCTTTCCGCTTTCAACGACGAATACGAGACGGTCGCGCCGAGCCGCGAGACTTTCAAGCAGGTCGAGGCCCGTCTCTTTGGCGATCCCGCGCATTCGCCGTCTTTCTCGCGTGGCCTCTGGAATTCGGCGGTCTTCTGGCGTTCGCTGACTTTCGCCTCGCTGGTCGTTGCCGCCGGGGCGATCATCTTCGCCTCCGGCATCGTGCCGCCGCCACAGGGAGCGGCACCATTGGTGGCGGAACTGTCTGCAGCCGGCAGCCAGGTCAATCTTCTGGCGTCGTATCAGGCCGATAGTGGCCACCTGCGCATTATACCGGTCGCCGCGGGCAAGCCGGAAGAAAAGTCGCTGCAGCTCTGGCTCGTTCCGGGCAGCGGCGGGCCGCAGTCGCTGGGCGTGTTCCAGCCGGGCGAGGGCGGCGAGCTGGTCATCCCGGCAAACCTGCGCAGCCAGATCGGCGAGGGCGCGACCTTCGCCGTCAGCCTCGAGCCGTTCGGCGGCTCATCGACGGGCGCTCCGACGGGACCCGTCGTTGCCAGCGGCGCGGCACACCGCCCGTAAAATTCTTTCCTGTCTCCGAAACTCTTTTTGCCTGCCGCCCGTAGCTTCAATGACCGGGCAGCACGAGGCATCAGGCCAGTGTCCTGCAGCCGGCGTCGAGGAGAACAATCATGATTACGTCCGCTTTGCGCACCATCGCGCTTGCCACTGCCGTGTCCGCAATCGCCTTTGCAGCGCAGGCCAAGAATCCGATGGTCGGCGGTGCTGCGATGTACCCCACCAAGAACATCGTCGAAAACGCAGTGCATTCCAAGGATCACACCACGTTGGTTGCAGCGGTCAAGGCGGCGGGCTTGGTCTCGACGCTTGAGGGCAAGGGTCCCTTCACGGTGTTTGCGCCCACCAACGAAGCCTTCGCAGCTCTTCCGGCCGGGACCGTCGATACGCTGCTGAAGCCCGAGAACAAGGCGCAGCTCACCAAGGTTCTGACCTGCCACGTCGTCGCGGCCGACGCGATGTCGAAGACAGTCGCCAAGATGATCAAGGATGATGGCGGCGAGCACGACATCAAGACGGTCGGCGGCTGCATAATCAAGGCCAAGGAAAGCATGGGCAAGATTACGCTGACCGATGAAAATGGCGGCGTCGCTCATGTGACCATTGCCGACGTCAAGCAGTCGAACGGCGTGATCCACGTCATCGACAAGGTGCTTCTGCCGAAGATGTAAATGATTGCAGGCAGGAGAATGTGGGGAGGCGCCTTTCGGGGCGCCTCTTTCATTTCCAGTTGCTGATTTCCACCGTCTCGGCGATCGCCTGCCTGAGGTCATCGAGCCCTTCGGCCTTTTCGGACGAGGTCGCGACCACGAACGGGTAGGCGGCAGGCCGCTTCTTGATCTTCTCGAGCGTCTCCGCGAGCAGCTTCGCGACCGCCGGCGGCTTGATCTTGTCGGTCTTGGTCAGGACGATCTGGTAGGAGACGGCTGCCTTATCGAGCAGCGTCAGCACGTCCTCGTCGTTCTTCTTGATGCCGTGACGGCTGTCGATCAGCACATAGACGCGCTTCAGCGTCGCGCGGCCACGCAAATAGTCGAAGACCAGTTTCGTCCAGGCATCGACGTGATCCTTCGGCGCCTGGGCGTAGCCGTAGCCCGGCATGTCGACGAGCGCCATCGGCGGCATGTCGCCTTCGGCGCCCGAATAGCCGTCCGGAACGAAATAATTGAGTTCCTGGGTCCGTCCCGGCGTGTTCGACGTGCGCGCCAGCCCCTTGTGCCCGACCAGCGCATTGATCAGCGACGACTTGCCGACATTCGAGCGTCCGGCAAAGGCGATTTCGAATGGGCCTTCCGGCGGCAGGAATTTCATGGAGGGCACGCCACGGATGAAGATCCAGGGCCGCCCGAAGAGGGGCTTATCGTTCTTTTCTGTCATGGGCTGCCTTATAGATCATTTCTGCCGCCAAGAAAAAGCCCCGCCGGAGCGGGGCTTTTCTAAGTCTACTTGGATGGCGCCGGTTTTCGTTTGAAGACGCCCTTCAGATTGTCGAAGAGCTCGATCTTCACGCCGTGGCGCTTCATGATCACCGACTGCTGGATCACCGAGAGCGTGTTGTTCCAGGCCCAGTAGATGACGAGACCGGCCGGGAAGCTCGCCAGCATGAACATGAATACCAGCGGCATCCACGTGAAGATCATGGCCTGGGTCGGATCCGGCGGCGTCGGGTTCATGCGCATCTGCAGGAACATCGTGATGCCCATGATCAGCGGCCATACGCCGAGATGCAGCAGGGTCGGCGCCTCGAAGGGAAGCAGGCCGAAAAGATTGACGATCGATGTCGGATCTGGAGCCGAAAGGTCCTTGATCCAGCCGAAGAACGGCGCGTGGCGCATTTCGATGGTGATGTAGATCACCTTGTAGAGCGAGAAGAAGATCGGGATCTGCAGCGCGATCGGCCAGCAACCAGCGACAGGATTGATCTTCTCGTCCTTGTAGAGCTGCATCATCGCCTGTTGCAGACCCATGCGGTCGTCGCCGAACTTGGCCTTCAGCTCCTCCATCTTCGGCTGCATGCGCTTCATGTTCGCCATCGAAGCGTACTGCTTGCTGGCGAGCGGGAAGAACAATGCCTTGACGACGATAGTGGTCAGAAGGATCGCCACGCCGAAATTGCCGAAGTAACGGAAGAAGAAGTCCATCAGTTTGAACATCGGCTTCGTCAGGAAGTAGAACCAGCCCCAGTCGATCAGGCGATCGAAGCGCGGGATCTCGTAGGAGGCCTCATAGCCGTCGATAACCGGAACTTCCTTGGCGCCGGCGAAGACGAGGCTCTTCAGCTCGACGGACTGGCCGGGAGCGATGCTGACGGCGTCTTCCTTGTAGTCTGCCTGATAGCTCGGCTGCGTGCCAAGATAGTAGGCGAAGCGCGCCTCATAGGCGGACTTCTGCGGCGGAACGATCGTTGCCGCCCAGTATTTGTCGGTGATGCCGAGCCAGCCGCCGGTGGACTTGGCAGGCGTAACGGCTTCCTTTTCGACAGCCGTGTACTTGCTCTCGACCAGACCGTCTTCGCCGATGACGCCGATGAAGCCTTCATGCAGAACGTAGACCGAAGGCGTGGTCGGCTTGTTGTAGCGCGTGACGCGGCCGTAGGAAGAGATCGCCGCGGCATTCGTGCCGCTGTTCGTCACCTTGTCGGCGATGGTGAACATGTAGCGCTCATCGACCGAGATCGTGCGAGCGAAGGTCAGGCCCTTGTCGTTCGTATAGGTGAGCGTAACGGGCGTCTTTTCCGTCAGCTTCGCGCCTTCCGGTGCCGTCCACACGGTCGATGCGCCCGGAACCGTACCGGTCTGATCGCTGCCGACATAACCCAGTTCGGCAAAATAGCCGTCCTTGGTTTCAGCCGGCGAGAACAGGGTGATGATCGGGCTGCTCTTGTCGACGGTCTCGTGATAGCCCTTGAGCTTCAGGTCGTCGAGGCGCGCACCCGTCAGGTTGATGGTGCCCGAAAGAGCTGCGGTATCGATTGCGACACGCGGCGACTTGGCGAGCGCTTCTTCGCGTGTTGCCACCGTCGCCACCTGGCCGCTCGGAGCGGCGCCACTCGTTTGAGCCGGCTGTGCGCCACCTGCTGCAGGCGTCTGCGTCTGCTCGGTGGTCTGCTGTGCCTTCTGAGCTTCCTGCGCCTTGCGCTGCGCTTCGATGCGCGGATTCATATAGAGGAACTGCCAGCCAAGAACGATCAGCACCGAAAGAGCGATCGCAATGAAATAATTGCGGTTGTTTTGCATCATACGTTCCTGGAGCGGTCTTCACTCGACCGCTTTTGTTTCGGCTTGTTTTCAACGCGGGCTTTGAGCTCCGCAGTCAATTGTTGGAAAGATGCTTTCAAGACATCCCTTCTCGCGACAACCACATAGTCGTGTCCGGCTTGCATTGCAAACCCTGCATGAAGCCGCACCGCCTCTTTAAGACGCCGCCGCATGCGGTTTCTTTCGACTGCGTTGCCATGTTTCTTGGTGACTGTGAAGCCGACGCGGGCTTCGGTGTCGGGTTCCTTGCGGTCGAGTACCTCGAGCAGGAAGAAGCCACCCCTGCGCTTTTCGCCTACGCGAACAGCAAGAAACTGCGGGCGGCTTTTCAGCCGCCCGACAGTCATTTCTTCTTGTTCTTTTTTGGTCGTCAATTCGCCCGCCATCTCTTATCGGGCAATTCCGGCCTTAAGCCGAAAGACGATTGCGGCCACGTCCGCGGCGAGCGGCGATAACCTTGCGGCCACCGGCAGTAGCCATACGTGCACGGAAACCGTGGCGGCGCTTGCGGACAAGCTTGGATGGTTGGTAAGTACGCTTCATTTATTTTAATACCGCGGAGTGCGGCCCTTCTTACGTTTTGCAAAGTGCAAGGAGCGTTATTTTTGCGAACGGGCGAGGCCAAAAGACCTATAGTGACCGGACGTGCGGCGGCTTATAGGGACGGTCGCCAAAAAAGTCAATTATAGCCGTAAAAATCGTCCACGCGGCCTGCCCGCTAAAGCGCCAATGTGCAAAAAGTCGCATCAGGGTGTTAACGACTACGACAATACCCCATGAGGTTGAATTTTGCTGAAGTTCTTCTGAGGTAGCCACGATTTCCCATTGGTTCGGTCTTGCTGATTGCAATTTTTGCGAAAAATCTGCTGTGAGCCCGAATAATAGGGATAATTTCTTGTAGTCGTAATAGCTAAAATCCGAAACATAACTTTAAGAAATTTCGCCGATATTTTGGTCATTCGGCTGGGAATTTGCTTTCCAGTCTCTCCTCACCCCCTAGGGAGACTATACTTTGAAAATTCGTGGAAAGATCAATTTGCTTGTCAGCGTTATGGCTGGCGTTGCGCTGGTCATCGGCGCGACGGCATTGTTCGCTATGAACGAGTATAACAATAAGCTGACCGCCTATGAAAGCGCTTCCAGCCGCGCTTATGCCGGCGAGCGTCTCAATCGTTTCGTCACTGCAACCGTGATGGAAGCCCGTGGCATCTATGCCTCCAAGGAGATCAAGGACGTCGCTCCTTTTGCCAAAGGCATCAACACCGATCTCGACGAGATCGACAAGGTGATCGCTGGCTGGGCGCCGCTGGTTCCTGAGAGCCAGAAGGATAGCTTCGGCAAGCTCGTCGATCGCTCCAAGGAATTCCGTGCCTTCCGCACCGAGACTGCACGTCTCGGCACCGAAGTCGGCCCTGCAGCCGCAAACGATCAGGGTAATAACGACGCCAACCGCGCCAACCGCAAGGCCTTCCAGGCCGAGATCGACGCAATCGTCAAGACCGACAAGGCCGAACTCGATGCCGTCGATGACGAGATCGAGGCCTTCCGCAACTCTGTCTTTTGGCTTGTGCTTGCGATCACCACGATCGGTATCGCTGCGGGCGTCGGCCTTGGCTTCTATATCGGTACCAGCCACCTCAGCCGCCCGATCAAGAAAGTGACGACCGCGATCAAGGAAGTCGCCGACGGCAATTTCGAAGCGGAAGTGCCCTATGCAGGCCGCCAGGATGAAATCGGCGACATGGCCGCGGCCGTTGCCGTCTTCAAGGAAAACGGCCTCGCCATCAAGCGCCTCAACGCCCAGGAAACGGCGATGCGCGCCAAGAGCGATGACCTGCAGTCGAGCATGTCCGTCGTCGTTGCCTCCGCTGCCGCCGGTGATTTCAGCCGCCGCATTGAGAAGGACTACGAGGACGAAAGCCTCAACCATTTCGCAGGCAACATCAACTCGCTGCTCTCCAGCGTCGACACCGGCGTCAACGAAACCCGCCGCGTCATTGCAAGCCTTGCCGATGGTGACCTGACGCAGACGATGCGCGGTGAGTTCCAGGGCGCCTTTGCCGAACTGCAGCAGAACGTCAACAGCACCTTCGTGACGCTGCAGACAACGATGCGCGAAGTTCGCGAAACGACCGAAGCCATCAACGGCAACACCAACGAACTGCGCGTTGCGACCGACGATCTGTCGAAGCGTACCGAGCAGCAGGCTGCCGCACTGGAAGAAACCTCTGCCGCTCTCGACGAGATCACGGCGGTTGTCCAGAATTCGACCGAGCGTGCCCAGGAAGCCAGCGTCATGGTCTCCGAAGCCAAGGACAAGTCGGGTGCATCCGGCGTCGTCGTCCGCAATGCGGTCGATGCCATGGGCCGCATCGAGCAGGCATCCCGCGAGATCAGCCAGATCATCAACGTCATCGACGAGATCGCCTTCCAGACCAACCTGCTGGCGCTCAATGCGGGCGTTGAGGCAGCGCGTGCCGGTGAGGCCGGTAAGGGCTTTGCGGTTGTCGCACAGGAAGTCCGCGAGCTGGCTCAGCGTTCGGCAACCGCTGCCAAGGACATCAAGGCGCTCATCACCAAGTCGGGCGATGAAGTCAATGTCGGCGTCAAACTGGTGCAGGCGACGGGCGAGGCGCTGTCGGAAATCGAAACCCGCGTCATCGCCATCAACGATCACATCCATTCGATCGCAACCGCGGCGAAGGAACAGTCGACCGGCCTCAAGGAAGTCAACACCGCCGTAAACCAGATGGATCAGGTGACGCAGCAGAATGCGGCAATGGTCGAGGAAACCTCTGCCGCGACCCACAAGCTCTCTGCCGAAGCCGATGGCCTCGTCCGCCTCATCTCGCGCTTCAAGGTCTCCAACGGCACTGCGCCGCAGGTGGCCGTTGCCCGCCGCGAAGAACATCGCCCGGTCGCCTCGCCCGCGCGCCGCGCCATGAACACCGTCGCCCGCGCCTTCAACGGCAATGCGGCGGTCGCCGAGCAGAGCTGGGAAGAGTTTTGATCTCCGGATCCAGAGCTTTCTAATCGGAAGCGCCGCCTCCGGGCGGCGTTTTCTTTTGTGACGACTTGCCGCGCCTCGCGAAGATTTGAAAGCAGATTGCAAACCGTCTATTATAAGTCTCTGCCTCGCAGGCGCTTGCGCCGAACGGAAACAGCGATGCCGGTGCAAGACCAAAGCGAAATGCCAGTGAATATGACGGCTGCGGGCGGTGAACGCCCTGCAGGGTGGTTTGGTGGGCTCTCCGGCAAGCTGCTCTGGATGACCGTGCTTTTCATCATGCTGGCCGAAGTTCTGATCTTCTTCCCGTCGGTCGCCAGCATGCGTATCCGCTGGCTTGACGACAAGCTCAACACCGCTGCCGCTGCCGCCATCGTCATCGATGGCCTTCAGCCCGTCGAGCTGCCGCGCATGCTCCAGAAGGAAACCCTGGAGGCAACCGGCACCAAGGCGATCGTACTTCGCAAGGACGGCACCTCGCGGCTTCTGGCCATGACCGAGATGCCGACCTCCGTCGATGAGCAGTACGATCTGACGAAAGTCACTCCCGTAAACGCCATTTGCGATGCGCTCGATACGCTGATCTTCGGCGGCAACCGGATGATTCGCGTCTATGGCCCGGTCGGCGATACCGCGACGGGCGTCGAAGTGGTGATGAAGGACAGGGCTTTGCGCAACGCGATGTTCGTCTATGCACGCAACGTTCTGCTTCTGTCGGTCCTGATCTCACTGTTTACCGCAACGCTGGTTTTCTTCGTCATCAACCGCATCCTGATCCGCCCGATCCGCAATCTGAGCGGCAGCATGCAGCAGTTTTCGACGGATCCGGAAAACCCTCACAACGTCTTTGTCGGCGATGGCGGACGGGACGAGCTGGCAGTCGCCGGCCGTCATCTGACGGCGATGCAGATCGAATTGCAGAAGACCTTGAAACAGCAGAAGAACCTCGCGGCGCTCGGCCTTGCCGTTTCCAAGATCAATCATGACATGCGCAACATTCTGGCCTCGGCGCAGCTGATGTCCGACCGTCTCGTCGATGTCGACGATCCGATGGTGAAGAGTTTTGCGCCGAAGCTGCTCAGAACGATCGACCGCGCCGTCGGCTACACGACCGAAGTGCTGTCTTACGGCCAGACGACCGAATCGGCGCCGCGCCGACGCCGCATCCGGCTGCTGGAATTGACCCAGGACGTTCGTGACATGCTGGCCATCGATCCGGCCAGCGGCATCGAATTTCTGGAGCAGATGCCCACCGACATCGAGATCGACGGCGACAACGAACAGCTCTTCCGGGTGATCCACAATCTCTGCCGCAATGCGCTGCAGGCGTTGATGATGCCGGGCGAACTCGGTGCCGATGGCGTCAAGCGCATCACCGTCTCCGCGCAACGCGTCGGCAGCGTGGTCAGCATCATCATCGACGATACCGGTCCTGGCATGCCGCTGAAAGCTCGTCAGAACCTTTTCACCGCCTTCCGCGGTTCGGCCCGCTCCGGCGGCACCGGCCTCGGTCTGGCGATTGCTCGTGAGCTTGTGCTTGCCCACGGCGGCACCATTGCCCTTGTGGAAAAGCCCTCAGCGGGCACGCAGTTCCGCATCGAAGTGCCGGATCGCCCGGTTTCGCTGGAAGATTACCGCATCCGCAGCCACGCTGAAAAGTAAAGCAAAATTCACAGATCAGCTCTGCAGATCGAAAGTCGCGATTTTTTCACAAAGCCTATTGCATTCCCCCGGAGGAGGCTTTAGAGGATCGCCACGCAAGCGGTTCAGCCGCTTCGAGACGCACCCGTAGCTCAGCTGGATAGAGCACCAGACTACGAATCTGGGGGTCAGGAGTTCGAATCTCTTCGGGTGCGCCACTCATTTTCTTTCCTTGAAAATCATCGAGTAGCCTAGCTTCGCGCAACCTTGCGCGGCTATCTGCGTCTGGCGCCGGATTGTCCGGAGGCAGGCAGGAGTGAATGCGATGAAGGCAAGAATGTTGGTTGCGGTGTCGGTTGCTGGAGCGGCAGCCTTGCTTTCCGGTTGCGTCGATCGGGCCAACTCTCCGGTTCTTTATCCCGTCGGTACGCCGGTCAATCCATCCTTCGTCGCGCATACGATGTGCATGGGCGAAGGTAATGCCGCCTATGACGAATCCATGCGGCTCTACAAGGAGCGCTCGCAGATCAGCGGCCAATACGACCAGAGCGAGGGCGAGGCCGTGTCGCGCAGCGCTGCCCGGCGGGCCTATACCGCCTGTGCTTCGTCCGAAGGCTATCGCGCCGTCTACGATCAGTAAGGCGCTACACGCTTCCTCTCGACACTAGGAGCGGACTTCACCGGCGCCCGATCGCACTGTGGCTGAAAAGGCAGCTGCCGCGGCAGCAGACATATTGCCTTCGGCGAGCTGCCTGCCCATGTAAAGCTGGCACGGAACGGGATCGTTCCGCCTGCACGAGGCTGACGCCGCCGGCGCTGTCATCAGGTGCCAGGGAGCACGTCGCCAGCTCAGCGACTTCGCCTGTTTTCACGCATCCACAAGGGAGGAAAGACCATGTCCGCTTTGAATGCCGCGCAATCCGGCACCTTCAAGATTGGCGGCGATCTCCAGGTCAACCGTCTGGGCTTTGGCGCCATGCGCGTCACCGGCCGGGGTATCTGGGGTGAACCTGCCGATCACGCCGAATCCATCCGCACGCTGAAGCGTCTTCCAGAGCTTGGCGTCAATTTCATCGATACGGCCGATTCCTATGGGCCCGACGTTTCCGAATGGCTGATCAAGGAAGCCTTGCATCCCTATAGCCACGGCTCGGTCATCGCCACGAAGGGTGGCTTGACCCGCCATGGTCCGGACATCTGGCTGCCGCTCGGCCGTCCTGAATATCTGATCCAGCAGGTGCACAAGAGCCTGCGCAATCTCGGTGTCGAACAGATCGATCTCTGGCAGCTGCACCGCATCGACCCGAAGGTGCCGGCCGGCGAGCAATTCGATACGATCAAGTCGCTGCAGGCCGCCGGGCTGATCCGGCATGCGGGATTGAGCGAGGTTTCGGTGGCCGATATCCAGGCTGCATCGAAATACTTCAAGGTCGCAACGGTCCAGAACCGCTATAACCTCGTCGATCGCACCAGCGAGGACGTGCTCGATTATGCCGAAAAGCACAATATCGGCTTCATCCCGTGGTATCCGCTGGCTGCAGGCGATTTGGCAAAACCCGGCTCGCTGCTGGATACGATTGCCAGGAAGCACAATGCCGCGCCGAGCCAGATCGCGCTCGACTGGGTGCTGAAGCGCAGCCCGGTGATGCTCCCGATCCCTGGTACCTCCAAGGTCAAGCATCTGGAAGAGAACGTTGCAGCTGTCGGCATAACGCTGTCCGAGGAGGAATTCACCGCCCTCGACGCAGAAGGCAGGAAGCTCTTCAAGGCCGCTTGACGTCATCATCGGGACGCGGCGGCAATTAGGCTGCCGTGTCCTTCTTCACGATCAAACTCTGCGCAGATATTTGACCGTCTGATTAAAATTGCTGCAAAATGAGGCGTCTTCTCAAGATTGATACAGTCAGCCATGCGAATCATGCATTGCTGCGTTGCGGTATTATCCCTATTCCTGACCAAATGAATGGGCTATCTATACCTCCGTAAGCAGCGCACTCCTCCTCCCAGCGCTCTTACGCCGACTGGTAACACTCCTCCTCCCAGTTGCCAGTCAAGATCAAGAGCTCGGTGCACCTCCTCCCGCACCGAGCTCTTTTCTATTTTGGCTCCCGAAAAATTATTCGCCGATCCGAGCCACGCCGGTCTCGCCGTTGTCGCGCGTCCACTTCACCTTGCCAGCGCCCGCCCGCTCCAGCAGGAAGCACATCGGTGCGCCCTTGTACCAGGTCTGGAACTTCTGGCAGAGCTGGTCCGATTGGATCCACCATTTTCCGGTATCGCTGGGCTTGAAGTAGCGCCCGAGGCCGATCGCCTTGCCGCTGCCGTCCACTGCGCCTGACGTGTGATAGTTGAGTGGCAGTTCGCCGCCGAGCGGCGTTGCGAGATAGATTGTCCTGCCGATGATGTCACGGCGGATATCGTCTTCGGCGAGACGTTCCGCGCGGGCGAGGGATGGAAGCAGCAGGGTCGTCGAAGCAAGGGCGATAAGAACGGCTTTCATGGCGTCCATCCGATTTGTGCCGGGGTCAGAGGCAATAACGGGAAAGCCGGGCGCAAAGTTTCACCATGTCCGCGATCGCTGCCTTATTTGACTCCGCTCCTGCCGACGTCTTATTTGGGCCGTAGCCGCATTGCCGGTATTCGAAGAGGAGAATGCATGCTGGGCGGCTTCGGAGCCATGCGCAGGACGCTTGCGGCAGTGACGCTTTCGGCTTTTATCCTGTCGGGATGCGGTGGCCGCGCGACAGGCGTCATGACGCCTGTCGGATCCGTTCAGCCTGGCACATCGCAGGTCAATCTGCTGGTCGCCACGACGCGCGCGCCGGATACCGATCCCGGCGTGCTGTTCTCCGGCGAGCGCGGCACCGGTCTGATGGTCAATGCCGTTGATGTCTCGATCCCGCCTGAGGCCAATCGCAAGGTCGGTCAGGTCCAGTGGCCGACACGCCTGCCCGCCGATCCCCTCCGCAATTTCGTCACCGTCTCCGTCGATCCGCTGCAGGGCGAGAAGGCAGGCGAGGGATGGCTGAAGGGCCACATGCCGAAGAGCCGCCGCGTGCTGATCTTCGTGCATGGCTTCAACAATCTCTACGAAGACGCCGTCTACCGCTTTGCCCAGATCGTCCACGATTCGCATGCGGATGTGGCGCCGGTGGTCTTTACCTGGCCCTCCCGCGGTTCGATCTTCGATTACAATTACGACAAGGAAAGCACCAACTATTCGCGCGATGCGCTGGAGGAGCTGCTGCGGCGCACGGCCGATAACCCCGCTGTCAGCGACGTCACCATCATGGCTCACTCGATGGGAACCTGGCTGACCGTCGAGGCGCTCCGGCAGATGGCGATCCGCGACGGGAAAGTCGCGTCGAAGATCAACAACGTCATTCTCGCCTCTCCCGATCTCGATGTGGATGTCTTCGGCCGCCAGTTCGCCAGCCTCGGCAAGGAGAAGCCGCATTTCACCATCTTCGTGTCGCGCGATGACCGCGCACTGGCACTGTCGCGGCGGATCTCCGGTAATGTCGATCGCCTCGGCCAGATCGACCCGTCGGTGGAGCCTTATCGCAGCAAGCTCGAGGCCGCCGGCATCACCGTGCTCGACCTGACCAAGCTCAAGGGCGGCGACCGGCTGAACCACGGAAAGTTTGCAGAAAGCCCCGAGGTCGTGAAGCTGATCGGTGACCGCCTGATTGCAGGTCAGGCCATCACCGACTCCAATGTCGGTCTCGGCGAGGCCGTTGGTGCTGTTGCGATCGGTGCCGCGCAGACCGTCGGCAGCGCCGCCAGTGTTGCCGTCAGCACGCCGATTGCGATCTTCGATCCGCGCACCCGGCGCAATTATGATGCGCAGCTGAAGCGTCTCGGCCAGTCGGTGGAAAACACGGCTGGCTCCGTCGGCGACAGCGTCGGGGCAGGGCTGCCGAGCCAGTGAAAATTTCCATAGGCAAGGTCCGCGATCTGATATATCACGTCGATTGACGGTGGCTGCAGGCGGCCCCGCTATGATGGATGACGCGATGACTGAAGACGTTAAGCGAACAGTTGCAGTGATTGGCGCGGGCGTGATCGGCGCCTCGATTGCCTTCGAGCTTCAGAGACGCGGGTTTCAGGTCACGCTGATCGACAAGGGCGAACCGGGCCGCGGCACCTCCTACGGCAACATGGCGAGCATCGCGCTTGATTTCGCGGCCGGGTCCGGCCCCGCCACCTGGAAGAAAATCCCCCGCTGGCTCCTCGATCCTGAAGGTCCGGTCTGGCTCCGTCCATCCTACGCGCTGAAGATGCTGCCCTGGTTCCTGCGTTTCATCGCCGCCGGACGGCCCTCGCGCCTGCGCGAGATCGAGGATGCCGGAATGCTGCTGACCGGACGCGCGCTCGCCGACACCCGCGCCATGCTTTCGGCAATCGGCGCGCCTGAACTGATGACCGATGAAGGCTGCCTCGCGATCTACGAGACCGAGTCGGAGTTTGCCGGTGATCGCGGCCATATCGAGATGATGCAGCGCTATGGCTTCGAGTTCGAAGTGCTGAATGGCGGCGCGATCCAGCATTATGAGCCGGCGCTGTCGTCAAAGGTCGCCAAGGCGGTATTGCTGCCGGACAATAAATCGATCCGCGAGCCCTACCAGCTCGTCGTCAAGCTGGCGGCTGCCGCAGAGGCAGCCGGTGCGCGGTTCCTGTCGGGTAGCGTGCGCAGCATCGATCGCAAGCCGGAGGGAACCTCGGCCGTTATCCTGGAAAGCGGCGGCCGCATCGAGGTTGATGCCGTTATCGTTGCCGCCGGTGTTCATACCCGTGATCTCGCTGCAAAGCTTGGAGAACCGATCCCGCTGGAAACCGAGCGTGGCTATCACACGCAGATCATGAAGCCCGGCATTGCCATGCGCTATTCGGTGATCTGGCCGCATCGCGCCTTCATGGTCACGCCGACGGCAGGCGGCATTCGCGTCGGCGGGAATGTCGAGCTCGCAGGCCTCAATGCCGCCCCCGATTTCCGCCGTCCGCGGGTTCTCGTGCGCCATGCGCAGCGCGTGCTGCCCGGCTTGAAGGTCGAGGATACCAGCGAGTGGATGGGCCATCGCCCCGCATTGCCGGATACGATCCCGATTATCTCAGCGTCGTCGAAGGTGCCGGGTGTTTTCTATGCCACCGGACATGGCCATCTCGGCCTGACACTTGCCGCCACGACGGCGCAGCTGATTGGCGATATGATCTCGGGCACGAAGCCGGCGATCGACATGACGCCGTTCCGCATCGATAGATATTGATTTGCACGACGAGCCGGTCTGGCTCGCTTTGGAAGGACGAGACGGATGAGATGGAAGCGCACGATCCAGCTTCTGGATGTTCATTGCGAAGGTGAAATCGGCAAGGTCGCGATCGGCGGCGTCCCGAAGATTCCTGGCGAAACGGTGGCGGCTCAGCTGCAGTGGCTGAACACCGATCCGAAGGGCACCGAGCTTCGCCGCTTTCTCTGCCTTGAGCCGCGCGGCGCGCCGATCGGCTCGGTCAATCTCCTGCTGCCCGCCAAGCATCCGGATGCCGATGCCGCCTTCATCATCCTGCAGCCCGATCAGGCGCATGCAAGCTCGGGCTCGAACTCGATCTGCGTCACGACGGCCCTGCTGGAATCCGGCATCGTCGAGATGAAGGAGCCGGAAACGGTGGTGACGCTCGAAACCGCCGCCGGACTGGTCAAGGCAGTCGCAACCTGCCGCGACGGTCGCTGCGAGAAGGTTCGCCTGACCATGGTTCCGGCCTTCGTTCACGAGCTCGATGTTAATGTCGAGACGCCCGAGTGGGGCACGATCAAGGTCGATCTTTGCTATGGCGGCATTTTCTATGCGCTGGTCGATGTCGGCCAGATCGGCTCGAAGATCGAGAAGTCGAATGCCGCCGACCTGGTACGCGCCGGCATGGTTCTCAAGGATATCATCAACCGCGATATCAAGGTTGTTCACCCCGAAATCCCGGCGATCTCGGGCGTTGCCTATGTCATGTTCCGCGATATCGAGCCGGATGGCGCGGTGCGCACCTGCACGACCATGTGGCCCGGCCGCGCGGACCGCTCGCCCTGCGGCACCGGCAGCTCGGCAAATCTGACGACACTGCATGCCCGCGGCAAGGCAAAGCCCGGCGACATCTTCACGTCGCGTTCGATCATCGGTTCGGAATTCGAAGTCGGCCTGCAGTCGGTCACCGAAGTCGCCGGACGCCCGGCAATCATCCCGACCATCACCGGCCGCGGCTTCACCTTCGGCCTCTCCCAGGTCGCCCTCGACCCTTTCGACCCGCATCCGGGCGGTTTTGCCCTGACGGATGTCTGGGGTCCTCAGGCGGGCGAGATTTAGGCTTAGTAGTCGAAGGGCTCGACCTTCGGCTTGCCGCCTTCGCCGGCGGCATGCGGATAGATCACGCCCTTGCGCAGGATGATATTGCCGTAAAGCCGGGGTTCGCTGGTCTGGATCAGCGCATGGGCGGCGCGCACGCGGCCGTAGAAGTCCTGGCCGACAAGCGGTACCACCGTCTGATGCGGTTCGTGTCTGGCGCAGCAGTCGATCATCTCCTCGTGCACCGGATCGAGCTTGTCGCGCTCGGCCTTCACCGTCGAGCGGAAGATTGCTTCGGGCACGAAATCGTCGATCGGCAGGACGCTGAGCACTGCATCGAGAACCGGGATGAGGCCATGGCCATCGAGGCGGATCAGCCGGCGTGCGTGTTCGACGCCTGGATAGTTGCCGTCGACGATGGCGATTTCGTCGCCGTGGCCCATGGCGCGCAGCGTCGAAAGCAGTTCCGGACTCAAGAGCGGATCAAGCCCCTTCAGCATTTTCGATCTCCTTGAACAGCACGTTCTGGTCGGTGAGATAGCGCGCAAAGATCGGAAGGCTCGCCCCGCCGATCGCCCGCGCCTGTGATCCCACCGCACCTTCGATAATCTCCGGCATGACGACCCCTTGAAGGTCGAGCTTTTCCGCCTCGTGTATGGTCGCGCGCACGATGCGTTCGCGCACCCAGCCGGGGAAGCCGCCATCGATCACCGCGGCGCTGAAATCGATGATCGAGGCGGCAGCGACGATCCCCTGTGCCAGCGCCTTGGCGGAGTCCTGGATCCAGAGCTCCATCGCCTCGCCGAAATCGACCCAGTCGTCGGCAGAATACCAGAGCGGTTCGGGATCGATGCCGCGCTCACGCAGCATGTTTTCGAGCACGAAGATCGAAGCGATTTCAAGAAGCTGCAGCGTCTCGCCATTCTTGCCGCGGACGGGCAGGGGGCCGATCGCGCCGGCGGTGCCGGTACGGCCGGAAAAGATCGCCGAGTTCAGCACGATGCCGCCGCCGATGAACGAGCCGATGAAGAAATAGACGAAATCCGGATAGGATGGTCCGACGCCGAAAACCAGTTCGGCGCCGCAGGCGCTGGTGGCGTCGTTCTGCAGGAAGACCGGATAGGAGACCCGTTTCGTCACTTCGGCCTGCAGGTCGAAGCCGCGCCAGACATCCATGGCGCCAGGCGGCGAGCCGACCTCCTCCGCCCAGTTCCAGAGCTCGAAGGGGGCGGCGATGCCGATGCCGGCGATGCGGCTGCGCTCTTTCGCATCCAGTCGGTTTTCGAGTTCGGCGATCCCCGAAACAATGAAATCGAGGAAGTCGCCGGGCAACGGATAGGCATAGGTTTTGTGCAGCTGCATGCGGATATTGCCGACGAAATCCATCAGCACCAGATCGGCACTTCGCCGGCCCATCTTCACGCCGAACGAATAGACGGCATCCGGATTGAGATGCATGGGAATGGATGGCTGGCCGACGCGCCCGCGCACGGGAGCGCCGCGTGAGAGCAGCCCGTCCTTCTCCAGCTCCCGCATGATGACCGAGACGGTCTGGGCCGAAAGGCCGCTGCGGCGCGCGATATCCGCCTTCGACAGGGCGCCGTATAGGCGCACCAGCGATAGCACGAGCCGCTCGTTATAGGCGCGCACCCGGATCTGGTTTGCGCCCCCGGCGGGGTTCAGAATTGGCGGTGCGGCCGGCGCATGCGCCGGGCCTTCCAGGGACGACATTGGGCACTCCTCCCGATCATCGGCCTATGCCCTATTTTCAACCACCATGCCACATCGAATTAATAATTCAATTGGATTTATTTATTGACAAGCGATTTTCTTTTCGCTTTTAATCGCCATCGTGAACGGCATCGAACGGTCTTGGAGGAGGCTTCCGGCGAAATCCGAGGCGGCGTTCGTGCTTGAAAATACGGGTCTGGCCATGACGGCGATCCGCTTACTCTCTGGGAGGAGTTCTCGTGAAGAAATCAGTTCTCGCTTTCGGCGCGCTCGCACTCGGCGTCGCCTTCTCGGCTCCGGCAATGGCCGCCGACGTTTCGGCCTGCCTCATCACCAAGACCGATACCAACCCCTTCTTCGTCAAGATGAAGGAAGGCGCGACTGCCAAGGCCAAGGAACTCGGCGTCACGCTGAAGTCCTACGCCGGCAAGATCGATGGTGACAGCGAAAGCCAGGTTGCCGCTATCGAAACCTGCATCGCCGATGGCGCCAAGGGTATCCTGATTGCAGCGTCCGACACCAAGGGCATTGTTCCGAACATCAAGAAGGCCCGCGATGCCGGCCTGCTCGTCATCGCGCTCGACACCCCGCTTGAGCCGATCGATTCCGCTGACATGACCTTTGCGACCGACAACCTGCTCGCCGGCAAGCTGATTGGCCAGTGGGCCAAGGAAACGCTGGGCGACAAGGCTGCCGATGCCAAGGTTGCCTTCCTCGATCTGACCCCGTCCCAGCCGTCCGTCGACGTTCTGCGCGACCAGGGCTTCATGATGGGCTTCGGTATCGACCCGAAGGATCCGAACAAGATCGGTGACGAAGACGACAAGCGTATCGTCGGCCACGACATCACCAACGGCAACGAAGAAGGCGGCCGCACCGCGATGGAAAACCTTCTCCAGAAGGATCCGACCATCAACGTCGTCCACACCATCAACGAACCTGCTGCTGCCGGCGCCTATGAAGCGCTGAAGGCTGTCGGCCGCGAGAAGGACGTGCTGATCGTGTCCGTCGACGGCGGTTGCCCGGGCGTCAAGAATGTTGCCGACGGCGTCATCGGCGCCACCTCGCAGCAGTACCCGCTGCAGATGGCCGCTCTCGGCATCGAAGCGATCAAGAAGTTCGCAGACTCCGGCGAAAAGCCGAAGCCGACCGAAGGCAAGAACTTCTTCGACACCGGCGTGACCCTCGTCACCGACAAGCCGGTCTCCGGCGTCAAGTCGATCGACACCAAGGAAGGCCTCGGCAAGTGCTGGGGTTGATCCCGGCCTAGCCTGAACCAAAACGCGGAGATGCCCAGCGGCATCTCCGCTCCCTGCTCATCTTTGACAGCGCGCCGAATTGGGTGCAGCTTAACCCACGTCTTGCCCGAAAGGCCGGACACCCCTTAGGGAGTGGGGTCACGCGGAGGATTTCCATGAGCGAGCCAACAACAGCCGCACCGCATCACGACTACGAAAAAGTTCTCAAGGACAGCTCGAAGGACGTCGCGTCTTTCGACACGGATGACAATTCGGTCCTCCAGAAATTCAGGCATTTCCTGCACTCGTCGCCTTCGGCCGTATCGCTGATCGTCCTTGTGCTTTCGCTGATCATCTTCGGCGCCCTCCTGGGTACGAAATTCTTCTCGGCCTTCTCGCTGACGCTGATCCTGCAGCAGGTGGCGATCACCGGCATCGTCGGCGCTGCGCAGACGCTTGTGATCATGACGGCCGGCATCGATCTGTCGGTCGGCGCCATCATGGTTCTGTCGTCGGTGGTCATGGGACAGTTCGTGTTCCGCTACGGCCTTCCGGTCGAGATCGCGGTGCTCTCAGGCTTTGCCGTCGGCGCTCTCTGTGGCTATATCAACGGCCTGCTGATTGCCCGCATGAAGCTGCCGCCGTTCATCGTTACCCTCGGCATGTGGCAGATCGTGCTTGCCACGAACTTCCTCTATTCGGCCAATGAGACGATCCGCGCCCAGGATATCGAAACCCAGGCGCCGCTGCTGCAGCTCTTCGGCAACACGTTCCGCATCGGCGGCGCAGTCTTCACTTACGGCGTCATCGCCATGGTCCTGCTCGTCGCCGTCCTCTGGTATGTCTTGAACCATACCGCCTGGGGCCGGCATCTCTATGCCGTCGGTGACGACCCTGAAGCCGCCGGCCTTTCCGGTGTCAACGTCAAGCGCATGCTGGTTTCGACCTACGTACTCTCGGGTCTGATCTGTGCGCTGGCCGGCTGGGCTTTGATCGGCCGTATCGGTTCCGTCTCTCCGACAGCGGGCCAGTTCGCCAACATCGAGTCCATCACGGCCGTGGTGATCGGCGGCATCTCGCTCTTCGGCGGCCGCGGCTCCATTCTCGGCATGATGTTCGGGGCGCTCATCGTCGGCGTCTTCTCGCTCGGCCTGCGTCTTCTCGGCACCGATGTCCAGTGGACCTATCTCTTGATCGGCGTGCTCATCATCGCCGCCGTTGGTATCGATCAGTGGATCAGAAAGGCAGCAGGCTGATGGCAACCGAACCTCTTCTCACGGCGCGCGGTCTGGTCAAACGCTATGGCCGCGTCACAGCCCTCGATCATGCCGACTTCGACCTCTATCCCGGCGAAATTCTCGCCGTGATCGGCGACAACGGTGCGGGCAAGTCTTCGCTCATCAAGGCGATCTCGGGCGCAATCCGTCCCGACGAAGGCGAGATTCGGCTGGAAGGTCAGCCGATCCACTTCTCGTCACCGATCGAAGCCCGCAAGGCGGGCATCGAGACGGTGTACCAGAACCTTGCTCTGTCGCCGGCGCTGTCGATCGCCGACAACATGTTCCTCGGACGCGAGCTTCGCAAACCGGGCTTCATGGGTCAGTTCTTCCGCAAGCTCGATCATTCGGCGATGGAAAAACAGGCGCGCGCCAAGCTCTCCGAACTCGGCCTGATGACCATCCAGAACATCAATCAGGCGGTGGAAACGCTCTCTGGCGGTCAGCGTCAGGGCGTTGCCGTGGCACGTGCCGCCGCCTTCGGCTCGAAGGTCATCATCCTCGATGAGCCGACGGCAGCGCTCGGCGTCAAGGAAAGCCGCCGCGTTCTGGAGCTCATTCTGGATGTCCGCTCGCGCGGCATTCCGATCGTGCTTATCTCGCACAACATGCCGCATGTCTTCGAAGTGGCCGACCGCATCCACATCCACCGCCTCGGACGCCGCCTGACGGTGATCAATCCGAAGGAATACACAATGTCGGATGCTGTTGCCTTCATGACCGGTGCAAAGGCCGCTCCGCAGGAGACGGTCGCCGCATGAACCTCAGGATAGACGAAATCACCGGCGCGGTTCTCGACCGCGCCGGAAGTGCGAAGCGCTTCCTCGTGGCGATCGCCGGCCCGCCCGGCGCCGGCAAATCCACAATGGCCGACAACCTCGCCAACGGCCTGAAGGCGCGCGGCGAAACCGCCGCCGTCCTGCCGATGGATGGCTTCCACATGGACAATGCCGTGCTCATCGAGCGCGGCCTGCTCGCCCGCAAGGGCATCCCCGAGACCTTCGACGTCCGCGGCTTCCTCGATATCGTCCGCGCCGTGCGTCCGGCCGATCAGGAAGTTCTGGTTCCGGTCTTCGACCGCTCCCGCGAACTGTCGATCGCCTCTGCCCGGCCGATCTCGCCGCACGACCGTTTCATCATCGTCGAAGGCAACTACCTGCTGTTCACGCAGGGGAAGTGGGCTGCTCTCGACGGCATCTTCGACTACACGATCATGCTGGCCCCGCCGATGGAAGTGCTCGAGGAGCGCCTCTGGGAGCGCTGGCGCGGCTACAAGCTCACGGAGGAAGAGGCCAGCGCCAAGGTCTATGGCAACGATCTCCCCAATGGCCGCCTCATCCTGGAGAACCGCCGCCCGTCCGACATGACATTGGAGATTGCGCTCTAGGGCCGATCTGGTCACGCCTAAACGGTTGTTTCCATCGGCCTGTTGATGCTATCGAAGCGCCACCCGCAGCGCTCCGGAGGCTCCCATGCAATCGATCACCATCCGCCGTCCCGATGACTGGCACCTGCATCTGCGCGATGGCGCCATGCTGGAGGGGGTGATCGGTGATACCAGCCGCGATTTCGCACGCGCCATCATCATGCCGAACCTTGTGCCGCCTGTGGTGACGACAGCGGATGCGCGCGCCTATCGTGAGCGGATCATGAAGGCGCTGCCGCAGGGCGATCGCTTCGAGCCGCTGATGACACTTTATCTCACGGAGCATACGAGCGCCGACGATGTCGAAGAGGGCAAGAAGAGCGGCCTGATCACCGCGGTGAAGCTCTATCCGGCCGGCGCCACCACCAATTCGCATGGCGGCGTGCGCGATATGGACAAGGCAATGCCTGTTCTGGAGCGCATGGCGAAGATCGGTCTGCCGCTCTGCGTCCACGGCGAGGTCACGACGCCGGAGATCGATATCTTCGACCGTGAAGCCGTCTTCATCGAAACCGTGCTTGAGCCGCTGCGCAAGCGTCTGCCGGAACTGAAGGTGACGATGGAGCATGTGACGACGGCCGATGGCATCGACTACATCAAGTCGTCGAAAGCCAATCTGGCGGGCTCGATCACAACGCATCACCTGATCATCAACCGCAACGCCATCCTCGTCGGCGGTATCCGTCCGCATTATTACTGCCTCCCGGTCGCCAAGCGCGAGAACCATCGCCTGGCGCTGCGGGCGGYGGCCGTCAACGGCGATCCGCGCTTCTTCCTCGGCACGGATTCGGCCCCACATGTCGATCCACTGAAGGAATGCGCCTGCGGCTGCGCCGGTATCTACACCTCGATCAATACGATAAGCTGCCTGGCGCATGTCTTCGAACAGGAGAATGCGCTCGACAAGCTTGAGGCTTTTACTTCGCTGAATGGCCCGGCCTGGTATGGCCTGCAACCGAACGACGAGAAGGTCACGCTGGTCAAGCGGGATGAAGCGATCACGTTTCCGTCAAAGATCGAGACGGGGGCGGGCCCTGTGACAGTCTTCGATCCGATGTTCCCGCTGCATTGGGATGTAAAACGCTAAGGAAAACCGGCTTTACCGTCAATTTCGGCGGGTATCCGTGTTGCCGATACTATGACAGGCTCGCGGTTCGAATATTCGCGTTCGCGGTCCATGATTTTTTAACAGAATGCATAAGACATTCGTCACCAGTGACAGGCTAGTTTCTGGACGAATTGTAGGGCGCGGCAGAAGCCGCGGAGTTTTGAAAGCATGATGCTGGATTATAATTCCCTTTTGCTGGCGCTCGGCGTTTCAGCAACGTGTCTGGCTGTGACCCTGATGGGCAGCTGGTTTGCGCGGCGTGCCGAAACCTTTCTGTTGACCTGCACCTGCGGCCTCGTTCTCGTCGTCAGCGGCATTTTCGTCTACAGTGTCTATGTTTCGTCGCCCGGTCTGATCTCAGGCACCGCCAGCTTTGTCCTCTTTCAAGCGGGCTTCGCTGCCATATGGGGCGCCGGCTATCAATTCCGCACCAGCCGTCTGCCGCTCGCGGGCATTCTCTTATATGCGCTGCTTGCGATGCTGGTGCCGGTCGGCAGCATGATTGCTGGCTACGATGGACTTGGTTTCATCGCTGATAACACGTCGATCACCCTGCTGCTGCTCGCCACCGCCTATCAATACTGGCGGGCGCGGGCCGAGGCGCCGGCACCCATCATGGGTATCACAGTTCTTTATACGCTGACGGGCATATCCTTTGCGCTCTGCGCTGCGGTGCTGATCTATGATGGCAAGATGGTGCTGGGCGCTGCACCCAACAACTGGGCCGAGGATCTGAGCCTTGCCGTCTGCATCGCCAGCATGACCGGTATCGGCGCCCTGTCGCTGGCGCTGCATCAATGGCGTCTGGCGGCCCGCCACAGGCAGGATGCGATTACCGATCCGCTGACCGGCCTGATGAACCGCCGCGCGCTGTTCGATCGTCACGGCGAGCGTCTGATGGGCGCCTCCACGGCCGTCATCATCTTCGATCTCGACCATTTCAAGTCGATCAACGACCGCTATGGCCACGCTGTCGGCGACCGCGTGCTGCGGGTCTTCGCCGGCGAGCTCGGCGCTCATTGCCGCGATGGGGATACCGTCGCCCGTCTCGGCGGCGAGGAGTTTGCCCTCGTCCTCAAGGAGATCATGCCGGGCCGGGCTGAGATGATTGCCGAACGCATCCGCCGCACCTTTGAGGAGCGCGAGATCTATGTCGAAGACGAGATGTTGCGCTGCACCGTCAGCATCGGCGTGGCGCCGGGCCGCGCAACACCGATGGATTTCGATACCATGCTGAGCGAAGCCGACAAGGCGCTCTACGCCGCCAAGCGCGCCGGCCGCAACCGCGTTGAACTTGCAAGCCATCTGCTGGCTGTTCCCGACGCCCCCTCGGTTCGCAGCGCCTCTTGATCATCCAACATTAATCGCTAATGTCGGCGTTGGCCGGATGCAGCCAGCCGTCCCGCGGCGCGCAAGCGCTAAGGTGAATGCATCCAGATGAAATCCTTCACATCCTTGCCAATGGCGAACGATGGCGAACGGGTCAGCAGACGCGGGCACTGATCTTCCTGTTCGCCGCCGATGGAAGGATGAACGATGCGCGATTTTCGCGATGCCAAGACCATGGCAAAAGCACTGCGGCAGGCGCTGGCCAGCCGCGACATTTCCCTGACGCACAGCGAGACGCTGGAGATCGTTGCCAGGCAATTCGGCTTCGATCAATGGAACATCCTCGCCTCCAAGCTTGATGAAGCTCAAGATGGCGAGCCATCGATCGCGATCGAGCCGCCGATCCCGATCTTCCGCATTTTCGACGTGGCGAAAGCCATGGAATTCTATTGCGGCTTCCTGGGCTTCACCCTCGATTGGGAGCACCGCTTCGGCGAAAACTTTCCGCTCTATTGCCAGGTGTCGCGCAGCGGCATGATCATGCATCTGAGCGAACATTCCGGCGATGCCAGCCCCGGGGCCAAGGCTTTCGTCTGGATGAAGGGGGTGCGCGCCTTTCAGGCCGAGCTTGCCGGCAAGGACTATCGCTATATGAAACCCGGTGTCGAGGACGCGCCTTGGGGCGCCGAGATGACTGTAATCGATCCGTTCAGCAACAAGATTGCCTTCTGCGAGCGGGCCTAAACTGACGGATGAGGCGGGAGCTCTGTCTGCCGCCTCGCTTTCAGAGCAGCATCAATGCACGCACGAAGGCGATCGCCGAAGCCAGCGATGCCACGGTGCGGACATGGTTCCACCAGGTCCAATCCCTCAGATAAATATTCCACAGATCTGCCGCTGCGCTGCCATTGCCGCTGACTTTCGCCAGCGCATCGTTCATCGGTACGTTGAAGACGATCGTCGAGACGAACGATGCGACTAGATAGCAGGCGGCACCGGAAATCATCCAGAGGCTTGCGCTGCCGCGCCAGTCCGTTAAGGCGATGACTGCAATCCCCACGCAGATGATGGCGACCGGGATGAACAGCAGCATGAAGGGCGATCGGACGATGGTGGCGTTGATCGAGTTCATTGCTGCGATGCCTTGTTCCGGCGGAATTTTCGAAAAGGCGCTCATGATGAAGGTCGAGAATGCGAAGAATATGCCGGCAATGAGACCGCTACCGATCGCGGCGGCGACGAGAAGAATGGGAAGAGTGGCGGCCATGCGAATTCCTCCGGTTAAAACAAGAGAAAATCTCTCATTTGCAAAATGAGATAAACTCTCTTATTTTTCTTGTCAACTTTCGAGAGGCGCACCATGGATGAGAAAATGCCGTCCCGGCGCAAGCGCGCGGCTGACAATACCGGCCAGCCACGCCGCATTCCAAGCCAGCAGCGCGGCCGAGAGCGCTTCGAAAGGATCCTGGCGGTGGCCGCCGAACTCATTGAGTCGAAGGGTAGCGACGCCCTGAAAATGAGCGAGATCGTCGAAAAGGCAGATCTGTCTTTCGGCGCGCTTTATCAATATTTTCCCGACAAGAGTTCGATCATCCGAACCCTGGCCGAACGTTTCAACGAGCAGGGCAGGCGTTGCGTCGAGGATGAGCTGTCGCGTGTTTCGGATGCCGCGTCGCTGCATTGGGCGCTCGCCAATATTACCGACGAATATTACCAGTTTTTCCGCCGCGAACCGGTCATGCGCGATATCTGGCACGCGACACAAGCCGACAGGCCGTTGCGCGCGGTCGATGCCGAAGACATGGAATTTCACGCGCAGGCCCTGTTTGCGGTCCTCGCAAGGCTCTGGCCCGCGCGGCCGCCGGGCGAGCTTCTGCCGCCCGCGCGGTTGCTGATGCAGCTTCTCGCCGCCGCTGTCCGCTATGCAATCTCGCTGGATGAGGAAGAGGGGGAGAGGGCGATCACGCTCTACAAGAGGATGCTGCCCGCCGATATCGAAGGGCTGATCTCAAGTGCTCCCTGACCAGGAAACACTCAGCTTGCAACGCTTTCTCCGGTGATCGATTTCGCCACCGCCCAGTGAACCGTGTTGCGGCCACTGTTTTTTGCCGAGTAGAGTTTCCGGTCGGCCGCCGTCAGCATGACCTTCAAGCTTTCATTCGCCGGGTCGCCACGATAGACGCCGAAGCTTGCGGTCACGCGCCCAGCCGGCAGGACGCCGATCGCTCTTGATGCCAGCTCCTTGCGAAGCCGCTCGGCAATGGCGATGGCCGCGGCCGTCCCGGTCTTCGGCAGGACCAGGCAGAATTCCTCGCCGCCGATGCGCGCGGCGATATCGTAGGGCCGGAGATTGTGCTGGATGGTCGCACCCGTCGCCATCAGCACCTGGTCGCCGACATCGTGACCGAACTCGTCGTTGATCGACTTGAAGTGATCGAGGTCGAAGACGACGACCGATACCGGCGTGCGCTCGCGCATTGCCCGGGTGATTTCCATGGATCCGATCTCTTTCAGCCAGCGGCGATTGCCGAGACCGGTGAGAACGTCGGTTGTTGCCTGACGGCGAAGTTGGGAGAGCGTTGCATCGAGCTCGGTGATCAGCATCGAAATTCCGTTCGTGACGACGCCCACGTCGTCGGTCCGTTTACTGCGGATCGGTTTGACTGCGCCTGTCGAACGGTACGCTTCGACGGCGACCGAGATTTCATGCAGAGGCTTGATCAGCATCCAGACGGAGGCGAGGCAAAAGCCCGTTCCGATCAGCGTCGCTGCAAGCACCGTACCGAGAACGGGCATCGCTTCGCTGCGGAAGCCGGTAACCAGATAAACGACCAGTGCCAAGAGCGGGATGTGGGTGGATGCAAAGCAGATGGAGAAAATCTTGAACGTCAGGGAAGCGCTGACCTTCTGAGTAATCTCGGATACCGTCAGACTCATTCTGGACTCCTTGCCCGGTTCTCATAACCGCGGCGAAGGTGACCCGTCAGGTCTCATCCAAATGTTAAATGGATCGTTAAAATTCGAGTAATTTCAGGGATCTGGCGTGGCGAAATGGCTGAACGCTCTGGAATGCAATGAATATCATAAATTACTGAAGTATGCTCGGCATTGTGGAAAAATCGCGGGCTGTATCAGTTTAGGCGCGCTATGGTTTTGCGGTCAGCGCGCCGTCTCGCGCTCGCGTCGAACGGTCAAAAAGTTCCGGCACTGGAAAGATTTTTTGGTTGCTGCTATTGCCGCGTAACACCGTGAGCCAAGGAGAGAGCAATGACCCACACGACATTTCCCGATCGCGCCACTATGGCAGAACTCCTTGCTAAGATGCTCTGGGAAATCAAGGCGGTTCATTTCAACGCCGAGCAGCCCTACAAGCTGGCCTCCGGCATGGCGAGCCCGGTCTATATCGATTGCCGCAAGCTGCTCTCCTATCCGCGCGTCCGCTCGGCCGTGATGGATTTTGCGGCCAGCGTCATCACCCGCGACGCCGGCTTCGAGCGCTTCGATTGCATTGCCGGTGGCGAGACCGCGGGCATCCCTTTCGCGGCACTCTTGGCGGATCGTCTCAGCCTGCCGATGATCTACGTGCGCAAGAAGCCGAAGGGTCATGGCCGCAACGCGCAGATCGAGGGGCATATGCCGGAAGGTTCGCGCGTTCTCGTTATCGAGGATCTGACGACGGCCGGTGGCAGCATGTTCACCTTCATCGATGCAATCCGCGCAGCCGGCGGCATCGTCGATCATGGCATGGCGCTGTTCTACTACGGGATCTTCAACGAAGGTGCCTTGCGCTTTGCTGACGGCAAGGTGAAGCTTCATCATATTGCGACTTGGCGCAACGTTCTGGCTGTTGCCAAGGAACAGAAGCTTTTCGACGAAAAGACGCTGAGCGAAGTGGAAGCCTTCCTGGACGCGCCACTCGCCTGGTCCGGCCGGAACGGTGGCGTCAGTGAGCTTTCGCTCTAGCCTTTTGACAAAAGCTCACTTAATGGATTGAGGCAACACGGCCTTTTTGGGAGGAAATCCGATGATTTTGTGCTGCGGCGAAGCGCTGATCGATATGCTGCCGCGTGAGACGACGCAGGGCGAAAAGGGTTTTGCGCCCTATGCCGGCGGCGCAATCTTCAACACCGCAATCGCGCTCGGCCGCCTTGGCGTGCCGACCGCCTTCTTCACCGGCATTGCCGATGACATGATGGGCGAAGTCCTGCTTGGCACGCTGAAGGCCAGCAATGTCGACTACAGCCCTTGCGCCATCACCCCGCGGCCCTCGACCATCGCTTTCGTCAAGCTCGTCAACGGCCAGGCCACCTATGCCTTCTACGACGAAGGCACGGCAGGGCGCATGATCACCACTGACGACCTTCCTGTTCTCGGTGACGATTGCGAAGCGCTGCACTTTGGCGCCATCAGCCTTATCCCGAGCCCCTGCGGCGAAACCTATGAGGCGCTGCTTGACCGCGAGGCCGCCAAGCGCGTCATCTCGCTCGATCCCAACATCCGTCCGGGCTTCATCAAGAACAAGGAAGCCCACATGGCGCGCATCAAGCGCATGGCGGCCAAGTCGGACATCCTGAAATTCTCGGATGAGGATCTGGAGTGGTTCGGCCTCGAAGGCAGGCATGACGATCTCGCCGCCTACTGGCTGAAGCACGGCGCCAAGCTCGTCGTCATCACCAAGGGCGCCGAGGGCGCATCGGGCTACACGAACGAGCGCAAGGTCACTGTTCCCAGCGAGCGCGTGACCGTGGTCGATACCGTCGGTGCCGGCGACACGTTCGATGCCGGCGTTCTCGCGTCGCTGAAGATGGACAACCTGCTGACCAAGGCCCAGGTCGCCTCGCTCGACGAAAAGGCGCTCGGCAACGCTCTGGCGCTCGGCGCCAAGGCTGCGGCCGTCACCGTCTCCCGTGCCGGCGCAAACCCGCCATGGGCGCGCGAAATCGGCCTCTGAGATCAGGTCCTGCGCTTGAGAAAGCCCAGGACCTTTTCATTGAAGAGCGTAGGCCGCTGCAGCGGCGCAAAATGGCTGACGCCGGGGATGAGAAGGAACTCAGCGTCAGGGATGATCTTCGCGAGATATTCCATGTGTTCGCGCCGGATGAATTCGTCGCTATCGCCGATCGCAACCGTGACCGGCACCTTGATCGCCTGTAACTCCGCGGCGGTGTAGTTGGGTTCGCTCTGCATCATCTTCCCGACATCGGCAACGAAGGCTTCGAAGCCGCCGGGCGTTGCCGAGAGCGCCTGATAGTCCTTCCGATGGCGGCTGAAGCAGCGGTCGATGACCGGCGTCGGCCGGAATTCGAGCGTGCCCGTTGCATCCATGTTGCAGGCAAAGAAGAAGACGCCCGATACGCGCTCTGGATGCCGGTCGGCAAGGATCAGCGCTGTACAGGCGCCATCGCTCCAGCCGATCACCGCGGCTTTCCCGATCTCCAGATGATCCATGACGGCAAGCACGTCATCGGACATTAGGACATAGCTGAACGGCCGATCGTCGCGCGTGCTGCGTCCATGGCCGCGGCTATCGATGGCGATGACACGATATCCGGCATCGACCAGCGCCGGCACCTGGTAGCCCCAGTTTCCGGCATTCCCGAGGCCGCCATGCAGCAGGATCACCGCCGGACCGGCGCCATAGCTGGCATACCAGATTTGTGCACCATCATTCGAAACCCGGCCTTTCGCGCCGGAGGCGGGCAGCGGCTCAGCGCCATCTTTATCGAATTTGAAAAGCTCGTCGTCGATGAATTCCATGGACAATCTCCTCGTGCATTTCCCATAGGACGAATAGATGTCCCGTCATTCGACAGCAGCAAACAAAAAAGCCCACCCGCGCTGGCGGATGGGCTTGATAGTTGATTAAGGGGGCGCCTTACTTGGCAAGCTTCGCCAGTGCAGCGACGAGACCCTGCGTCGAGGAGTCGTGGCCGGCGGCGCTCTCCTTGCCTTCGACAACAGGCAGCAGGCCGGTCGCCAGTTCCTTGCCGAGCTCGACGCCCCACTGATCGAAGGAGTTGATGCGGAAGAGCACGCCTTCGACGAAGACGCGGTGCTCGTAGAGTGCGATCAGGCGGCCGAGCGCATAGGGCGTCAGCTTGTCATAGACAAAGGTTATCGACGGGCGGTTGCCGGTGAAGACACGGTGCGGCGCGATGAAATCGGCCTTCTTGCCATCCATGCCCTTGTCGGTGAGCTGCTTCTTGGCTTCCTCGAAAGTGCGGCCCTTCATCAGCGCTTCGGACTGGGCAAGCACATTAGCCATCAGCAGCTGATGCTGGTGGCGCAGCTCGGGCTCGAAGGCGTTGGCCGCAATCATGAATTCCGCCGGGATGATGCTCGTGCCCTGGTGGATCAGCTGGTAGAAGGCGTGCTGGCCGTTGGTGCCGGGCTCGCCCCAGACGACGGGGCCGGAATTGCCCTCGACCGGCGTGCCGTCGATGGTGACGCCCTTGCCGTTAGATTCCATGTCGAGCTGCTGCAGATAGGCCGGGAAGCGCGACAGGCGCTGGTCATAAGGCAGCACGGCGCGCGTCGGATAGCCGAGAACGTTGCGGTGATAGAAGCCGATCAGGCCGAGAAGCATCGGCAGGTTTTCGGCAACAGGCGCCTTGCGGAAGTGGTTGTCGACGGCATGGGCTCCATCGAGGAACTTGCCGAAATTGTCGGGGCCGATGGCGATCATGATCGGCAGGCCGATGGCCGACCACAGCGAGTAGCGGCCGCCAACCCAATCCCAGAAGCCGAAGACGCGCGCGCTGTCGATGCCGAATGCGGCGACCTTATCGAGCGCCGTGGAAACGGCCGCGAAGTGGTGCTGAACGGCGGCATCGCCAAGGGCCTTGGCAATGAACTGGCGCGCCGTCTGCGCATTGGTCATCGTCTCGACGGTGGTGAAAGTCTTCGATGCGATGATGAAGAGCGTGGTTTCCGGCTGAACCAGCTTCAGCGTATCGGCGATGTGCGCACCGTCGATGTTCGACACGAAATGCGCCCGCGGGCCGTCATGGAAAGGGGCGAGCGCCAGCGTGGCCATGACCGGACCGAGGTCCGAGCCGCCGATGCCGATATTGACGACGTCGGTGATCTTCTTTCCGGTCGCTCCCTTCAGCGCACCCGAGCGGACGCCGTCGGCAAACTTGCCCATGGCGGCGAGCACGCCGTTGACGTCAGGCATCACATCCTTGCCGTCAACGATAACAGGTGTATTGGAACGGTTGCGCAGCGCGGTGTGCAGCACGGCACGGTCTTCCGTGAAGTTGATTGCCACGCCGGAGAACATTTCTTCACGCTTCTTCGCAACGCCGCCTTCTTCGGCGAGCTTAACGAGCAGCGCCAGGATTTCGTCGTTCACAGCAGTCTTCGAGTAATCCATCAAGAGATCGTCGAGAGAGGCGGTGAAGCGCGAGAAACGCTTGGGATCGGTAGCGAAGGCAGCGCGGATATCGGTTGCTTTGGTGGCGGCCGCAGTGCTCTTCAGCTTTTCGACGATGGCATTCATGGGAGGCTCCTTTGGAGGCGGAGAGGGTTGCGGAAACTATTCGCTTTGTAGGGCGCAAATCAAGTTCAGCCACAGGCTGCCTGCAAAAAATGACACGAGTTGTGCCGCGCTTGATGAAAAGGGAGAGTGCAGGTATATTTATGGAGTGGCAGACGGAGTTGGTGCTCCGCCTGCCGTGGCTTATTTTGTAAGAATGGTGACCCGGACGGACACTGACCAGCTCGTCCGGGTTTTCCTTACCATAAGCGTAACGCTTAGCGGTTTATACCACATGGCATTACCTCCGTTTCGCAAAGCAAGGCTCTTGCCAAAGCCGGTGCGGCCCATCCTCACCGGTGGGCCGGCTGGTCTCGACCCGTGCTGCTTTTGCCTGGAAACGGTGTGATCAAATCACATCTTATGGTTGCTTTCAATTATACGTGAGTCTACCCGCGCAGATCCTTGCGCAGAATTTTCCCGACAGGGCTCTTCGGCAGCTCGGTGCGGAATTCGACGATCCGCGGCCGTTTGTAATTGGTGAGGTTTTCAGCGCAATGCGCCTTCACCTCGGATTCGCTCAGGTTGGGATCCTTGCGAACGACGAACAGCTTCACCGTCTCGCCTGAGTGGCCATCCGGAACGCCGATCGCGGCGGCCTCGAGAATGCCGGGGTGCATTGCCGCCACTTCCTCGATCTCGTTTGGATAGACGTTGAAGCCCGAAACGAGGATCATGTCCTTCTTGCGGTCGACGATCTTCGTATAGCCGCGTTCGTCCATGAATCCCATGTCGCCGGTGCGGAAATAACCGTCTGGGGTCATCACGCGGGCCGTTTCCTCCGGCTTGTTCCAGTAGCCGGCCATGACCTGCGGCCCACGGATGCAGATCTCGCCGATCTCGCCGAGCGGCAGCGAATTGCCGTCTTCGTCCCGGATATCGAGTTCCGTCGAGGGGATCGGCAGACCGATCGAGCCGGTGAATTCTGGGGAGTCGAAGCGGTTGGCAGTCGCGACCGGCGAGGTCTCGGAGAGGCCATAACCTTCGGTGATATGCGAGCCGGTCATCTTCAGCCAGCGCTCTGCCACAGGCCGCTGCACGGCCATGCCGCCACCGAGCGACATGACGAGCGACGAGAAGTCTAGCTTGGCAAACTCCGCATTGTTCATCAGTGCGTTGAAGAGGGTGTTTAGGCCCGGGAAGATATGGACATTGGCCTTGCCGAATTCCTTGACGAAGCCCGGAATATCGCGCGGGTTGGCGATCAGGATGTTATGGGCGCCAAGCGACATGCCCATCAGAGAATTCACGGTCAGCGCGAAGATATGGTAGAGCGGCAGGGCGCAGAGGAAGTTCAGCACCTCCGGCTGCTTCTTCTTGTCGAAGGCCGATTTCAGCCACAGCTGCAGCTGTAGCTTGTTGGCAAGCAGATTGCGGTGGGTCAGCATTGCACCCTTGGCAACGCCGGTCGTGCCGCCGGTATATTGCAGGAAGGCGATGTCATCACCGCTGAGCGCCGGACGCTGCAGCGACCGGCCGGAGCCTTCCGACAAGACCTGCTTGAAGGTCTTGTGCTGCGGGATGGACCATGAGGGCACAAGTTTCTTGACCTTGCGCACCACCAGATTGACGATCAGCCCCTTGGCGCCGAGCATCTCGCCAAGCGAGGTAACGACGACGTGGCGCACGTCGGTCTTGACAAGAACCTGCTCCACAGTACGGGCAAAATTCTCCAGCACGAAGATCGCCTTCGCGCCGGCATCGCGTAGCTGATGTTCGAGTTCGCGCGGCGTATAGAGCGGATTGACGTTCACGACCGTCAGGCCGGCGCGCAGTATGCCGTAGACCGCGACAGGGTTCTGCAGCACGTTCGGCATCATGACGGCGACGCGATCACCCTTCTGCAGGCCAAGGCTCTGCAGCCAGGAGGCGACTTTGCGGGTCTGCGTCTCGAGCTCGCGATAGGTCAGCGATTTGCCCATGCTGGAGAAGGCGACACGATTGGCATAGCGCTCGCAGGACTTTTCCAGCAGTTCGGCCAGCGAATCATATTCCAGCGGCGGCAGCTCGGCGGGCACGATATCCGGATAGGTGGCAAGCCAGGGCCTTTCCCGCTTGTCGCCGCCAGGATGGACGGAAATGCTGTTCATCGTGTCTCTCTCCCTATCCGGCCACGAATGCCGGTTTGCGGCTGCCGGCGGACAATCCTCCATCATCCTTGCGGGCAGCTTATGCCAATGGCCGAATGGTTCAAGCCGCATTCAGCGTTACACTAACTTTGACGTAAACGTCAATAATATGCAATCGCGCATTTGCGATAAGGCGGGGAACAATGACTCTAGCGTGGCGTTGTCCCGTCATGAAAAACAACAAAGGAGCTGACAATGCTTAATCAGGATACAGACGCCAGCCGCCGCGATCCCAACGTTAAGGACACGCATTCGCTAATCGCCAGCGACCGCGTGGAAGGCACCCGCGTTTATGGTGCAGATGGCAAGCATATCGGCTCGATCGAGCGCTTGATCATCGGCAAGCGCGATGGGCGTGTGGCCTATGCCGTGCTGAGCTTCGGCGGCTTCCTCGGTATCGGTCACGATCATTACCCGCTGCCGTGGGAAAAGCTGAATTACGACACCCAGCTGGACGGCTACCGCATCGATCTGACCAAGGAACAGATCGAGGGAGCGCCGAGCTACGCGGACGATGACGACACCTGGTACAACGACAACGGCCGCCGTGTTTACGATTACTATGGCGTGCCGCCCTACTGGATGTAATTCGTTCTTCGGGACGAGCAGAAAAAACGCCTCGCTGCTTGCGGGGCCTTTTGGCGTTTTAGGGGAGTAGATCGTTGGCGCAGCGAAGTACGACGCCCGGAGTGATATCCTGAGCCTTGAATGTCTTCGTGGTCTTGATCGCAAACGTATGGCTTTCGCCCGGCAACAGCGTGATCAGCATGCTATCGACGACAGCAGCTGGATCCAGCCGGTCCGCCATCAGGCAGAGATCCTTGAGAAAAGTACCCGCCGTGACGATGACATCAAAACCATCGGCGGTCGCATGGATGGAAACCTTCATCTCAGGCTTCGGTAATTTCAGATCGATATCCTCGACAAAATAATGGAAGGCGCGCTTGTCGAGCATCTGCACCACCACGACCTCATCCGCCGCGTTGTCCGGTGTCGCGATGTCGTCTGCAAGTTCGAATTCCTTCGCCTCGAACCGGTCGCAGAGAAGCCGCCAGAATTCGAATTCCGCCAGAACGGTGCCATCGAGGCGCATGCGCTTGCCCGATATCTTCGATCGCCAGAACAGCGTGCGCTCGTTGATCGCAACCGCGGCCAGCTTTTCGCCGCGCGGCTGGATGGTCAGCAGGCGCGGATCGAAGGCCTGCTGCATCGCATACCAGAGCGGCTTGCGACGGCCGGCGGAATCGAGCGCTGCCCAGGAGGTTACCGGCCAGCAATCGTTGAACTGCCAGACGATGGCGCCCTTGCAGATCGCCCGGTGCGAGCGCATGTGCTCGATCGCAAAGCGGATCGCCCTTGCCTGGTTGAGTTGCGTAGCGAAATGCCAGTCATCCATCGTCTCAGGCACCGGCAGGTGGCCCGAGAGGCCGCGGATCAATTTCTCATTGCCCTGCGTTGCCTTCTGGTGGTGGAAGACGCCGTGTGACTGCGGCGTCAGCGGCGCATCATGCACGCTCTCTTCCAGCGTCGCCCAGTTCGGCGGCGCCTGCCATCCGAATTCGGAGCAGAAGCGCGGAATGTAGTCCCGGTAGACTTCCCAGCCGACATCGTTCCAGACGTCCCATATGTGCTTGCAGCCGTGCCTGTCGTCGTTCGGCTCGATATCCATGCTGCCGGAATAGGGACTGCCGGGATAGTACGGTCTATTAGGATCGAGCTCGGCGCAGAGCTTCGGCAGCACATCGAGATAGTAGCCGAGCCCCCAGCTGACGCCGTCCTTGATGATCGGCCGCCAGCCCCATTCGTCGAAGCCCCAGATATTCTCGTTATTGCCGTTCCAGACCATCAGCGAGGCATGTGGCATCAGCCTGACGACGTTGTCGCGAACCTCGGCTTCCACCTCGCCACGCAGCGGCTCCTCTTCCGGATAGGACGCACAGGCAAAGAGGAAATCTTGCCAGACCATCATGCCGGCGCGGTCGCAGGCCTCGTAGAATTCGTCCCGCTCGAAGATGCCGCCGCCCCAGACGCGCAGCATGTTGATATTCGCCGCCTTCGCCTCATCGATCTGTGCGGCGTAGCGTTCGGCAGTCACGCGCGACGGAAAACAATCGTCGGGGATCCAGTTGGCGCCGCACACAAACAGCGGCACGTCATTGACGATAAAGGTGAAAGCCGAGCCGTGCTCGTCCGGCGCGGTGTCGAGACGGATGGATCGGAAGCCGATCTCCTTCGCATAGCGGTCCAGCACATGGCCGCCAGCATCGCGCAATTCGATGGAGAGCGGATAAAGCGGTTGGCCGCCCAGATGATGCGGCCACCAGATCTGCGGCGAGGGAACCGTCACCTGAAAGCTTGCCTCGCCGGAAGCACTGACCTCGACAGCATGCGAAACGCCGCCGATCAGTGTCACGATCGAGCAGCCCTGGCAGTCCTGTTGAGCCGCGATCCTGGCGTTGATCGTTACCACGCCATCACCACCGGCAAGCGTCGCTGAAACACGCGTCTCGGCCAGCCGCGCCCGGTCCCAGCTTTCCAGCCGCACCGGTCTCCAGATGCCCGCCGTCACCAGCGTCGGACCCCAGTCCCAGCCGAAGTTGCAGGCCATCTTGCGCATCAGGTTGCCGGGGCCTGGATAGTTGCTCGGCCGGTAGCCGTATTGCTTCTCCATCTCTGCGCCATAGGCATAAGCGGAGCGGAAGGTGACAGAAAGCTCGTTTGAGACTGCCTTCAGGCGGCCAGACACATCGAAACGGTAAGTCCGGTGCTGGTTGAACGTCCGGCCGATCTCTTCGCCGTTCAACCGGATCGTCGCGATCGTATCCAGTCCATCGAAGACCAGTTCCTGGACCATGGCCTCGTCGGGCACAGCGTCGAAACTCAACCGGTAAACCCACTCGCAACGGCCGATCCAGTCATTGGTGATCTCGTTGACGTCGAGATAGGGATCGGGGATGAGGCGGGCTGCAAGCAGGTCGGTATGGACGCAGCCGGGCACGGTGGCCGGAATGTTCTTGGGCAGTCCTGGCCGACCTGTATCGTTGCAGGAAAGGGTCCAGCCGGTATGCAGTTCTGTCTTCTCGATCATCGAATGCTCTTACTGAAAACGGCCGTGGCGCTGCAGGACTTCGATCTTGTAGCCATCAGGATCGGTGATGAAGAAGAACAGGGCAAAGAGCTTGCCGTCGCGGTTGAGCTCGACCAGCTTGCCGGGATTGAGCCCGGCCTTCTCCAGCCGCGCGTGCTCGACGGCGACTTCATCTACTGAGATGGCGAGATGCCCGTAGCCGTCGCCAAGATCGTAGGGCGCGGTGCGGCCCTTGTTGACAGTCAGCTCCAGTTCGAAGCCGGTCTCCGGATTGCTCATGTAAACAAGCGTGAAGGTCTCGAAATCGACGCGATCGGCAACCGTGAGGCCGAAGACCTTGCCGTAGAACTCGACGGATCGCGCCTCTTCGACAACGCGGATCATGGAGTGAATCATCTTTGCCAAGGCAGCCTCCTCATGCCGTATCACGGCAGCCTTGGTAGCCGCCGGATCAGGCGGGGCGCAAGCCAATTCTGCGGGTGATCGCGCTTTCGACGAGACCCATGGCATCATAGATCAGCACCGCCATCAGGCCGACGATCAGGCCACCCTGCAGGATGAACGCGGTATTGTCGGAGATCAGACCGGCGATAATGACCTCGCCGAGCCCCTTGGCCGCCACCGTGGAACCGATCGTTGCCGTGCCGATATTGATGACGGTCGCGACCTTCAAACCCTCGAGGATCAAGGGCAAGGCGAGCGGCAGTTCCACCTTGAACAGCCGCTGCGTCGGGTTCATCCCCATGCCGTCTGCGGCATCGAGAATGGCGGGATTGACCTGCCGGATGCCAGAGACGGTGTTTTCGAAGATCGGCAGCAGGCCATAGAGGAAGAGCGCAATCAGCGTCGGCGCGGCCCCGAAGCCGGTGGCGGGAACCGCAAGCGCCAGAACCGCGACAGGCGGAAAGGTCTGCCCGGCATTGGCAATGGCGCGCGACAGCGGCAGGAAGTCCTCCCCACTCTTGCGGGTCACGAACACGCCGGCAAGGATCGCCAGAATGGCGGTGAAGACGATCGAGCCGATCACAAGTTCCAGATGCGCCAACGCCAGGGAGGGCAGGCTGTTCTGCGTGTAAACGGGCGGCGCGTTGTTGTTGGTCAGCGGCACGAGCATGAAGGAAAGCCACTCCGTCCTGAACAGCAGGATCAGGAGCAGCGTGAATGCCGCCACACGGAAGATATTGGCGACGATGAACTTCATGCCTTGCGGCCCAACTCGAGCAGCTTGGTCATAGATATCGATCCGACCGGTGTCTTTGCGCCGTCCGTGACCGCAGCTTCCTCGGAGCCCTGCCAGATCATCTCCGCCAGCGCATCGCGCAGGCTGAGCGATTGCGGCAGCGAGAAGCCGAGGCCGCTCTTGGCTGGCGCCATGCTCTCCTTCAGCGGTGAGAGTGACATCAGCTTAAGCGCCCGGTCCGAGGTTCCCGTCAGTTGCTGCACGAAGGGATCGGCGGGCTCGGTCAGGATCTTTTCCGGCGTCGAGCACTGCAGCAGCTTGCCGCCGCTCATCACGGCGATCTGGTTTCCGAGATGAAAAGCCTCGTCCATGTCGTGGGTGACAAGGATGACGGTGGTGCCGAATTGCTTCTGGATCGCCAGCAGGTCGTCCTGCGCCTTGCCTCGGATGACGGGGTCGAGCGCGCCGAACGGCTCGTCCATCAGCAGCACTTCGGGTTCTGCCGCCAAGGCGCGTGCAACGCCGACGCGCTGCTGCTGGCCGCCGGAAAGCTGGTGCGGATATTTCTCGGCAAAGGTCGCCGGATCGAGATTGAAGAGGCCGAGCAGTTCTTCGACGCGCTTGGCGATGCGGGCGCCATCCCAGCCGAGAAGCTGCGGCACGGTTGCGATGTTCTGCGCCACGGTGCGGTGGGGGAAAAGGCCGTGGCCCTGGATCGCATAGCCGATCTTGCGGCGAAGTTCGGTCACCGGCACGTCCATGACATTCTGCCCGGCGACGAAAATCTCTCCCTCGGTGATCGGCACCAGCCGGTTGATCATCCGCATCAGCGTCGATTTGCCGGAGCCCGAGGTGCCGACGATCACGGTGACCGATCCCTTCTCGACGCGCATCGAGACATTGTCGACGACGGTGGCGGCGCCATAGCGCTTGGTGACGTTCCTGATCTCGATCATGGTCATGCGACGGATCCCCGTATGCTGTCGATGACCGCATCCAGGATGACGGCCGATGAGAAGGCGAAGAAGACGGTCGGCACGGCGCCGAGCATGACCAGGTCCATCGCCGTCTGGCCGATGCCCTGGAAGATGAAGATGCCGAAGCCGCCGCCGCCGATGAGTGCCGCGATGGTGACGAGGCCGATTGCCTGCACGAGCACGATGCGGATGCCTGTGACGATGACAGGCAGTGCCAAAGGCAGATCGATCCCGGTCAGGATCTGGCGGCGCGTCAGGCCCATGCCCGCCGCCGCATCACGCACCGAGGGATCGACGCCTTCGAGGCCAACCACGGTATTGGCGACGATTGGCAGCAGCGAATAGAGCACCAGTGCGATCAGTGCCGGTGCAGTGCCGATACCGCGGATGCCGAGCTCGGCAGCCAGCGGCACATGTGTGGCGATGTAACCGAGCGGCAGCATCAGGATGCCGAACAGTGCCAGGCTCGGAATGGTCTGGATGAGGCTCAGTCCCTGTAGAACCGCAGCGCGCAGCTTCGGCACCCAGAAGCAGAAGATGCCGAGCGGCAACCCGATGATGATGGCAATCGCCAGCGACCCGAAGGCGAGCAGCAGATGCGACCAGGCCTCGGACCAGAACTGGGCCGAACGCGTCGAGAATTCCTTCATGATCGACAGGCTGTCGAGCAGCCCGGAGGTGAGGCAGACCGCTAGCAACGCGCTGTAGGCGGCAAGTGCTGCCACCCGCATCCAGGGTGTCAGCCGGATTTTCACCAGCGCATCAGAGACGATCAGGCCGACGACACCGAGCAGGATCCAGAAACTGCCGCCGGGCGTCATGCGCGCGGCATTGCTGTTCGGCGGCGTGAAGGCCGTGGCGGCCAAGCCGATCGCGGCGATCAGTGCCGCCAGCGCCAGCGTGCTGATGGCAAGCCGCAGCACGGCATTTTGCAGGAAGAGCGCGGCAAAGGCGGTGGCGATGAGCAGGAGGGTGAGAACGATGGTGGCGGGCTGGTCGAGAAGCTGCGTGAGAAGCATCGGCTTGCCTGAGGCAATGCGGTTCGCCTTCACATAGATGAAGGGCAGAAGAGCAGCGGCAACAACGCCAGCAATCACCAACACCACGCCGAGCCGGTCCAGTTTGCGGACCGCTAAGGTTTCTTCCATCGATCCATCCCTGTCCGCCAAGAAGGTAGCTCCGCCCCGAAGGGCGGAGCAATGTGAATTACTTCAGGAAGCCTTTTTCCTTCAGATAGCCTTCGGCAACCGACTTCGCCGGCTCGCCGTCGACCTGGATCTTGGCGTTCAGCTTGCGCAGTTCGTCGGCGGTCAGGCTCTTGAAGATCGGGGCAAGCACTTCCTCGATCTTCGGGTTGGCCTTCAGCACGTCTTCGCGGATGATCGGGGTCGGTGCATAGACCTGCTGCACGCTCTTGTCGTCTTCGAGAACGACGAGCTCGGCCGCCTGGATCGCGCCGTCGGTGCCATAAACCATGGCGGTGTTGACGCCGTTGGTCTGGTCGGCAGCGGCCTTGATGGTTGCAGCCGTGTCGCCGCCCGAGAGCACGACTTCCTGATCGGCCGTCAGCTTGAAGCCGTAGGTCGTCTGGAAGGCGGGCAGGGCGCCAGCCGAGTTGACGAATTCAGCAGAAGCCGCGAGTTTCGCTGCGCCGCCGCCGGCAACCCATTTGCCGAAGTCGGACATGGTCTTGAGGTTGTTCGGACCGGCGACATCGCTGCGAACGGCGAGCGCCCAGGTGTTGTTGGCAGGCGAGGGTGTCAGCCAAACGATCTTGTTGGCGTCATAGTCGAGCTTCTTGGCCAGCGCATAACCCTGGTCGATATTCTTCCAGGCGGCGTCATCGGCCTTGTTGAAGAAGAAGCCGGCATTGCCTGTGTATTCGGGATAGATGTCGATCTCGCCGGCGGTGATCGCCTTGCGCACGACAGGCGTTGCGCCGAGCGCGATACGGTCCTTGGTCTTGATGCCGTTGGCTTCCAGAGCGAGCGCGATGACGTTGCCGAGCAGCGTGCCTTCGGTATCGATCTTCGACGAAACGACGACGTCTGCAGCATGGGCCGCACCCGCCGCAAAGGCGGAAATAGAAACGGCAAGTGCGAGTTTCTTCAGCATGGAGTGTCCCCTTGGTTTGCACCGTTTACAAGCGCTAGGGCTCTGGCGGAGCCCTTCACGTGTTAAGTCCCCCGGCTCGGGCGAAAGCCGCCGTCATGCCGGACCTGCGAGCATCATGGAAATAGTGTGCGTTCTCGAAAAATCGATGCAACCCCTCTCCAGTATTTGCGATCGCGGCGCGATTATCGCCGTGAAAGCAGTCCCGCGCGCGCAATTGCATTCCTTTATGCAATGCTGGCGGGATTTGTTTTTGTTCCCTTGCGTGTTTCCACGATCATCGAGTGCTCAACGGCTTCATCAGCCATCGCCCCGCTTTTCTTGTCCGGTGACGATAACCTGCGAATTCCGAAATGGGATATCTTTTTTCGTGAACACACAATAGTGTCCGATTTTCAGTGACTTCCGGAGACCCACGCATTGCATCTGGGCGCCCTTTTCATCGCCAGCCATGTCCTGTCATCGGGGTCCGTCAGAGAGACCGCGCGGCGCTTCACGCTGGCCGCATCGACGGTGTCGGCGGCTGTCTCCAATCTCGAAAGCGAACTGGCGCTGAAACTGACGGAACGCAGTTCCGGCGAACTGGTGACGCTGATCGCCAGCAGCAAGGTGGGCGAGGGATTGGTGCCCGTTCTGGAGGCGATCGGTCAACTTGCCGATCTCTCGGGTGAGGCGCCGGAAGACTTCGAAGGCTGGGCTGCCCGCATCCCGGTAAAGGTTGCGACCATGGAGCGTTTTCTCGAGGTCGCCGATCAGGGAAGCATCAATCGTGCTGCCCGCCGTCTCGGCCTCGGTCAGCCGCAGCTTTCGCTGCAGATCGCCAATCTGGAGAAATTCACCAGCCACAAGCTGTTCGAACGGCAGGCGCAGGGCTCGGCGCTGACCGAGGAGGGCAGGCGCGCCTACGCCATCTTCTCGGCGATCAGCCAGGCATGGAACGACCTGAAATCGGCCGCCGACGAGCGCTATCAGCGCACAGCCCGGTCGCTGAGGATCGGCTCGATCATCCCGACCGGCGCCGAAAGCTGGGTGGCTCGCTGCCTCGGCGCATTGGTGGCAGACTGGAATACCGGCCGTAACAAGAATGCCATCTCGCTGATCTCGATGACCGCCGATGACCTGCGCGAGGCGCTGAAATCCGGCCGTATCGATGTCGCCATTCTCGATTCCGTTTTCGGTCTCGAGAGCTTCCAGAACCGCGAACTGCTGCGCACCGATCTTGTCGCCATCGCCCCGCCGGAGAGCACGGAGGCGGATGTCGCCGCGTTGGTCGCCGCTCACCCGATCTGCACCCCAAGCGAGCGCACGGGTCTCGGCGATGCTGCGACGGCACTCAGCCGCGCCGGCATGGTGAGCCGCCGCTTCCGCAATCAGGATATCCGTGCGGCGGATTCGCTGCCCGTGATCGTCGATCTCGTCGCCAATCACGGCTATGTCTCTTTCCTCGGCCGCGTCAGCGCGCTGCCGATTGCCGATCGCGTGCGGATCGTCGATCTGGCCGAGCAGATCCCGATTTCCTATCATGTGGCCTTCAATCACCGGAAAGCTTCCGCCGATGCCTGCACGATGATTATCGACGCGGTACGCAAAATCGTCGGCCAACCCATCGCAAAATCGCCGGTCATGGCGTAGAGCGTTCGGCGCGCCAATTCGGGAGATGAGAAATGCCGGTTTTGCTAGAAGTATGCGTGGATAGCGCCAAGGGGCTTGCCGCGGCGATCGAAGGCGGCGCCAACCGCATCGAGCTCTGCTCTGCTCTCGAGCTCGGCGGGTTGACGCCCGTTGCAGGCATGATGAATGCTGCAGCCGCAGCGCCGATCCCTGTTTACGCGATGATCCGCCCGCATGCCGGGCCATTCATCTTCGATGCGGCCGACGAGGCGTCGATGATGGCGGATATCGATGCCGTCAGAGCTTTCGGCCTCGCAGGTGTCGTCATCGGCGCCAACCGGCCGGACGGCACGCTCGACATGCCGCTCATCCATCGCCTCAAGACTCATGCGGCAGGTCTGGGCTCCACGCTGCACCGCGCCTTCGATCTGGTTCCGGATGCCGATGAGGCGCTTGAACAGGCCGTCGAACTCGGTTGCGAGCGCATCCTGACATCAGGCTGCGTGCCGAAGGCCATGGACGGTCTTGAAACCCTGAAGCGGCTTTCGGCCAAGGCCGCTGGCCGCATCTCGATCATGCCGGGCAGCGGCGTGCGCCCGTCCAATGCAGCCGAAATCCTGCGTGCTACCGGCGCCCGGGAAATTCACGGCTCCTGCAACTCGGCGGTGGCCAGCATGGACCCGCGCGCGGTCGCCTTCGGCTTCGAAGCGCCAAGCTCGAACCAGACTGATGTGTCTATCGTCCGCCAGATGCGTCAGGTCATCGACGCGGTCTGATCAACCGGCGACATTGATGACGGCCTTGATCAGGCCACTCTTCTCATGCGCCCAGCGGGCGAGATCGCGTGGCGCGTCCGCGAGCGTCGTGCGGTGGGTGATCAGCTTATCGACCGGCACGAGGCCCTTGGCGATCGAATCCGCCACATGTTCGAAATCGATCTGCGTCGCGTTACGGCTGCCGATCACCATCATTTCGCGCTTGTGGAACTCAGGATCGGAGAAGCGGATATCGTCCTTGACGACGCTGACCAGCACCAGCGCGCCGCCATGGGCGACGAAGGAGAAGGCCTTTTCCATCGACGGACCGTAGCCGGTGGCGTCGAAGACGACGTCGAAACCATCGCCATCTGTTGCAGCCTTCACTGCATCGGCGGTTGCCTCGTTCGCGACGATGCCCGACTGGAAGCCGAAACGATCGGCGGCCATCCGCAGACGCTCGGCGCTGGTATCGAGCAGCGTCACCTCATGACCGGCGATACGGGAGAAGATGGCCGCCCCGAGCCCGATCGGGCCGGCACCGATGACGAGCGAGCGCGAACCGGCGGCTGCCATCGATCGGCGAACGGCATGCGCGCCGATCGCCAGAAACTCGACGGTCGCTGCCGCTTCGAGGCTGAGGCCCTTGGCAGCGTAGAGATTGCCGGCGGGCACCGTGATCTCTTCGCAGAAGGCACCATCGGTATGGACGCCGAGAACCTTGATGTTGGTGCAGCAGTTCGGCTTGTCCTTCCGGCAGGCAACGCAGGTGCCGCAGGAAAGGTAAGGATTGACGATCACAGGCGTTCCAACCGCCATCGCCAAGCCGTCGCCGGTCTCGGCGACGGTGGCCGATATCTCATGCCCCATGACGCGCGGATATTCGAGAAACGGATGCTTGCCTTCGAAGATATGATAGTCCGTACCGCAGATGCCGACATGGCTGACCGCCAGCCGCACCCAGCCGGGAGCGGGCGTGCCGGGGGAAGGGCGCTCGACGATTTCGAGCACACCGGGCTTCTGGCAAAGCACTGCTTTCATCTTGTTTCTCGCATTCAGAAGTGAAGAAGCCGGTCGATGACCGGCTTCGCTTTTCGTCTCAGACGCTCCGGCGGCGGCGCAACTGGTCGAAGTAGACGATCACGATGATCAGAAGACCGGTGATGATGCGCTGCCAGAAGGAGTTGACGTTGAGCAGGTTCGCGCCGTTGTTGATGGTCGCCAGAATGAAGGCGCCGATCAGCGGGCCGTGGACGGAGCCGACCGCACCGAAGAGCGACGTGCCGCCGATGACCGAGGAAGCAATCGCCTGCAGCTCCCAGCCGTCCGCCTGTGTCGCGTTGCCGATGGCGATACGCGAGGCCAGCAGCACGCCGACGAAGGCGGCGAAGGTGGCCGAGAGAATATAGGCGAGGAAGATCATCCGGTTGACATTGACGCCGGAAAGGCGCGCGGCTTCGGCATTCGAGCCGACCGCGAAGAGATAGCGGCCCCAGCGGCTGAGATGCAGGAACACGAAGCTCGGCACGGCGACGAGGATAACCATCCAGAACAGGCTTGGAATGCCGAGGAAGTCGGCGCGGGCAAAGTTCGAGAAGTCCTCGTTGACGATATTGATCGACGAGCCGTTGGTGATCAAAAGGCCGATACCGCGCAACGATGTCAGCGTTGCCAGCGTGATGATGAAAGGCGGCAGGCCCATCTTGACGATACCGAAGCCGTGAAAGGTGCCAATCAGCACGCCAAACAGCAGGGTGAGCAGGATAGCCGCCCAGACCGGGACGCCCGCCTGCAGAAGCCAGGCGATGATGACCCCGGCAAAGCCGACGATGGCGCCCACCGACAGGTCGATACCCGCCGTGATGATCACGAAGGTCTGCCCGAGCGCCAGGATGGCCGTCATCGATCCCTGCCGCAGCAGGTTGCTGATGTTCAGGGGCGTCCAGAAGCTGGCGGTGAAAATTCCGAGCATCAGCCAGAGGAAGAGCAGCAGACCGATCAGCGTCAGGCCGAACAGAATGTTGACCTTGCGGCGTGGCGGCGGAGGCGCAATTTCGGTGGGGGTTGCAGTCACTGTTCTCTCTCCCTCTTATTCTTCTTGCTCAGACGCCAATCGCTTCGCCAAGCACTTCTTCATGCGACGCTGCGTGGAAATCATGGCTGGCAACAAGCTTGCCGCCGCGGAACACATGCAGCCGGTCCGCAAGCTCGTAGACTTCAGGCAGGTAGGAGGAGATCAGGATGATACCCGCGCCTTCCTTCAATAGCTTGGCAAAGAGCCGGTAGATTTCCGCTTTGGTGCCGACATCGACGCCGACAGTCGGCTCGTCGAAGATGAACAGCCGCGCGCCATGGCTCAGCCATTTGCCGATGACGATCTTCTGCTGGTTGCCGCCGGACATGCTGGATGCATTCACGCGGCGGCTCGGCGTCTTGATGCTGAGATCGCGGATCTGCTTGTCGGCGTTCGCTGTCTCGACGGTATGATTGATGACGGGTCCGCTGCTCAGCCGCTTGAAGACAGGCAGGTTGATATTGAGGCCGATCGGCAGGTTGAGGCAGAGCCCCTGGTCGCGGCGGCTTTCCGGCGCCAGCGCGATGCCGAGATCCATGGCCGCGCGCTCGTTCTTGATGTCGACCTTCTTGCCCATCCAGTGAATTTCACCTGATGTGGTCTTTTCCCGGCCGTAGAGCCCGAGTGCGAATTCGCTGCGGCCGGCGCCGATGAGGCCGTAGAGGCCGACGATCTGTCCCGCCTTGACGCTCAGCGATATGTCTTCGAAACCCGGGCCGGAGAGGCCGCGGACTTCGACGATCGTCTCGCCGATCGCAATCTCTTCCTTGTGATAGATCTGCTCGATCGAGCGGTTGATCATCAGCGCGATCAACTCGTTCTCGTTGGTCTCGCCGATCAGCCGGGTGCCGACATGGGTTCCGTCGCGCAGCACCGAAACCCGGTCTGCGAGCTCGAACACTTCTTCCATGCGGTGGCTGATATAGACGATCGTCACGCCTTCGGCCTGCAGCCTGCGGATCAGCTTGAAGAGCTGGGCCGATTCCTGGCGCGTCAGATAGGCCGTCGGTTCGTCGAAGATCAGGAACTGCGTGCCGCGCATTGCGGCCCGCGCGGTGGCGACAAGCTGCTGCTGGCCAATGGTCAGATCACTGAGCAGGGCATTGGCTGGCAGTCCGAAGCCGAGGTCGTCGAGCACGGTCTGGGCCATGTTGACCATCTGCTTCTTGCGCATCAGGCCGAACTGATTGACCTCGTCGCCGAGGAAGAGGTTGGCAGCAACAGTCAGGTGGGGGCAAAGAACCACTTCCTGGTGAACGGCATTGATACCGCGGGCGATCGCCTCGTTCGGCGAAGACAGACCGACGGGGTGGCCGCACCAGAGAATTTCACCCGCCGTGCGGGTGATGACCCCAGTCAGAAGCTTGATGAGGGTGGATTTTCCGGCACCGTTTTCGCCGACGATCGCGTGAATTTCACCGGCCAGGAATGTCACTGTCGCTGGTTTCAGCGCCTGGACGTAGCCGTAATTCTTCTGCAATCCCTTGAGTTCCAGGATGGGCGAACCTGCCGGAATACGGCTTGCCTCTTTCAGCGTGGCACTGTCATCGTGGCGATGACTGACCTCTTCCAGTCCGTCCATGGACCTCTCCTCCCATATGCGAATTCCTGTTTCTCCACCCAGGTTCCGCGCTCCCACGCGGACGATAACACAGGTGAAGAAAAGGCCGCGCGGAATTTCTTACGCGCGGCCCCGACTGAAGATTACTTGATCTTCGGGTTCAGAAGAGCGTCGATCTTCGGCTCTGCCATGTTGGCCTTGGTGACCAGGTTGGCGCCGGTATCCACGTTCTGTTCGACCTTCTCACCCTTGGAGACGGCGAGCGCGGTCTTGATGCCGTCGTAACCCATGCGATAGGGGTCCTGCACCACGAGACCGGCCAGTGCGCCATCCTTCAGGAAGCCGACGGTCTTGTCGTCGCTGTCGAAGCCGATGACCTTGACCTTGTCGCCGAGCTTGTTTTCAGCAATCGCCTGGCCAACGCCCTGTGCCATGATCAGGTTGGACGCGAAAACGCCAACGATGTTCGGGTTGGCAGTGATGAGGTCGGTCATCATGTTGAGGCCGGTGGTTGCCTGGCCGTCAGCATACTTGTCGGCGATCACCTTCAGGCCCGGATACTTGGTCTTGACCTGATCGAGGAAGCCTTCGCGGCGCTGTTCGAGCGAACCTGCACCGGCAATGCTGGTGATGATGGCGATTTCGCCTTCTTCCTTGCCGGTGGCGCCCTTGATGGCAGCGGCAAGACCGTCGGCAGCGATGCGGCCGCCCTGGGTATTGTCGGTGGTCAGAAACGACTTGAAGGCCTTGGAGTCAGCGCCGGAGTCGATACCGATGATCGGAACGGACTTGGCAGCTTCGTCGATCGGCTTGCCGAGCGCCTTGAATTCGGTCGGCGAGATGACGACAGCGGCCGGCTTGCCGGCAACAGCGTTTTCGAGAATGCTGATCTGGCCGTTGACGTCGGATTCAGACTGCGCGCCGAGTTCCGGCACCTTGACGCCGAGATCGGTACCGGCCTTGCGGGCGCCGGCCAGAACGATCTGCCAGTAGAAGGACGTGGTGTCCTTGACGATGATCGGGATCGTCACTTCGGCAGCGAAGGACGGCATCGGCATTGCCGTTGCGATAAAGGCTGCACCTGCGAGAGCGCTAAACGCCCGGCGGGAAAGGATGGACTTCATGCTCATTGTGGGTTCTCCTCCCAAGTTGCGTTCTCCTCCAGAAAACCAGACCGCTGAACGCAGGCGGACGATTTTTATCGATAAAAAACATTTGCCGGATGAAGCTAGCTGAGGCTTTTTGAAATTGCAAGTGGGGCAATTTCGCCTTTTTCGCTTCCTTCAATCCTCCTTAAGCTGATGTTTTTCCATCAATTCAAAGATACTCTAAAATTGTCGTCAGCCGCGATAGACCTCTTCGGGAAGAACGACGCCCTTCTTCAGGATCAGATTGCCGTAGAGCCGGAATTCGGTGGTCGCGACAATATAGGCGGCCTTGCGCGACCGTTCGTAGAAGGCGAAGCGCTCCAGCGTCGCGATACGGAAGCTGTCACCCGCCTTGCGGTCGACGATCGCCTGGAACTCGGCGCAGACCTCGGGCACCGCTGCCGGGTCACCGACGACTTCCATACGCCATGCACTTTCCGGCACGAAAGTGTCGAGCGGGAAGTGGGTCAGGATTGCTTCGGCCATATCGGTGGCGCTCACGCCGTCGGCGCGGATCATCTCCGGGCCCATGCTGGCGGACGGGAAGTTGGCGTCGGCGATGACGATCTCGTCGCCATGTCCCATTCTGGCGATCGCCAGAAGCAGGTCGGGGCTGAGGACGGGGTGGACACCCTTAAGCATGCGTGGCTCCTACATACGAACGGCATCGCTGCCCAATGGCTTGGCAACGAGCGTTTGGCTTTCGAATTCCGGAAAGATGCTGTCGGGCAGGCGCGGCTCGAAAAGCTGCATGTTGCGCTCGAGGCCGGATGCCCTGGCTGTGCCGATCAGCACCGATGAGACGAATGAATCGCGAAGCGGGAATTGCAGCGCAGGCGCGGCCAAGGGAACGCCGTGGCGCTTGGCGATCTCTTCCATCGCGGTCACCTTGGCAACGACATCAGGCGTCGGCGCCATATAGTCGAAATGCGCGCCAGGGACCGGCCCGGTCGCCAGGATCCCCGAATTGAAGACGCCGCCGACCACAAGGCTCGTGCCCTTCTGCTGGCAGAGCGGAATGAGTTCGGCCACCGCGGAACGGTCGAGCAGCGTATAGCGCCCGGCCATCAGGATCACGTTGATATCGGCATTGCGCATCACGTCGAGGCAAACCGGCACTTCGTTGACACCAAGGCCGAACGCCTTGATCGCGCCGCTCGATTTCAGCTGCTCCAGTGCCTTGATGCCGCTGTCGAGAAACTGCTTCAGGTAGACGGCATTCTTCGCGGCGCCATGCGTATAGCCGCCGATATCGTGCACATAGAGGATGTCGATGCGATTGAGGCCAAGCCGCGCATAGCTGAAATCGACCGAGCGCATGATGCCGTCATAGGAATAGTCATAGTCCGCATCGAAGGAGAGCGGATCGACATAACTGTAATCGGGCACGGTGCCCGTCGGCACCGGCCGCAGCAGACGGCCGACCTTTGTCGACAGCACGTACTCGGCTTCCGGCTTGGCCCGCAGGAAGTCGCCGACAGTGCGCTCGGCGAGGCCGAGGCCATACCAGGGCGCCACGTCAAAATAGCGGATACCGGCATCCCAGGCCGCATCCAGCGTGCCCATTGCCTGCTCGCGCGGGCAGGCGCGGTAGAGGCCGCCGAGAGCTGCAGCACCGAAGCTGATTTCGGTCACCTGCAGATCCGTCTTGCCGATCCTCCTCGTCTTCATCATTCCTCCTCTGAAGACTTGTCTGTCTGTATATTAGAGCGTTGCTCCAAGATGCCACGGCACGAATTCGTTATCGCCGTAGCCGAACTCTTCGCTCTTGGTCTTCTTGCCCGATGCGGTGTTGATGATGAGCTCGAAGATCTCGCGGCCCTTGCCCGAGATCGTCGCGTCACCTGATGCGATCGTGCCGCAGTCGATATCCATGTCCTCTTCCATCGCCGCATAGAGCGCCGAGTTGCTCGACAGCTTCAGCGATGGAGCGGGACGACAGCCGAAGCAGCTGCCGCGTCCCGTCGTGAACGCGATCATGTTGGCGCCGCCCGCGACCTGTCCGGTTGCCGAGACCGGGTCGTAGCCGGGCGTATCCATGAAGACGAGACCCGGCGCCGTGACGCGCTCGGCATAGCCATAGACGGCTGTCAGCGGCGAGCGCCCACCCTTGGCGACGGCGCCAAGCGACTTCTCAAGAATGGTTGTCAGGCCGCCGCGCTTGTTGCCGGGCGAGGGATTGTTGTCGAGCGACGCGCCATGCAGGCCTACATACTTCTCCCACCAGACGATCTTCTCATCGAGCTTCCTGGCCACGTCGTCGCTGACGGCACGGCTGCGCAGTAGATGTTCGGCGCCATAGATTTCCGAGGTTTCCGAGAGAATGGAGGTGCCGCCGGCTGCCGCAAGCAGATCGGCTGCGACTCCGAGCGCCGGATTGGCGGTGATCCCGGAAAAGCCGTCCGAGCCGCCACACTGCAGACCGATGATGATGTCACTGATCGGCAGCGCCACGCGGCGTTCCTTGCCGACATCGGCGGCGATCTCGCGCAGCATGCCCATGGCCCGCTCGACCGCGCGGCGCGAGCCGCCGGCATCCTGAATGTTGAAATGGCGCTTGGTGTCGCCGGCGCCGCTCTGGCCGTAAAGCGTCAGCTGATTGACCTCGCAGCCGAGGCCGATCATCAGCACGCCGCCGAAATTGACGTGGCGCGTATAGCCGGCAAGCGTCCGATGCAGAACGGCCATGCCGTCGCCGGTCGAGCTCATGCCGCAGCCCTGGTCGTGAACGATCGGCACGAAGCCGTCGATACCTTCGTAATGCGGCAGGATCGTCCGGTTTGCTTCGTCTGCAATGGCGCGGCAGACGGTGGTGGAACAGTTCACGCTGGCGATGATGCCGATGTAATTGCGGGTCGCGGAGCGGCCGTCGGCGCGCTTGTAGCCCATGAAGGTGCGGGCCTTGTCTTCGGCAGTCGCCGCTTCCGGCGCGGAATTGGCGGTCGCTGCCAGGCGGTCGTTTTCGAAATGCAGATTGTGGCTGTGGACGTGGTCGCCCGCCTTCACCTCTGAGGTGGTGCGCCCGATCGCCTGGCCATACTTGACAACGGGCGTGCCGAGCGGGATGTCGGCGATCGCAACCTTGTGGCCCGGGTCGATTTTCTGCCGTGCGGCAACGCCGGCAACAATGGCTCCGGGCTCGATGACCGACGTGGCGACGGCGACATTATCTCCGGCCGAAAGGATGAGCCAAGGAAGTTTGTCCAATTGTCTTCTCCCTGAGGAAAACGCTCGCTGCATTGGCGAAATGCGCATTGATTTTGTTTTTTATCTACAATAAACATTTTGAAGTCAACGGGAATATTGTTCCTGTGGACGAGGGAGGCAAACAGCCGCAAGCAATCCAGAATAATATAAGGATTGCAATGGATAAGCCCCCGGCGCACTGGCCGCACGATCGCGTGCAGGGTCTCGGCGCGCGGGAAGGAGCGGGGTGGCATGGCAAGACAGAATACCGTCTTCAAGGAAGCGTACAACAGGTATGCGGCCGCACTGCGTCCGGATGCCGCGCTGCCGTCGGAACCCGAAATTGCCGCCCAGCTGGGCATCAGCCGCAGCACCGCGCGGGCGATCCTGACACGCCTGAGCGACGAGGGGATCATTCGCTGGAACAAGCGTCAGAAGATCGTGCTCAGGGCGCCGACCGCCAAGGATCTCTTCCCCTCCGAGGAAACGGACTCGCTGCACGACATCATCGAGCGCAGCTTCATGCAGCGCATCCTCTCGGATGACGCCGCGCCCGGCATGCAGATCAACGAACTGGAGCTGGCTCGCGAGATTGGCACCGGAACGACAAGCGTTCGCGAATTCCTGATCCGCTTCTCCCGTTTTGGGCTGATCGAGAAGCGCCCGAACAGTCATTGGATATTGAAGGGCTTCACCCGCGAATTCGCGCTGGAACTCGCCGATGTGCGCGAGATGTTCGAGCTGCACTCGGCTGCCGATTTCGGCCGTCTTCCGAAGGACCATGCCGCTTGGCAGCATCTGGCCGTCATCAAGCAGGACCATCTCGATGTGCTTGCCGACATGGATCGCCGCTATAAGGAGTTCTCGGCACTCGACGAGCGCTTCCATCTGCTGATCCACCGCGCTTCGAAGAACCGCTTTATCGCCGATTTCTACGATGCCATCGCCATCGTCTTCCACTATCACTACCAGTGGAACAAGGCGGCGGCCCGCCAGCGCAACGAGCGCGCCATTCACGAACATCTCGATTACATCGCCGCGCTGGAATCCGGCGATCAGGCGCAGATCGATTTCTCGGCCCGCCTGCACCTGCGCTCGGCCCGCCAGACCCTGCTGCAATCGCTGCCGCAGAATCCGGCCGATGTCTGATCCTTAGTGCGATGCCGCTTCGCTGGCGGAAACACTCGTCGTCTTGCGGCGATGATCGCCGACAGGGATGAGCCAGGTCGAAATCAGCGTCATCACCGCCACCACGACAATACCCCAGAAGCTCCAGTGCAATGAAGCATCGAAGATGCCGCGCACAACGCGATCGCCTGCGAGCTCGGTCAATCCGGTCGGCTGGTTCAGGACGTTGTGCAGGTTTTCGGCGGTGTCGCCGCTGGCATAGTGATTGATCCCGGCATTCAGGATCGCCCCGAGCACGGTGGCGCCCAGCGTATTGCCGAGGCTTCGCGCGAAAATGATCGAGGCCGTGGCGCTGCCGCGCATCGACCATTCGACACTGTCTTGCACCAGCGCAATGCTGGTGAGGTTGATGAGGCCCATGCCGAAGCCCATGAAGAACGAGCCTGCACCGGCAACGATCGGCGAGCTGTCAGGCGTCAGGAACAGCAGGAAAAGCGCACCGAACGGAAACAGCAGGCTGCCGAAGCGCAGGGTGTTGCGAATGCCGAAGGCCTTGAACAGCTTGCTCGACATCATCACCGACAGCGGCCACCCGACAACCAGCATGGTCAGCGTGAAACCGGCCACGATCGGCGAGCGGCCAAGCACGCCCTGAATATAGACAGGGAGAATGGTGGAAAGGCCGATCAGCGCCATCCCGGCAAGCAGCATGCAGATATTGCTCGTCGCGACGAGACGCCGGCTCCACAGCGCGATCGAGATGATCGGCTCGGGCGTCCGCTTCTCCTGCCAGAAGAACAGGGCGCCTGAAATGACGAAGACGGCGGCGAGCGAGAGCAGGATCCAGGCGCTGGCATCCGTCTCGGTCAGGATCACCAGCACGGCGATGATGGCAATCGAAAACAGGATCGCGCCGAGATAGTCGATGCTGGCCTCCTTGTGCGCCACGGTCTCCTTCAGGAACAGCGAGAAGGCGATGATCGAGAAGACGCCGATTGGCAGATTGATCCAGAAGATCCACGCCCAGGAAATATTGTCGACGATGACGCCGCCGGCGAGAGGCCCGACCACCGCCGAGGTTGCCCACACCGTTGCCATGATGCCCTGGACACGGCCGCGTTCCTCGAGCTTGAAGAGGTCGCCGATGATCGTCATCGTCACCGGCTGGATGGCGCCTGCGCCGAGGCCTTGCAGCAGGCGGAAGACGATCAGCGAGGTCATCGACCAGGCAAAGCCGCAAAGCAGCGAGCCGATCAGGAACACCACGATGCCGCCGATCAGCACCGGCTTGCGGCCGAAGATGTCGGAGAGCTTGCCGTAGATGACGGTGGTCGTCGATTGCGCCAGCAGGAAGGCCGAAAATACCCAGCTGTAGTAGCTGAAACCGCCGAGCTGGCCGACGATGCGCGGCATGGCGGTCGCCACGATCGTGGCTTCGATCGCCACCATGAAGGTGGCAAACATGATGGTCGCGACAACGAGAACGCGGTTCGAGCGCTGGGCCGTATCAGACATGACTTACCTTTCAGGATGCTTCGCTATGCCGTCATCGAAGGCGGCTCGGCAGAAAGGGGCAAGCGCCGGCGCGAAGTGCTGCTTTGGTTTTTAGGCCCTTGCTGCGGGCTCTGTAAAGCCAATTATCCTTCCGGTTACACAACGCAAAACCGCCGCAGCGATGGTTTCGCTGCGGCGGCCATCGTCAATCCCGTTACTGCCTAGAACGACGCTCCGCGCCAGATCGGGCCGTTGCTCTCTTCGTCCTTCAAGCTGCTCGAGCCGAAGTGATAGCGCATGCCGACGAGGAAGTTGTTGGAGATGTCGCTGTCGCTGCCGAAGTCGTCGACAGTGAGCTTGGCATGCTCGAAGCGGTAGCCCGCATAGAAGGAGACCGGCGTGCCATCCGGCCGGTAGTTGCCGATCGCGGAGATCTTCCAGATATCGGCCGTCTCGACGTCATCCTGATAGCGGTCGAAAGCAGCTTCGAAATCGGCGCGGATATTGTCTGTGAAGAAATAGCGCATCCCGGCACGGCCGGCATAGTGATCATAGTCGAAACCGCCGATATCGGTCGTGCCGAGGCCGGCCTGACCATAGATGGTCATGTCGGTGCCGAGCCATGCGGCTTCCAGGCCGCCGAGATAATCGCGCGCGGTCGTATCCGGCAGGAAGCGCGATTCAAACCGTCCGGTCTGGCCGAAGACGCCGAACGCATAGTTGCCGTCAGGCCGGTAATACACATGCAGCGTACCGCCGATATTGTCGTTCCAGCCGTATTCCTGGAGATAGGAATGCGCATAGTCGGCATCGGCCTGCAGGTTGAGCCCGGTGTCGGAACTCGCATTCATCGATCCGCGCAACCGCCACGAGCGGCTGTCGAGCTCGGTGTCGCGCGATGTGCCGGTCTCGAAGCCCCCTTCGATATATCCGGTAAACCGGCTCGCCGTTGCCGGCACTTTTTCCGGTTCATCGAGCAGAAACTTCGGGATCATCAGATCGTTAGGCGCCAGATCGGCAGCCATCGCCCCGTGAACGCCAACGACCGAAAACGCCGACGCCAAAACCGCGGCAGCCAAACCTTTCATGGAAACTATCCCCCAAATCACAACTGGAGGAAAGGATATCAATCAAGGGTTAACCATGTATTTCAATCATTGCGTAACTATGAAAAAGCTTAACAAAGCCATAGGCTGTGTTTTTAGCGGTATCGAAACGACTGGGAAAAGCAAATGGTGCCGCTTGCAGGACTCGAACCTGCGACCCCATCATTACGAATGATGTGCTCTACCACCTGAGCTAAAGCGGCAATCCGTGCGGCCGAACCAGGCGGCCCGCGATTTGCATGGCGCTGATACAGCCATTGTTTGAAGATTTCAAGCGCCGTCTGGCGGCTTTGGCAAAAAAGACCGGCGCTGTGGAAATCGTGCTAGAGGCTGAGGCGGGCGCGGGCGGCACGGTATTCGCTGTCGAGGCGATCGACGAGCTTGGCAACCGGCTCGACAGCCTTGATGGCGCCGATGCCCTGGCCGCTGCCCCATATATCCTTCCAGGCCTTGGCGCCGCCGACTGCCTGTTCGAAATCCATCTTCGAGGGATCGGCGATAGGCAGGTTGTCGGGGTCGAGGCCTGCGGATTTCACCGATGGCTTCAGATAATTGCCATGCACGCCGGTAAAATAGTTCGAATAGACGATATCGTTGGCCGCCCCGTCGACGATTGCCTGCTTGTAGGCGTCGCTCGCTCGGGCCTCCTCGGTGGCGATGAAGGGGGTGCCGATATAGGCCATGTCGGCGCCCATCGCCTCGGCCGCCAGGATCGCCCCGCCATTGGCGATGGCGCCGGCAAGCAGCAACGGGCCATCGAACCATTCACGGATTTCCTGGATGAGGGCGAAGGGCGACAGCGTGCCGGCATGGCCGCCGGCGCCGGCGGCGACCGCAATCAGCCCGTCGGCACCCTTGCGGATCGCCGAGTTGGCGTGGCGGTTGTTGATGACGTCATGCAGCACGATGCCGCCATAAGAATGCACGGCGGCATTTACCTCCGGCACGGCGCCGAGCGAGGAGATGACGACGGGCACCTTGTATTTCACGCAGAGCATCAGGTCGTGCTCCAGCCGCTTGTTCGACATATGGACGATCTGGTTGACCGCAAACGGCGCCGCCGGCCGGTCCGGATTTGCGGCATTGTGGGCGGCAAGATCCTCGGTGATCATCGCCAGCCATTCGTCGAGCTGGCTTGCCGGGCGGGCGTTGAGCGCCGGAAACGCGCCGATGACGCCTGCCCTGCATTGCGCCAGTGTCAGGGCCGGATGCGAGATGATGAAGAGCGGCGAGGCCACCACCGGCAGTCGCAGGTTCTTCGTCAGGATTTCGGGCAGGGCCATGAGGTCACCATGAATTGACGTTTACGGAAGCGTCAATTTGATAACAGAGTTCCATTGCGCCGAAAAGGCCACCCAACTGGGCAGGCTACCGATTTTGCGATTTTCGGATATTCTGAAAGGCGGCGTTTTCCCCTGCCGATCGGCCGGGCGGCGTGCCGGAGGCTTGCGGTTTGGCGCTGTTGCCGCTACCGGATTTTGTTAGGTATTTGTAAAGATTTGAGCGGAATGCCGGTTTCAAGAGTGAAGGATCGCACGTGAGCGGATTAGAAACGGCCATCAGAACGGCGCTTGGCAATTCCGATCGCGACAATCCAGAGATCCGCGCCAGAATCTATCAGTCCGCGCGCCAGGCGCTGGAGGCAGGGCTGCGCAAGCAGGACGTCACGGATCGCGAGGCCATCGCCCATCACCGTCACCGGCTGGAAGCCACGATCCACATGATCGAGGCCGAGGAGCGTGAGCGCATGCATCCGCGCCAGGGGCCGCCGGAAGTGCCGGTGCCGCCGGTCGTCGAAGTGCCCGAACCCTATCATCATGAAGCCCCGTCGCCCGAGGCGGCCGCGCCGGAACTGGCAGGCGAGACCCGCCATGCCGAAGAGCCGCGCAGCGCATATGACGATGCGAGCCTGGACGGCGTGCATGCCGGTGCTGCCGATCACCTGGGTGCTGCACCCGCTGCGGAGGAAGCCTTTGCCGCCGAACCACGTCCGGCGGCCAAGGCTGCGGCTCCCGGCAATATGGATTTCCGCCCGGAAGGGGCGGCCAAGCGCCGAAAGCCGCGCAAGTTTTTCTCCAGGCTTCTGGTCTGGTGCGTGCTGATCGCATTTATCGGCATGGGGGCCTGGTGGGCGCATAAGTCAGGCCTGCTGCTGACGGCCGCGGAGCGCGATACCAGCGTTGCCAATCCGCCTGCCAGCACCCAGCCTGAGGATTTCGACGGCAGCCAGAACGAGACGGCAGATAATTCCGGCAGCCACACCGACGAGCCTGTAACCATCGACCCGCAGAACAGCTTCTCGCCCGAATGGATCGAGGTCTTCAAGCCATCCGATGCCAACAAGATCGCCAATGGTGCACAGGCGCATACGGAAAACGTGACGGAGAACGACGCGGCCGCAGTCCGGCTGATTTCGCAGAGCAACGGCGCCGACGGCAATATCGGCATCACCGTACCCGCCGCCGTGTTGCAGCAGCTCGCCGGAAAGTCGTCCACCATCGCCATCACCCTGCAATCGACCACCGACGAGCCGACGCAGATCACCGTCGAATGCGATTTCCAGACGCTTGGGAACTGCGCCCGTCACCGTTTCAGTGTCACGCGGGAAAAGTCGGATGCGCTGCTGCAGGTCAGGTTCGACCGTTCTCTGGCGCCGAGCTCTGATGGCAAGCTGCTGATCAACAGCGATGTCGATGGCAGGGCTCGCGGGATCAATCTCTACGCGGTGCGTATCCTGCCCGGGCAATAAGCGGCTCGATCAGCTGCCGGCGGGTGCCTGGCTGAGCAGGATCGAGAGGTCCTGCGGCGTATCCTCGACGATGCCGTCGAAGCCGCAGCTTTCACGAACGATCTGCGCCGGTGCATCGTTGGAAAGCCGCAGGCCGACGATCACGTTGGTATAGCCGTCCCAGATCTGCGGCGCCGGCTTGTATTTCCGTTCCCAGCGCGCCTCGATGATTTGGCGCTCGACGCTCTTGCCGGTGAGCACCTGCTCAATCTCAAGACGGAAGAGCGCGTCCTTCTGCTCTGGGCGGCTCTGGTAGCCGACGACTTTCGCCCTGACGATCGTATCTGAGCGATAGAGCACGCTGTAATCGACATCCTGCAGCAGCACGCAGGCATGTGCCTGTGCGGCGAGTCCAAGTACCGTCAAGAATCCGCCGATTGCCGCTGCAGTCTGCATTAATCCATCCTATTTCAGAAAGCCGGGACCCGAGCCGATGATCTTCTCGTCGAGTTCGCCGAGCGCGCTCTTGTCCTTGCCGTCGTAGTCCATCGTCTTCAGCATGTGGCGAAGCAGGTTGATCCGTGCTCTCCGCTTGTCGTTGGCGCGGATGACGGTCCAAGGCGCGAATTCGGTATGCGTCGCTTTCAGCATCCGGTCGCGCTTGTCGCTGTAGTCGCCCCATTTCGTCAGTGCCGCGATATCCATGGACGATAGCTTCCAAACCTTGAGTGGGTCGTGTCTGCGGTCATGAAAGCGCTTGAGCTGCATTTCGCGGCCGATATCCAGATAGAATTTGAAGAAATGAATGCCTTCGTGGGCAATCACCTTCTCAAGCTGCGGCGCCTGTTCCAGGAAATCCTCGTACTGCTTTGGTGTGCAGAACCCCATGACCGGTTCGACCCCGGCGCGGTTATACCAGGAGCGGTCGAAGAGCACGAATTCGCCCGCGGTGGGGAACTGGCTGATATAGCGCTGGAAATACCATTGTCCGGCTTCGCGTTCGGTCGGCTTCGCCAGCGCGACGACGCGGGCGAGGCGTGGGTTCATGCGGGCAGACGATGCGGAAATCGCGCCCCCCTTGCCGGCGGCATCCCGGCCCTCGAACAGCGCCATCACCCGCTTGCCGGTCGCCTGCAGCCAGAACTGCACCTTGACCAGTTCGATTTGCAGCTTCTCGAGGTCTTCGAGATAGTCTTCTTCATTCAGCTTCTTCTTGTAGGGAAAGTCGCCGGATTCGAGCGCGTTGTCGCTGATCCAATCGGGCAGGACCGGATCATCAACATCGAAGACACGCTTCTTGCCCCTGATCTCCAGTTCGACTGCGCGGCTTTCGACATCCTCGCCCATGATTTCCTCCAGCAACGTCGGCTTTCGAGCAGGCGATCATATTTCGTGTGAAAAATCAAATCTCTCGGGGAATTCAGAAAAAGCTGTGTGTTTCCACGGCTTGTTTCGTGGCTGGTGGCCGCAGCCGAAAACTTCTGTCATGAATCAGCGCTATTAGGCAAAGTTTGAAGCGATAAACAGGACCCGATGCGGGCGAGGGGCACGTGGAAGAGGAAACGCCATGGACATCGGGGCTGATGGCCCGCATCAGGCAGGAGCGGCCAGTGCTTCTGGCCGTACTTGTCATCGGAATGGTGGCGCTGGCGGCAGACATGAACAAATGGGGCGTCGTGGCCCTTGTTGCCCTCATGCTGCTTGTCGTCATCATGAATGCCGAGCCTGCCGTGCAGGCAAAGCTCGCCGAGCTGCCCGTTCCTGAACCGGAAGCGCCGAAAAGCCGTCTGCCGGAGGTTTCGGCAACGCTTGCCGGACTGGATATTCCCGTCATGGTGCTCTCGGGCGATGCCTCGGTTCTCTTCCAGAACCGGGCGGCTGAGAAGGCCTTCGGCGAAATGATCATCGGCGCTCATATTTCTGCCCGTCTCCGGTCGCCCGGTATTCTCGACATGGTGCGCGAAACCATCGTCACCAACGCGCCGAACCAGATCGAGCACTCTGAGAGGCTTCCCTCCGAGCGGGTCTATATCGTCCGCAGCGCGCCGATCGATCTTGGCGGTGGCGAAAATGCCGAGCATTTCTTCATCCTGTCCTTCCGCGATATTTCCGAGGTGAGGCGCATCGACCGCATGCGCTCGGACTTCGTGGCCAATGCGAGCCATGAGCTTCGCACGCCGCTCGCCTCCCTGCGCGGCTTCATCGAGACCATTCAGGGCCCCGCGAAGAACGACGCGAAGGCGCAGGAGCGCTTCCTCGGCATCATGTTCGACCAGACGACGCGCATGAGCCGGCTGGTCGATGATCTGCTGTCTCTGTCGCGCCTCGAGCTGAAGTCGCATATCGCGCCGGATGAAAAGGTCGATCTCGTTCCGTTGCTCGGTCATGTCAGGGATTCGCTCGCCCCTCTGGCGAAGGATGTCGGCGTCGAGATCAACCTTCATCTGCCGGAAGGCCAGGCGGAGGTGCTCGGAGATCGCGACGAACTGGTACAAGTTTTCGAAAATCTGATCGAAAACGCCTGCAAATATGGCCAGGAAGGCAAGGCTGTCGATGTGACGGTCAAGAACGGGTCCGGACAGCCGGTTGAAGTTACCGTCGCCGACAAGGGGCCGGGCATTCCGGCAGAGCATGTTCCGCGCCTGACCGAGCGCTTTTACCGCGTCAGCATCGAGGACAGCCGGTCGAAAAAGGGCACCGGCCTGGGGCTTGCGATCGTCAAGCACATCCTCACGCGCCATCGTGCACGGCTGATCGTCAAGTCCGAGGTTGGTAAGGGAACGGCCTTTACGGTGCGGTTTTGACATAAAGCCGCAACACATCCATAACATCCAAAATTTTTATTATTTCATTTCAATAATTTAACCTGTCACAAATGTTTCACCAAAGTGACATAAAAGCTCTGTGCATCAGGGGCTAAAGAGTGGCTGCCGATGAAAAAAGGCAATGCGAGGGCCCTGGGGGGCCTGCCCACACAAAGCCCAATGCCGGGAGATTTTTTGATGAACACGCTTAAACTTACCGTTGCCGCTCTTGCCGCAACCGTTGCTTTTGCAGGCGCTGCAGCCGCTCGCGACCAGATCCAGGTTGCCGGCTCGTCCACCGTTCTGCCTTACGCTAAGATCGTCGCTGAATCCTTCGGCGAAACCTTCACCAACTTCAAGACGCCGGTCGTTGAATCCGGCGGCACGGGCGCTGGCCTCAAGGAATTCTGCAAGGGCGTTGGCGAAGACACCATCGACGTTGCAAACGCTTCGCGTCCGATCAACAAGAACGAACTGGAAGCCTGCAAGACCGCTGGCGTCACCGACATCCAGGAAGTGAAGATCGGTTATGACGGTATCGTCTTCGCAACCGACTCGTCCAACCCTGACGTCGCCTACGTTCCTGAGGACCTCTACAAGGCTCTCGCTGCGCAGGTCGTCGTTGACGGCAAGCTCGTTGCCAACCCTTACAAGAAGTGGTCGGAAGTCAATCCGAAGCTCCCGGCTGTTGATATCGCTGCCTACATCCCGGGCGAAAAGCACGGCACCCGCGAAGTCTTCGAACTGAACGTTTTGGCCGCCGGCTGCAAGGCTTCGGGCGCACTCGACGTCATCGCCAAGGAAATCACCGATAAGGCCGCTCAGCAGAAGGCTTGCGTCGCGGTCCGTAAGGACGGCGCTGCAGTCGATATCGACGGCGACTATCCGGAAACGCTGGCACGCATCGCTGCCAACAAGACCGGCGTTGGTGTATTCGGCCTCTCCTTCTACGAAAACAACGCTGACAAGCTCAAGGTTGCTTCGATGAGCGGTATCGTTCCGTCGACCGAGACCATCGCTGACGGCACCTACCCGGTTTCCCGCCCGCTGTTCTTCTACGTCAAGAAGGCACATCTCGGCGCCGTTCCCGGCCTGAAGGAATACGTCAACTTCTTCGTATCCGACCAGATGATCGGCCCTGACAGCCCGCTCGTCGAATACGGCCTCGTGGCTGCTCCGGACGCCGAGCGCGAAGAGATCCGCAAGGCCGTAGAAGCCGAAAAGACGATGTAATCAATAAGCTGGCGCGGTGCCTTGGGGGGTGCCGCGCCGGTTTTCGACTGAGGTACCCTTGCCCGGTCAGGCGCAAGGTTTCGAGTTTCTCCATGATTGGGAAGTCGGCGGCGATATCGCAGCCTGTGCTTTTGGGGCCGAGCGCCTGGGGACGTAAAGAATGAGCACATCCATTATACTCTTGTGTCTCGTGGTGCTTGGCGCGCTGGCCTATGTGGCCGCCCGCAGCCGGGCCACGGCACTTGCCGGGGGCAAGTCTTCCGTGCTGCATTCGCGGCCGGGTTATTACGGCGCTTATGCCGCCATTTGGGCCATCCTTCCGGCCCTGATCGTTCTCTGTGTCTGGCTCGCCGCCAGCCCAGGCATCATCGAATCCACCGTCCGCAAATCCTTTCCCGACGATGTGAAGGCGAAGACCACTGCCGAGCAGGATCTGAGCTACAGCATGGTCGCGACCGTCGGCCGCGGCCTGAACCTGCTCACATCCGAAGAAGTCACGGCAGTCGGTTCCGACACCAAGGCAGTTCAGGCAAAGCTCAACGAGAAGGGCGTCCCGCTCGCCGGTGAGCCGCAGCCCTACATGCTCGATGCCGCCAAGCTGCTGAATGCCGAAAGCGCTTCCAGCCGTCTGATCATGAGCGCGATCGTCCTCGTACTTGCTGTCGGCGGCGCGCTTTACGCCCTGCGCGGCGTCAAGCCACGCTTCAGGGCCCGCAACCGCGTCGAGCGCGTCATGCTCTGGGGTCTGTTGCTGTCTTCGTCGATCGCCATTCTGACGACCATCGGCATCGTTCTGTCGATGCTGTCGGAAGCCATTCGCTTCTTCGCCAGCGTTCCCGCCGCAGACTTCTTCTTCGGCACCGTCTGGGATCCGCGCTTCGCGGGTGCCGGCAGCTCGTCCTTCGGTCAGTTCGGCCTGATCCCGCTGTTGCTCGGCACGCTCTATATCGGCGCCGTCGCCATGCTGGTCGCCGTACCGGTCGGCCTCTTCGCTGCCATCTACATGGCCGAATACGCTTCGCCGAAAATTCGTTCGCTTGCCAAGCCGCTGCTCGAAGTTCTGGCCGGTATCCCGACCATCGTCTACGGCTTCTTCGCGCTCGTCACCGTCGGCCCGTTCCTGCGCGATCTGTCGTCGCAGGTCAGCGGTCTCCTGACCGGCGACTACACGAACTTCATCCAGGCGCAGAGCGTTCTGACCGCCGGTATCGTCATGGGCATCATGCTGATCCCCTACGTGTCCTCGCTGTCCGACGATATCATCACCGCCGTGCCGCGTGCGCTGCGTGACGGTTCGCTTGGCCTCGGCGCAACGCGCTCCGAAACCATCAAGAAGGTCGTGCTTCCCGCCGCTCTTCCGGGTATCGTCGGTGCGCTGCTGATGACCGCATCGCGCGCCATCGGCGAAACGATGATCGTCGTGCTTGCGGCCGGTGTTGCCGCCCGTATCCAGATCAATCCCTTCGAGCCGATGACGACGGTGACGGTCAAGATCGTCAATCAGCTGACGGGTGACCTCGAGTTCACCTCGCCGCAGACGCTAGTCGCCTTCGCGCTCGGCATTACGCTCTTCTTCATCACGCTTTGCCTCAATATCTACGCGCTCTACATCGTGCGCAAATACCGGGAGCAGTACGAATGACGAATATTGTTTCTCCCGTTGCAGGCATCACTGTCTCCAAGGCTCCGGCACGCCGCGACATCGGCATCAAGCGCCGCTATGCCGCAGAACGCCGCTTCCAGGCCTATGGCATCGCTGCCATATCTTTTGGCCTGATCTTCCTGGCGATCCTGCTCTCGACGGTCATCCGCCAGGGCTATACCGCCTTCCAGCAGACGGCGATCACGCTTCCGGTGGAATTCACCGAAAAGACGATCGACCCGAGCAACAAGCGTGCGACCGATCCGTCGGTCCTCGTCTCCGCCAACTACGGCGCTCTGCTGCGTGACGCCATCGTCAAGCAGCTGAATGTCAACGCCTCGAGCCGTCCTGACGTCCGCGATGCTTCGGCCATGCTCTCCAAGGGCGCTCCTATCCAGCTGCGCGATATGGTCGTCTCCGACCCGTCGATCATCGGCAAGACGGTCAATGTCACGGTGCTTGCCGACGCCAATATCGATAGCGCCAGCAAGGGCCAGATCGATCTCTCTGTCGATGAGAAGAACCGCAAGGTGAACGACAAGCAGGTCGGCTGGATGAACGAGCTGAAGGCAAGCGGTGCTCTCTTCAAGCAGTTCAACACAGGCCTCTTCGTCAATGGCAATTCCAGCCGTCCGGAAGCAGCAGGTCTGGGCGTTGCGCTCATCGGCTCGCTCTACCTGATGCTGATCGTTCTGGTTCTTGCTCTGCCGATCGGTGTCGCCGCCTCGATCTATCTCGAGGAGTTTGCGCCGAAGAACAAGCTGACCGATCTGATCGAGGTCAACATCAACAACCTCGCTGCCGTTCCGTCGATCGTTTACGGTCTGCTCGGCCTCTCCGTCTTCATCAACTTCATGGGTCTGCCGCGTTCCGCGTCGCTGGTCGGTGGCCTGGTGCTGACGCTGATGACCCTGCCGACCATCATTATCGCCACGCGTGCTGCGTTGCGTGCCGTACCGCCGTCGATCCGCTCGGCCGCTCTCGGTCTCGGCGCATCGAAGATGCAGATGGTGTTCCACCACGTTCTGCCGCTTGCCATGCCGGGCATCCTGACCGGTACCATCATCGGCCTTGCGCATGCGCTCGGCGAAACCGCGCCGCTTCTGCTGATCGGCATGGTCGCCTTCGTTGCCAATGCGCCGACCACGCCGCTCGATCCGTCCACGGCACTTCCGGTCCAGGTCTATATGTGGGCCAACGAAGCCGAACGCGCCTTCGTGGAGCGTACCTCGGGTGCCATCATCGTCCTGCTCCTGTTCCTGATTGTCATGAACATCGGAGCCATCCTCTTGCGCCGTCGCTTTGAGCGCCGCTGGTAAACGGAGTAGAAACCCATGAACATGTTGACAGAAGCAGCAGTTGAGAAGGCTCTGGACCAGAAGATGAACAGCATCCCTTACAAGATGATCGGCCAGGACGTTTCCGTCTATTACGGCGAAAAGCGCGCTCTCTTCGACGTCAAGCTGAACATCCGCGAAAACACCGTGACTGCGCTCATCGGCCCGTCCGGCTGCGGCAAGTCCACTTTCCTGCGCAGCCTGAACCGCATGAACGATACGATCGACAATTGCCGCGTCACCGGCAAGATCACGCTCGATGGCGATGATATCTACGATCCGGATATCGACGTCGTCGAACTTCGCGCCCGCGTCGGCATGGTGTTCCAGAAGCCGAACCCGTTCCCGAAGACGATCTATGAAAACGTCGCCTACGGCCCGCGCATTCACGGTCTCGCCAAGTCGAAGGCCGACATGGACCAGATCGTCGAGACCAGCCTGCAGCGCGCCGGCCTCTGGAACGAGGTCAAGGACCGCGTGCATGAATCCGGCACCGGCCTGTCCGGCGGCCAGCAGCAGCGCCTCTGCATCGCCCGCGCCGTCGCCGTCAGCCCTGAAGTCATCCTCATGGACGAACCCTGCTCGGCGCTCGACCCGATCGCCACCGCAAAGGTCGAGGAGCTGATCCACGAGCTGCGCGAAAGCTACACGATCGTCATCGTGACGCACTCCATGCAGCAGGCGGCCCGCGTCTCGCAGCGCACCGCCATGTTCCACCTCGGCAACCTCGTCGAGGAGAACGACACCGACAAGATGTTCACCAATCCGGACGATCCGCGCACCCAGGACTACATCATGGGCCGCTTCGGCTGATCTTTGGCGTCACGACTTCCGATAGAGACACTCAAGGACATTTCCCATGGCATCGACACATATCTTTTCTGCATATGACGAAGATCTGAAGTTCCTGACCCGCCGCATCTCCGAAATGGGCGGTCTGGCGGAACAGATGGTCTCCGACGCTGTGCGCGCGCTGGTCAACGGCGATGGCGCACTGGCGCAGAAGGTCATCTCCGACGACGTGATCCTCGATCACGCCGAGCGCGAGATCAACGACAAGGCGATCGTCACCATCGCCCGCCGCCAGCCAATGGCGTCGGACCTGCGCGAGATCATGGGTTCGATCCGCATCGCTGCCGACCTCGAGCGCGTCGGCGATCTCGGCAAGAACACCGCCAAGCGCGTCATCGCCGTGCAGAGCACCGGCGTTCCGCGCAAGCTTGGCCGCGGCCTGGAGCATCTCTCCGAACTGGCGCTCGTCCAGCTCAAGGAAGTGCTCGACGTCTACACGACGCGCGCTGCCGATAAGGCGAAGTCGATCCGCGAGCGCGACGAGGAAATCGACGCGATGTACACCTCGCTGTTCCGCGAGCTTCTGACCTACATGATGGAAGATCCGCGCAACATCACCAGCTGCACACACCTTCTGTTCTGTGCCAAGAACATCGAGCGCATCGGCGACCACGCCACCAACATCGCAGAAACCATCTACTACATGGCGACCGGCGCCCAGCCGGAGGGCGAGCGTCCGAAGGACGACACCGCCAACACCGTCGGCGCGGTCACGGAATAATATCCGGACCGGGCCTCAGGAGACAGAACAGAATGATCCCGAGAGTTGCAGTCGTTGAAGACGAAGAAGCACTGAGCGTGCTTCTTCGTTACAATCTCGAAGCCGAAGGTTTCGAGGTCGACACCATCCTGCGCGGCGATGAGGCGGAAATCCGCCTTCAGGAGCGGACGCCGGACCTTCTTATCCTTGATTGGATGCTGCCTGGCGTATCAGGCATCGAGCTTTGCCGCCGGCTGCGCATGCGCCCGGAGACCGAGCGCCTGCCGATCATCATGCTGACGGCGCGCGGCGAGGAAAGCGAACGCGTTCGTGGCCTCTCGACCGGTGCCGACGACTATGTCGTCAAGCCGTTCTCGACGCCCGAGCTCGTCGCACGCGTCAAGGCGATGCTGCGCCGCGCCAAGCCCGAGGTTTTGTCGACCGTGCTGAAATGCGGCGATATCGAACTCGACCGCGAGACGCACCGCGTTCATCGCAAGACCCGCGAAGTCCGTCTCGGACCGACCGAATTTCGCCTGCTGGAATTCCTGATGGCCTCTCCCGGCCGCGTCTTCTCGCGCTCGCAGCTTCTGGACGGCGTCTGGGGTCACGACATCTATGTCGACGAGCGCACCGTCGATGTCCATGTCGGCCGTCTGCGCAAGGCGCTGAACTTCTCCAACATGCAGGATGTCATCCGCACCGTTCGCGGCGCTGGATATTCGATGGAAGCTTGAAGCTTTCGGAATTGAGACCACAAAAAAACGGGCCGCGAGGCCCGTTTTTCGTTTGTGCTTACCCGGCTCAGTTTGCCCGGGCTGCTGCCCTGCGGCGCTCGTTGACCGGCTGGTAGGCCAGGCGCTGGTGGTAGGTGCAGTAAGGCGAAGAATCCGGGCTTTCGCAGCCGCAGAAGTGGAAATCGTCCTTCAAGGGATCGCCGACCGGCCACTTGCAGGTGCGCTCGGTGAGCTCCGTCAGGCCGAGACGGCGGGAAATCGGGACGATCACGTTCTTGGCGGGACGGTATTCCATCTCCTCCATGACGTCGATCTCGATCTCTTCCTTCAGCATCGTCGCGCCCTGCTGGCGGGTGACCGTACGGGTCGTCGCCAGACGCGATGCGTAGGTTGGGGCGCGGGGTGCTGCCGCCGTACGCTTGGGAGCGCGCGCAGCCGTGGCGTTGCCGCCGGCCTTCGCACGGCCCGGCAGCGCCAGACGGTGAACCTTGCCGATAACGGCGTTACGGCTGACGCCGCCAAGCTGGGCAGCGATCTGGCTCGCGCTCAGCCCTTCGGACCACAGTTTCTTGAGTTTCTCGACCCGCTCGTCTGTCCAGTTCATGCCCTGTGTCTCCGCCGTTTAAGCGTTGCGAAGGCAGAATCCCTCACTGTTTGCCCCGGACGAATCCGGCACAAGAAACGCTTGACTAATTTTGGTGACTAGTTCCGCCGCATGCAGTCTAGTAATTGAGTTTTAACCTAGTGTGAGGCTGACTCCGTGACAAGAGTCGCAGGAATCCGGATGAATCGAATTCGGGGTTTTCCCCAACTTGCTTCCCCTGAGAGTCATTTCTGCAACATTAGCTGTTGATAAAACGCGACATTGCTTGAGCGTCTCTCAGAAGCCACGAAAGCCGCAGTTTTGTTGACATTGCAGTGCGAAAAGTAAATAGTGCCAGTCGCCGCCGAAAGGCGGCATTTTTAATTTTTCGGACCTGGTTTTTAGCCGGAGTCCGGTTGCCCGTAACGCTGACAGGAGACCGCGCCATGGCTGAAGCCGCGCCGCTATATGATACCTATTCTCGTGCCCCATTGCGGTTCGAGCGAGGTGAGGGCGTGTGGCTGATTACCGAAAGCGGCGAACGATATCTGGATTTCGGTGCCGGCGTTGCCGTGACCTCGGTCGGCCACAGCAATCCGCATGTCGTGGATACCCTGAAGGCGCAGGCCGACAAGGTCTGGCACCTGTCCAACATCTATGAAATCCCCGGGCAGGAAAAGCTCGCCAGGCGGCTGACGGAGGCGACTTTCGCCGACAAGGTGTTCTTCACCAATTCCGGCGCGGAAGCCCTGGAATGCGCGATCAAGACCGCACGCCGCTATCAGTATTCGAAGGGCCATCCCGAGCGTTTCCATATCATCACCTTCGAAGGCGCCTTCCACGGCCGTACGCTGGCGACGATCGCTGCCGGCGGGCAAGAGAAGTATCTCGAAGGTTTCGGCCCCAAGGCCCCTGGCTTCGACCAGGTGCCCTTTGGCGATATCGACGCTGTGCGCGCCGCAATCACCGATGCGACCGCAGGTATTCTGATCGAGCCGGTTCAGGGCGAGGGTGGCATTCGCCCGGTGACCACAGAGTTCATGAAGGCGCTGCGCGCGCTCTGCGACGAGAAGGGCCTGCTGCTCATTCTCGACGAGGTCCAGACGGGCGTCGGCCGTACCGGCAAGTTCTTTGCCTATGAGTGGTCCGGCGTGACCCCTGACATCATGGCTGTCGCCAAGGGCATCGGTGGCGGCTTCCCGCTCGGCGCCTGCCTGGCAACGGCGGAAGCTGCGTCCGGCATGAAGGCCGGCACCCACGGCTCGACCTATGGCGGCAATCCGCTGGCCATGGCCGTCGGCGGCGCCGTGCTCGACATCGTCCTTGCCGAAGGCTTCTTGCAACATGTCCGTGATGTGGCTCTGGTCTTCCGCCAGGGCCTCGCATCGCTCAAGGACCGCTATCCCGATGTGATCGAGGATATCCGCGGCGAGGGCTTGCTGCTCGGTATCAAGGCCGCCGTTCCCTCGACTGAACTCCTGGCTGCCATCCGCGGCGCCCACCTGCTTGGCGTGCCCGCCGGTGACAATGTCGTGCGCCTGCTGCCGCCTTTGGTCGTCACTGCCGAGGAGGCCCGCGAGGGTCTTGCCCGCATTGAGCAGGCTGCCGAAAGCATTCGCGCATCGAAGGCCAAGAAGACGGCTTGAACGGATAGATGCCTTCCGGGGCAAACAGGTAAGGACGACATGGCTTCCCCCAAACACTTCCTCGATCTTTCGGCGATGAGCTCTGCCGATCTGCGCGTCATCATGGACGACGCGATGCTGCGCAAGCAGGCGTTCAAAGCAGGCAAGGGCGACAAGCCGCTGGCCGGCAAGATGCTGGCGATGATCTTCGAAAAGCCTTCCACACGGACGCGCGTCTCCTTCGATGTCGGCATGCGCCAGCTGGGTGGCGAGACGCTGTTCCTCTCGGGCACCGAGATGCAGCTCGGCCGCGCCGAGACGATCGGCGACACGGCCAAGGTTCTGTCGCGCTATGTCGACGCGATCATGATCCGCACCACCGAGCATCACCGCATGCTGGAGCTTGCCGAACACGCAACGGTACCGGTGATCAATGCGCTGACGGATGATACGCATCCCTGCCAGATCATGGCCGACATCATGACCTTCGAAGAGCATCGCGGCCCGGTCAAGGGCAAGACGATCGCCTGGACCGGCGACGGCAACAACGTGCTGCATTCGCTGGTCGAAGGAGCTGCCCGTTTCGGCTACCGCATGAACATGGCTGTCCCCCTTGGTTCCGAGCCGAAGGATCACTATCTGAACTGGGCCCGCAATGAGGGCGCCGAAATCATGCTCAGCCATGATGCCGACCGTGCGGTCGAAGGCGCCGATTGCGTGGTAACCGATACCTGGGTCTCCATGAATCAGGAACATCGGGCTCGCGGTCACAACGTCTTCCAGCCCTATCAGGTCAATCAGGCTTTGATGGCGAAAGCAGGCAAGGATGCATTGTTCATGCATTGCCTGCCGGCTCATCGTGGTGAGGAAGTGACGGACGATGTGATCGATGGCCCGCAATCCGTGGTCTTCGATGAAGCGGAAAACCGTCTTCATGCGCAGAAATCGATTCTTGCATGGTGCCTGGGCGCGATCTGAACCATATTGGACGCCACATCCGGCCTGATGGCTTGGTGGCCGCGCGAGCGGGAAGACAGCTTGGTCTGCCGCTCTGACGACTAGGAGTAAGACCATGGCAGACACAGCCGCCGCTCTCAACGAGCTTCATTTCGCCGGCGATGATCACGTCGTCCCATTTCAGGTTGAAGGCCTGGATGTGCGTGGCCGCGCCGTCCAGCTCGGCCCGATGCTCGACGCCATCCTTGAGCGCCACCACTATCCCGCACCCGTCGCCCGGCTTCTGGCCGAAGTCGTGGTCCTGACGGTTCTGCTCGGCACGTCGCTGAAATTCGAAGGCAAGTTCACGGTACAGACCAAGGGCGATGGCCCTGTCGACCTGCTTGTTGCCGATTTTGCGACACCGGAGAACGTGCGCGCCTATGCGCGTTTCGATCATGCGCTGCTCGATCAGGCGATCGCCGACGGCCAGACCGAACCCGAGCAGCTGCTCGGCAAGGGCGTGCTGGCGTTCACCATCGATCAGGGCAAGTTCAGCCAGCCCTATCAGGGCATCGTCGAACTCGACGGTACCTCGCTCGAGGATATTGCCGGCGTCTATTTCCGCCAATCCGAACAGATCCCGACGCGCGTCCGTCTGGCGGCTGCCGAACTTCTCGACCGCGACAGCAGCGGCAAGCCGCGGCATCGCTGGCGGGCAGGGGGGCTTGTCGCCCAGTTCCTGCCGGAAGCGCCCGAGCGCATGCGCCAGCCGGATCTGCATGGCGGAGACGGCGATGAAATTTCGAAAGGTCTGAAGGAAGATGACGCCTGGGCAGAAGCCCGCGCCATGGTCGAGACCATCGACGCCGACGAGCTGACGGATCCGCTGGTCGGAACCGAGCGGCTTCTCTATCGCCTGTTCCATGAGCGCGGTGTTCGCGTTTTCGAGGCCAAACAGGTCTACGACCGCTGCAGCTGTTCACGTGAAAAAATCGGCGGCGTTCTAAAGGGCTTTTCGGCGGAGGAGATCGAGGCCAGCCAGGAGAACGGCGAGATCGCCGTCACCTGTGAATTCTGCTCGACCACCTATCGTTTCGAGCCGGCAGAGCTGCAGCCGGCCGAATGACGGTCAGTTCAGCACTCTGAGAAGGCCGGGTGAATCCAGGGAGAAGGCGGGTATCTCGACATCGAAGAGCTCGCCTTCGTCCGTTTCCATCTGGTAATGGCCGAACATCAGCCCCGATGGCGTATCGAGCGGGCAACCGGACGAATATTCATAGGTATCGCCGGGCTCCAGCCGTGGCTGCTCGCCGACGACTCCGGGTCCCGTCACCTCGTCGACCACGCCGTTCTGGTCCGTTATGTTCCAGTAACGGTTGACGAGTTTGACTGACAGGCCGGAATTGTTGCTGATGACGATGCGGTATCCCCAGACATAGCGATCGTCGTCCGGATCGGATTGCTCCTCCAGATAAAACGGCTCGACAACAACTTCTATATCGCGTGTGAGGGCCCGGTACATGCCTTACACCTTAGTCGGGATATCTTACTCGTATCTTATACGGCATTGGCTCCGTCAAGAAATGCCACCGTATCATCAGCCAAATACAGGCGATTGCACGCCGTTTTGATTGTTAATCCTAACATTCAAAGTTAATGACTCTAATAAAGCAGAGCTGACTGAAGCTTTAGGTGAGGCGGGCCGCCGGACCGGCAAGTCCGGCGGCCTGTTGCTTAAGCCGGGATCTTCGACAGAGCCTGGGCGAAATCTTCAAGCAGATCGTCGGTATCTTCGATGCCCGCCGAAAGACGCACGGTGCCGGCCGAAATGCCGAGTTCGGCACGGGCCTCATCCGAGAGATTCTTGTGCGTCGTCGTTGCCGGATGGGTGATCAGGCTGCGCGTATCGCCGAGATTGTTCGAGATCGTCACCACGTCGAGCGCGTTCTGCAGCTTGAAGGCCGCGTCCTTGCCGCCCTTCAGCTCGAAGCACACCAGCGTCGAGCCGCCGGTCATCTGCTTGGCGATGATATCGGCCTGCGGATGGTCCTTGCGGCCGGGATAAATGAGGCGTGCAACCTGCTTCTGCTCAGCCAGGAAATCGGCAATCTTTGCGGCATTCCTGGTCTGCTGGGCCACACGCAGCGGCAGCGTCTCGATGCCCTTCAGGAGCGTCCATGCGTTGAACGGCGACATGGCCGGGCCGGTATGGCGGAAGTAGTCGTGCAGGTGCTCGTCGATCCACGCCTTGTCGGACAGCACGACGCCGCCGAGGCAGCGGCCCTGGCCATCGATATGCTTGGTCGCCGAATAGATGACGATATGAGCGCCGAGTTCGAGCGGCTTCTGGAAGAGCGGCGTCGCAAAAACGTTGTCGACCACGACCTTGGCGCCGACCTGGTTCGCAAGCTTCGCAACGCCGGCGATATCGACGATTTCGAGCGTCGGGTTGGTCGGGCTTTCCAGGAAGAAAACCTTGGTCTTCGGCGTGATCGCCTTTTCCCAGTTTTCCAGATGGCGGCCATCAACGAGCGTGCAGTCGATGCCGTATTTCGGCGCCAGCGTCTCGACCACCCAGCGGCAAGAGCCGAAGAGGGCGCGGGCGGCAACGATATGATCGCCAGCCTTCAGCTGGCAGAGGATTGCAGCTGTGACGGCGGCCATGCCGGAGGCCGTGGCGCGCGCATCTTCCGCGCCTTCGAGCGCGCACATGCGCTTCTCGAACATGTCGTTGGTGGGGCTGCCGTAGCGGGCGTAGATGAAGCCTTCGGTCTCGCCCTTGAAGCGGGCCTCGGCCGCCTCCGACGTGTCGTAGACGAAGCCTTGCGTCAAGTAGATTGCTTCCGACATCTCGCCATATTGCGAGCGCAGAGTGCCTCCGTGAACGAGTTGGGTTGCAGGGCGCCAGGACTTGCTCATGCCATCACCTCAAAAACAAAAAAACCGGCCGCAAAAGCAGACCGGTTTCATACCCGGTCTTTTTAGCCACTTATTTAACGTGGCTGCAAGCCGACCGGCCAAATCACCACGGGATAAAGCTGCAATACTGCCGTTAGCTGCTTGCGTCAATTCCCCGTATTTGGTTTTGTCGGCCACGAACTATGGATGGAGCATGATGGCTCGCGAAACTGGAATTTTGGCCGACCGTGCCATTGCCGCGTTGTTTGAGACCGGCCGACTGATCTCCGAACGGGAACTCGACCGTGACCAGATCCAGCCGGCAAGCCTCGACCTGCGGCTCGGCGCCAAGGCGTTCCGGGTGCGCGCCAGCTTCATGCCTGGCCCTTCGCATCTGGTCGCGGACAAGCTCGATCGCCTGAGCCTGCATGTCATCGACCTCTCCGAAGGGGCTGTTCTCGAAACCGGCTGCGTCTATATCGTTCCCTTGATGGAGCGTGTGGATCTGCCGGCCGGCATGTCGGCCTCCGCCAATCCGAAGAGCTCCACCGGCCGCCTCGATATCTTCACCCGCGTCATCACTGACTACGCGCAGGAATTCGACAAGATCCCGGCCGGCTATTCCGGCCCGCTCTATCTCGAAATCTCGCCGCGCACCTTTCCGATCGTCGTGCGCCGCGGCTCGCGCCTGTCGCAGATCCGTTTCCGCGTCGGCCATTCCATTCTCGGCGAACCGGACCTTCAGGCGCTGCATGACAGCGAGACGCTGGTTGCCAGCGCCAAGCCGAACGTGTCAGGCGGCGGTATCGCGCTATCGATCGATCTCGCAGGCGACAAGGAAGGCCTGATCGGCTATCGCGGCAAGCACCACACCGCCGTCGTCGATGTCGACAAGAAGGCCCAGCACGACATTTTCGATTTCTGGGAGCCGCTCTATAGCCGCGGCCGCAACGAGCTGATCCTCGACCCGGACGAGTTCTACATCCTCGTCTCCCGCGAAGCCGTGCACGTGCCCCCGCATTACGCCGCCGAGATGACGCCCTTCGACCCCTTGGTTGGCGAATTCCGCGTCCACTACGCCGGCTTCTTCGATCCGGGTTTCGGCCACGCTCCCGCCGGCGGTCGCGGCAGCCGCGCCGTTCTCGAAGTGCGCAGCCACGAGGTCCCCTTCATCCTCGAAGACGGCCAGATCGTTGGCCGCCTCATCTACGAGCACATGCTGGAAAAACCCGAAAGCCTCTACGGCTCCGGCCTCGGCTCCAACTACCAGGCCCAGGGCCTGAAGCTCTCGAAACACTTCCGCATCTGACAGCCTTGACACCGCCTCCCATCTGTTGGAAGGCTTCGGCCACGCGGGTGTAGCTCAATGGTAGAGCAGCAGCTTCCCAAGCTGAATACGAGGGTTCGATTCCCTTCACCCGCTCCATTCACCTGAGAGCAATTTATCCAGCAACGTCCATCCTCATTCAATAAGCTTATAAAAATCAGTGAGATAATTGAGTTCTGCGCCTCGCGCGCGTGTAGCGACGTGCAACGGGGTGCAGTGACATCCACTAAATTTTTCGGTACAAAAACACGGTATAGAGCTGTTAGCTTCGAGGTCGATACCGTAAATGGCGCTGACTGACGTTCAGATTCGAAATGCCAAAAAGTCCGACAAGCCCTACAAGCTGCCTGACGGGAAGGGCCTTTATCTTTATGTTTCGGCGGCCGGCGGCAAGTCGTGGAGACTGGACTATGCTTATTTTGGAAAGCGCCGAACGCTGACACTCGGCACCTATCCGGCTGTCGGATTGGCTGACGCTCGTGTTCGGCGAGATGAAGCAAAGAGAAAACTGTCGGAGGGCTTAGATCCTTCGTTGGCAAAGAAGCGAGAGCAGCTGGCTGTCAAGGCGGCGGCAGGTAATACATTTGGCTTGATTGCAGACGAATTCATCGAGAAGCTGCGACGGGATAAGCGGGCTGAACCAACCATCGACAAAAACACATGGATGCTGAAGGAGCTCGCAAAAAAGCTGTCGCCTTACCCGATAACTCAGATTTCGGCGAAGGATGTGCTAGATGTCCTGAGCGTCATTGAAAAAAGCGGCCGGGTCGAAAGTGCGCTTGCTACGCGATCAGCGATAGGGCGCGTCTTCCGGTTCGCAATAGCGACCGCGAGAGCTGAAAATGATCCCACCTCGGCGCTGCGGGGCGCTTTGCAACGACACGTACCAGTCAGCCACCCAGCGCTAACGACTCGTAAGGAACTCGGTGGACTTATGAGGGCGATCCACGGCTATCAAGGTTGGCCCTCTCTTGTAGCTGCCCTCAAAATTCAGGCCCTCTGTTTCGCACGCCCGGGCGAGACTCGGTCGATGGATTGGTCAGAGCTCGATCTAGATAACTCGCTTTGGACCATACCGGCAGCAAAAGCAAAAATGCGCAGAGAGCATCATGTGCCGCTTTCACGGCAAGCGATCGAGATAATCAAGCACATGAAGGCCGTATTCGGTGACGGTCAGCATGTGTTTCCATCGATGATTTCGGGAAAAAAGCTCTTGTCAGAAAACTCGATGAATTCGGCGTTGCGTCGTATGGGGGTAGGAGACAGTGAGCATACGGCGCACGGCTTCCGTTCATCAGCTAGCAGCGTGCTAAACGAGTCTGGGATGTTCAACGTCGATGCTATCGAGGCGCAGCTCGCACATGTCGATGGCTCGCGAGTGCGCAGGATATACAACCGCGCCACCTATTGGGATGAGCGTGTGCGGATGATGCAATGGTGGGCAGATATGCTTGACGACGAACGAACGCGAAAACAGTCTTGATAGATCGAAAGGCCCCTCGTTGCATCTGCGCAACCGGATCCGATCAGCAGCAGCAAGAAATTGACGGCGGCCTCAAGATTGAACCCATGAACCGCGGAAATTGTGATCTGAATCTCTTCAGCCGGGACGACGGTAAATAAGGTTGCGCGAGCTGATGGCTCAGCGTCGCTTACAGGAGATCAGATCGGCGTAATCGACGGACGAACTCTGGTTGCTCGTTGCCCTCGCGGCTGAAATATCGCAAGTAGCGAGCAAACATGACGAGAAAAATTCAAATGCCTTTGACACTTGCACAGCTAGAGCGCCACCTATTCGGCGCAGCCGACATTCTTCGCGGAAAGATGGATGCGTCCGAATTCAAGGAATACATCTTCGGAATGCTGTTCCTTAAAAGATGCTCTGATCTGTTCGATCATGCGCGAGACGACGTCATCAAAAAGCGCATGGAGAATGGCGTATCTGAAGAGCAAGCGACGCAGGATGCCGAGAACAAGGTCTGGTACGGAAAGACAGGGGCATTCTGGGTGCCCCCTCAATCTCGTTTCAGATTTCTCGTCGATGAAGCTCATGAAAACATTGGCGACAAGCTCAACAAGGCGCTTGGCGGCATTGAATCCGAGAACATTGCGCTCGAAGGGGTTCTCGACCATATCGATTTCACCCGAAAGGTCGGGCAAAGTAAGATCAGTGATCAGAAGCTCCGCCAACTGATCAACCACTTCGGCGAAATCCGCCTTCTCAATGACGACTTCGAGTTTCCCGATCTTCTGGGCGCCGCTTATGAATATCTCATTGGGGAATTCGCGGATTCTGCCGGCAAAAAGGGGGGGGAGTTTTATACCCCCCGTTCCGTCGTCCGTATGATGGTTCGGCTTTTGAAGCCTACCCTCGAACATGACGTCTATGACCCGTGCTGCGGCTCGGGTGGTATGCTCATCGCGGCCAAGGAATACATCGATGAGAATGGTCAGGACGGGAGCAAGGCCAACCTCTTCGGTCAGGAATTCGCGGGTACTGTTTGGTCGATTGCCAAGATGAACATGCTGCTCCATGGCATGAACAGCCCAGATTTGCGTAATGAAGACACGTTGGGCGAGCCGCAACACGTCGAGCACGGTGAACTGCGCCGCTTCGACCGGATTCTGACCAACCCCCCATTCTCGATCAATTGGGGTTCCAAGGACAGGGACAAGTCGGGCAACTACGTCTGGGAGCCGAAATTCCCAGAACGCTTCTTTCACGAGGTGCCACGCGGCTCGAAAAAGGCCGACCTCATGTTCCTTCAGCACATGCTGCACGTCACCAGAGACGGGGGCATGATCGCGACCGTCATGCCGCATGGTGTGCTCTTCAGAGGCGGCGATGAGGCAAAGATCCGCCAGAGGATCATCCAGCGCGACCAGATCGAAGCGGTTATCGGCCTCGGCCCGCAGCTATTCTACGGGACCGGCATCCCGGCCTGTGTCATCGTTCTGCGTCAGCAGAAGCACGATGGTGCGAAGCTCGTCTCCGGCAAGCCCGCCGACCGCCAGGGCAAGGTGCTTTTCATCAATGCCGACCGCGAATACTTCGAAGGCCGCGCACAGAACCACCTGATGCCCGAGCACATCGAAAAGATCGTCAGCACCTTCGAGGAATACCGCGAGATCCCAGGCTTCTCGACCATCGTCGACATCGACACGCTCGAGGCGAACGACTGGAACCTCAACATCCGCCGCTACGCCGACAACGCACCGCCACCCGAACCGCATGACGTGCGCGCCCACCTTGTCGGCGGCATCCCGAAGTCGGAGGTTGAGGCCAAGGCAGCGCTGTTCAAGCCACACGGCCTGAACCCGATGGACCTGCTGACTCCGCGCGATGAGCGGTACCTCGATTTCGCAGTACAGATTACCGCCAAAGCCGAGATCAAACTGGCCATCGAAACCAACCGGGGCCTCATGGCGCGCGACGCCGAGATCTGGGAGAACTTCAACGCCTGGTGGACCAAGCACACCGACGCCATCACTGCCCTAGCGCGCAATGACAATGCGGCCGCACTGATCGCCCTGCGCGACGAGCTTCTGTCCAGCTTCTCGACCACGCTCGAAAGCTTGGCCATGCTGGACCCCTTCACCGTGCGTGGGATCATCGCCCAGTTCTGGAACCATTCGCGCTTCGACTTCCTCACCCTCATGGCGCGCGGGACCCAGGGCGTGGTCGATGCCTGGCGCACCTCCATCGTCACCGCGCTGGAGGACAAGGGCGACAAGGAGAACCCGCTGGATCATAAACTGGTCGTCTTCCTGATGGGCGGCTTCGTGACCGGGATCGCCGAGCTGGAGGCCGAGAAGGCCGAGCTGGACGCCAGGATAAAGGTCGCGACCGCCGCGCCGGAGGAAGGCGAGGAGGAAGAGGATGATGCTGATCCAGTGGATGAGGCACAGATCAAGGCCTGGAAGAAGCAACTGTCCGAGGTCAAGAAGACGCTGAAGGCCAAGAAGGACCAGTTCACCGCCGAGTTGAACAAGGGCGTCGACGATCTGACGGACGAAGGGGCTACGGAGCTGCTGCTTCAGATCCTGCATGATGACATGGCAAAGATCCTGACCCGCTACATCACCGCGCAGCGCGGGCACATTGTGGCAGCGTTCGAGAACTGGTGGGACAAGTATCGCGTCACGCTGAACGAAATCGAAGGCGAACGGGCGCAAGCGGCAGACAAGCTGACCGGTTTCCTAAAGGGGCTGGGGTATGTCTAAAGCGCCTGTCATGTATGAGACGTCACTTCTTGCGGCATGCTGTAGCCGGATAACTGATGGATCTCATTTCAGCCCTACTCCAAGAGAGGCGGGCCTGCCTATCGCTAACGTCAAGGATATGCGCGACGGATATATCGACCTCGACACATGCACGAAAATCTCACAGGCTCAATTTGACCTGATTGCGGCAAACAACTGCGTTATTTCTTCTGGAATGGTACTTTTATCAAAGGATGGAAGCGTCGGTAAAGTCGTCGCCTATCGACAGCCTGAAACAATTGCGGCTTTGTCGTCGATTGCTCTGTTAAGTCCACTGGAATCCATAGATGCCAACTATCTAGCGCATACTCTGAATTCACACGCAGCTAAGCGCCAATACGAGAATTTCATGTCGGGGAGCGCGTTACGGCGTTTGGTCTTACGAGACATTCGACAGATTATTGTGCCGTTTCCAGATCGGGGCATTCAATCCAAAATCGCCGAGATCCTCGACAACTTCGACGCGGCGATACGAGGGACCGAAGCGGTGGTGTCCAAGTTGAAAGCGATGAAGCAGGGGCTGCTGCACGACCTCCTGACCCGCGGCATTGACGCAAATGGAGACCTCCGCCCCACCAAAGCCACAGCCCCGCATCTCTACAAACAAACCCCACTCGGCTGGCTGCCGAAGGAGTGGGATGTCGACCACCTATCCACATTTGCATCAGTTCATGGCGGAAAGAGGCTCCCCGCCGGCCATGCTTACGCGAGTGGCAAAACTGGTTTCAAGTATCTGAGGGTCAAGGATTTCTTCGGGAAATCGATCAAAATCGACGATTTGGAAGATCTCGAAGAGCGCACCTTTAGAGCGTTGACGCGTTATGAAATTAGAGCAGGTCAGCTTTACATTTCAATCGCAGGATCGCTCGGACATGTGGGCGTCTTCCCGCAAAGTGCAGATGAATTCACCCGGACGATCTTAACTGAGAACGCTGCTCGAATTGTCCTGCAGAAAGATGGAAATCCAGAATTCCTGGCTATGATGATGAACTCGGTCGCTGTTCAGCAGCAAGTAGAATGGGAAAAAGGCACCGGCGGAGGCGTTCCCAAACTGGCATTGTTCCGCATTGCTCAGTTTTTTATCGGCTTCCCTGCGCTGCCCGAGCAAGACGCAATCACGAAAGCATATCACGAAATAGTTGAGCGCGAGGTCCGAGAAGAACAGTTGCTCGACAAGCTCCGCCTCCAGAAATCCGGCCTGATGGAAGACCTGCTCACCGGCAGAAAAGCCGTCACCGCTCTGCTGTAACCGAAGGGTCTGCCCATGGGACATGAATATGATGACGTCGAAAAGCCCTTCATCGACCAATGCGTCGCCATGGGCTGGAACGCGCAGACCGGCAGCACGGATGACCCCGGCCTGACGGGCCGTGTCAGCTTCAAGGAGGTCATCGCCGAGGCCACGCTGCGCGAACGCCTGCGCGCCATCAACCCCGGCCCGGGCGGCAAGCCCTGGCTTGACGAGGCGCGCCTGTCCGAGGCTGTCAGCGCGCTCACGCGCCACAGCCATCGCGGGCTGATGGAGGCGAACCAGGCGGTCACCAACCTGCTGCTCAAGGGTCTGACGGTCGAAGGTCTGCCCGGTTGGGACGGTGGGCGCGGCCAGACAATCCGCTATATCGCTTGGGACGATGTGGCGGCCAACAGCTTTACCGTCGCGAACCAGTTCCGGGTCGACTGCCCGCGCGGCCATGACGTGGGCAAGGGCTTCATCATCCCGGATGTAATGATGCTGGTGAACGGCATCCCTCTGGTGGTGGTCGAGGCAAAAAGCCCTGGCATCCCCGAACCACTGGGGGAGGCGGTCAACCAGCTGCGCCGGTATCACAATGCCCGCAAGGCCGCGCTGGAGGTTGAGGAGAACGAGGGCACGCCTGCGCTGTTTGCCAGCGTCCAGCTGCTGATCGCCACCAGCTTTGATCAGGCGCGGGTGGGCTGCATCGGCGCGGGTCTGGAGCATTACAGCCAATGGAAGACGGTGGTCGGGCCGGATGGCACAGGGTCCGAAGACGATGTGATCACCGCTCTGGGCAAGAAGGGCCTGTCGGAGCAGGAACGCCTTGTTGCAGGGATGCTGCCACCGGCACATCTGCTGGATATCCTGCGGCACTACCTGTTGTTCATGAACGCGGGCGGCCAGACGATCAAGACCGTTTGCCGATATCAGCAATACCGCGCCGTGAACCGCACGCTGGAGCGGCTGCGCAGCGGCAAGACTCGGGCGCAGGATGGCGAGTATGACCGCCGCGGCGGCATCGTCTGGCATACGCAGGGCTCGGGCAAGAGCCTGACCATGGTATTCATGATCCGCAAGATGCGGACGGATCTGGCGCTGCGGAAGTTCAAGGTGATCATGGTCACCGATCGCAAGGATCTGCAGCGTCAGTTGTCGGAAACCGCGACACTGTCGGGTGACGTGGTCGAGATGGCGACGAGCAACGGATCGTTGAGGAAGCTGGCCCAGCGCAAGGGACCGGGCCTCGTCTTTGCTACCATCCAGAAATACCGGACGGATGAGGACGTCGCCGAGGTCACGAAGGGAACCGCCTTTGAGGTGCTAAACGAGGACGAGACGATCGTTGTCGTGGTGGACGAGGCGCACCGCACGCAGGCGGGCGATCTGCACGCCAACCTGATGGCCGCGCTGCCGAACTGTGCCCGGATCGGCTTTACCGGCACGCCGATCATCATGGGGGGGAAGAAGCGCACTACCCAGATCTTCGGTGAGTTCATCGACAAGTACACAATCAGGGAAGCCGAGGCTGATGGCGCTACTGTCCCTGTCCTCTATGAAGGCCGGACCGCCGAAGGGGCGGTGAAGGATGGAGCCACACTGGACGGTCTCTTCGAGGACATGTTTTGCGACCGCAAGGATGAAGAGCTGGAAGCGATCCGGAAGAAATACGCGACCAAGGGCAATATCCTCGAAGCCCCCGCTCTGATCGCCGAAAAGGCGCATGACATGCTGCGCCATTACGTGACCAACCTCTTGCCGAACGGATACAAGGCACAGGTGGTGGCCTACAGCCGCACAGCCGTGGTCCGGTATCAGGCCGCTTTTCTTGTCGCCCGTGATGAGTTGATGGCAGAGGCAGCGGCCTTGTCCGACCACGACAAGGAGATGGGTGACGAAGAGCTTTGCAGCAAGCCGGCGGCATTGCAGGCCCAAGTGCAGGCGTGGCGGTATCGCGACGCGCTTGAGACGATTGAGTTTGCGGCGATCATGTCGGGGGGCAACAATGACGATGCCTCCTGGAAGCAGTGGACCGAAGGGTCGGCGCAGGAAACGCGGATCAAACGCTTCAAAAAACCCTTGATCCACAAGGATGCAACAAAATCAGATCCGCTGGCCTTCCTGATTGTTAAGTCAATGCTCCTGACAGGGTTCGACGCCCCGATTGAAGGCGTCATGTATCTCGACCGTTCCATCCGGGAAGCCGAGTTGCTGCAGGCGATCGCCCGCGTCAACCGGACAGGCTTCGGCAAGACCTGTGGCATCGTTGTCGACTATTTCGGCGTGGCCCATCATCTGAAGGCTGCCTTGGCCGCCTACTCCGATGAAGATATTGATGGAGCCTTGGTCAGCCTGAATGATCAAATCCCGGTTCTTCAGGATCGCCATATTCGTGTTGCAGACATCTTCCGACGCGCTGGCATCGATGACCTTTCTAATGACGAGGACTGCCTTCAGGTACTCTCGACGGAGAAGGTCAGAGCGGAGTTTACCGTCAAGCTCAAGGATTTCCTGACATCACTTGACCTTGTCCTGCCGCGCCCTGAGGCCTTGCCCTTTGTTCAGGACGCAAAGAGGCTTGCATACTTGCAAGCACGCGCCCGCAACCGCTATCGCGATTTGCCAGTCATGGGGCCGGATATCGGTGCCAAAGTGCGCAAGCTGATTGACGATCACGTCATTTCGCTTGGTATCAACCCGAAAATCCCGCCCGTGCAGTTGACGGATGCGGAATTCGAAAATCAAGTCGGGCAAGCCGCGGGTGACCGAGCCAAGGCCTCCGAAATGGAACACGCGATCCGGTCTCACATACGCAAGAACCTCGAAACCGACCCGGTCCGTTTCAAGAAAATGTCCGAACGGCTCAACGCCATCCTGAAAGGCTTTGGTGAGCAGTGGGACAAGATCATCGAGCAACTGCAAGCCATCATCGATGAACTTCGTGGTGAAGCCAGCGATGGTGATGAAACCACACCGGACATTCCCGAGGTCTATCTGCCCTTCCTCCGCACTGTCCTGGCGGCGAGTTCTGCAGATCAAGCCACCTCGGCTGACCAGTTTCGAGCCTTGCATGAAGTGACGCGCCGTGTGGTGGATCGAATCATTGAGGAAATCAGTGTGAACCGATCATTGTGGAGTGGCTTCAAGATGGCAGATCAGGAAAGCCTCAGATCGGAGATCTTCGAAATCATTTTCGATGCACGAATCCGGGGATTCGGTGTCAACGATGCGGAATCCCTTGCTGATCTGCTGATGCAGCAGGCAAAAGCCAATGACGACAAACTGCGAGCGGCCTGATGTCGAAGCTGCCCATGACGCCAATCCGAACCGGAGGAAAGCCCGCCCGAGCGAGCGTGCATCGACTGGAGATTGATGGTCTTGTCTTCGACGTTCATCGCAGTGATCGTCGTAAATCCATTGAGATCACGGTGGAGCGTTCCGGAGATCTGTCGATCGTGGCACCGTCAACCGTGCCCGTGGATCGATTGGTCAGCTTCGTTGAGGAGAAGTTGGTCTGGGTCCATACCAAGGTCGAAGAGAAAGCAAGGTTGCAACGACGGGCGCCAAGGAAGGAATTCGTTGACGGTGAAGGTTTCTTGTACCTTGGCCGGAGCTACCGGCTGCGTCTTGTCAATAACCAGCTTGTAGATCTCAGTCTAACGAATGGCCGGTTCTGCCTGCGACGCAGTTCTATCAACCGGGGGCGGGACGTCTTTGTCTCTTGGTACACGCGAAGAGCCCAGCAATGGTTCGAAAAGCAGGTCACCGAGCTTTCCAACCGCATGGGGGTGACCGTGCAAGAGGTCAAAGTGCAAGACCTTGGCTTTAGATGGGGATCTTTCGGTGCCGACGGTCGCGTATCGTTTCACTGGAAAGCTATACTCTTACCTCCACGCATTGCTCAATATGTTGTGGTGCATGAATTGGCGCATGCTTATTACCCAGATCATTCCTCAAATTTCTGGATCAAGCTGGAGCAGCATTTACCAGACTGGCGTTGGAGAAAAGATTGGCTGGCGGAGAATGGAATTCAGGTTGAGGGTTTATAAAATTCAGCCGTTCGCAGCACCGGTCGCGGAGGTCTGCTATGAGCTGAACGCTACGGCAGAACTGTTCTAATCGATGTCCGGATTGGCGAGCTAATTTCCACGACCTGCCATTGCGCCGGCCTGAAATCGATCGTTCGCGCGAGGTGCAACCGTTTGCTTCGGCGCCAGCCAGCGTGCTGCAACATTGAGGTATAGCCTAATTTGACACCGTCGCGTTACGCGCCTGACCGTAACATCTGTGTTCACACGGGTCATTTGTGACACGATAGACTCCAGCCTAAACGTTGAAGTGACACCTGCCGATGGCAGCGCTTCAGGTATTGTCGCAGCCTGTTGTCGCATGGGGCTTAACTGATGCGGCTCTCAAGCCATCCATTCTCGGCAGTTATCTGGGCGACGCCCTTCAGCAGATCGAACGTCTACGCGCGCTTCCGGAAAGCCAATCTCTTTTCTACCCCAGTCATTCGGCAGCGCCATGTGCAGAGTTCGACGCTAATCCCGTAAATCTGCGATAGGCTAGAGATTGAGTGGCCGGCTGTTCTGTGATGCAGGATCGCAGGTTCCGGCAACAGGAGCGCTCCACCGAGCCAGTCCGCCTCTTCTTCCTGCTCGACGGAATAGTCAGATAGCAAGACAAGTCCGCTTGGAGAAACGTCCACATCAGCTGGCGCATGATCTAGTATGATATGGGCCAGCTCGTGCATGAGGGTAGCGCGCTGTCGGGGCTTGCCATGAGATGTGTTGAGCACCACTACATGCTCCTCATCTTCGAACAAAGTCATTCCAGACCAGCTGTCGGGATCTCGTTCCAACAGTTGTTCGAGATGTTCTGGTTCCAAAGGCAGGTCGCGTGGATCCAGCACTGTAACGCCAAGGTAGTCAGCGTAAAGCCACGGATCGAGCAAATCGAGGTCACTAAGACCCAATGATAGACGTGCTGCGATGGTGCGTCGCTCCGATTCTGCCTTGAAGCCACGACGCATCAGGAACCGCCAGCGAGATCAGAACGCGCTCTCCGGGCGCGCTGCGCCGCAAGTATTAGGGCGCCAAGGGATGTCGCGGTCTCAGGCAGAACAGTTGGTTTCTTTCGAAAGTGCACAACTGCCCGATTTGAAGGTTCATCAGCTTGAGCTTTTTCTAAACCCAAGAACTGTGCGGGGTCCACGTTGAGCCAACGACAGATTTTCGCGAATGTCGCCAGATCGGGAAGGTGACCATTTTCAACACGAGAGAGCGTTGCCGCGCTTACGTCAGCTTGAGCAGCAGCTGACCGGATGCCAAGCCCAGCACGCTTCCTGGTGATCAGTCGCGCAAGCTCTGCAATAGGAAGTGTCATAGTTTCTCCAAAGGCGTCGTTGACTCCGTCAAGAATCACGCCTACTGTCTCTTTCGTGAGACAAGATGTTTCACATATGAAAACGGCTCACTTCTGAAACAAGTTGGAATCATGTTCGCGAATCAGTGTCAAGGGCTCGCCTACAAATCTGAAGCAGAAAAGGAAGACCCGCATGATCGAAAGCGCTGAAGCGCACCTCGTGCGCATCCATATTAACCGCGAGGCGCTCAAGTCTCCCAACCCGACGACCGGCGAAGCGCTCTACGCTTTGGCTGATATCAAGAAACACGAGAAGCTCTACCGCGAGATTGCCGGCGTCGGAGAAGACGAATCTATCCGGCGAGATGATACGCCGATCCATCTGACGCAGGATCAGCATTTCTACAGCCAGAAGGTCTTCGACATTCTCGTCAATGGCGATGATCACGAGATCGATACCAAAGAGATCACCTACGCCCGGGTGGTCGATCTCTATCTCGGGCAGGGCGGCAAGCCCTCAAATGAATATCTCGTCAAGTACTCCCATGGCCCGGCAGAAAACCCGAGCGGCACGCTCGCACCCGGTCAGAAAGTGAAGGTGACAGATGGAATGCGCTTTCGAGTTGCCGGAACTGGTGAATCATAACCCCTATCTTAGGGATCTGGATGAGACGGGCTACCTGGTCGACTTTGTCGGCGGGTATCTTGTGATCTATGGCCTGCCCTACCTCGACAGTCAGGGCAGCCTGCAGCATGGCGATTGGGCCTACCCCCTTGGTCTGACAAACCCGGTCATTGGTCCGCCATCCGATCACCAAGCCTGGTGGCGCGGCAGCAGACCCCATGACCAGCAGGGACGCGAGCTGAGGCTTGGCGGCGGTCCCAATCCTGTCGAGGTGGCGCCCGATCTCGTTATGACCTGCTCATTCTCGTTCAAGCTGATTGATGAGCAGGGCGAGATGCGTGCGTATACGTCGTTCCAGGAAAAGGTTGAAACGTATATCGACACGATCACGACGCCGGCGCTTAATGCTTATCCAAATGCGACACCCCTAGGTGCGATCGCCGTCAAGGCTGCCGCGCAGGGTTCGCCACTGCGCTTTCCCGATACCATGTCGGCTCGATATCATCTCAATGATCTTTCAGCGCTCCTGCGAGGCAAGAAGGTTGCGATCGTCGGCCTTGGCGGGACAGGGGCCTTCATTCTTGATTCATTAGCCCGTACGCACATCGAGCAGATAGCGCTCTTCGATGATGACAAGGCCCATCTCCACACGATCTTCAGATGGCCCGGCTTTATACCAGGGGCCATCGGCAAGCTGAAGGTAGAGGCGCTGGCGACACAATATGATCAATGGCATTCAGGCATTGTGCCGGTCGCCGAACGCATCACGGCCGACAATGTCATGCGACTCCACGCGTTCGATTTTGTTTTCGTCTCGGTCGATGAAGGACCTGCGCGCCTTCTTATCGTGGATTGGCTAAGTGCAAATAACCTTCCGTTTGTCGATTGCGGAATGGGCCTTAACCGCTCAACCATCGGGCTCAGCGGCTTTGTCCGCATCACAGGCACCGACCGTCAGGCCTTTGACGAAAATCAAGGAACAGTGCGCCTACCGGTCGAGAACGCAAAAGCTGACGAATATCGCAAGCAGGCGCAGATTCCTGAGCTAAACGCTTTGAATGCCAACATGGCCGTGATCCGGTTTAAGCAGCATTTCGGGTTGCTAGACCGGGAGACTGCCGCGACCTCTATCATCTTTGATACCGTCACGTTTGAAATCGACCAGGCGGGGGGCGGTAAATGAAATTTCGCTATCAGGTCGTCGAGCGTATACCCAAGCCTTTGCTTCCGGGCGTCGTCTATCACAGCGAGGAGTTCGAGGTTGGCGCCTTGCTTTGCGCGTGCGGCTGTGGTCACCGTGTTTCGCTTCTGGTCCCAGACAGCCACCAGATTACCGAGCAAAGCGGCATGGCGACTGTACGCCCATCTATTGCGGTTTGCGATGGACCCTGCAATTCGCATTATTTTATTACGGCTGGCGAAGTCCAATGGCTGCGCGCCTTCGATCCCGCCACATCGCAAGCGGTGATGCTCAAGCAGATCGTCCGCCACGCGCAGGGTGATCCGAAGCGTCTATCCTTCCCGCAGCGTGTGCTAGCTGCTTTGAGCCGTGCATGGACTCGGCTCACGTCTTTCGGGCCGCGGAGATAACCCTCGCAGCAGGCAGTTGGAAACCGCTCTGCCTGTTACGGTTTTGTAAGTTTTGGCAGAAAGAACAGGGTATGCCGTGCTCAACATTTATCGTAAATCTTACGGTCGTCACGGGCGCGTAAGGCAATCACGGTCCGACGCGCTTAGAACCCGATAAACCTGCATTCGTGAACAACCAATCTCGTTCGCGATTGCCGTTGCGCCTACACCCATCGCCGACAGCTCTCGAATCTTCTGGTGGTCGATTCGAGCCTTGCCTCCCTTGTAACGTCCAGATGCTTTTGCCCGTTCGATACCTTCTCGCTGACGTTCTTTTATAAAGCGTCGCTCCATTTGAGCGACCATACCGAGCACGGTCAAAATCATATGCCCCATTTCTCCCCGCGTTGAGACATGAGGGTCGAGAATGGTGATGAAGGCGCCACGCTGCTCACATTCGTGCACAATGTTGAGCACATCACGTGTGTCTCTGCCCAGGCGATCGAGCCGCGTGACCATCAGTTCATCGTCCTCACGAAGAAATTCGATAATGGTTGCGAGTTCACTTCGGCCATCGCGGCTAGCGCCGGATACCTTTTCTGCACGCACGATCACGCAACCTTCCGCCCTCAGACGTTGTTGCTGAATTTCAAAATCCTGGTCGATCGTACTGACACGGGCGTAACCGATTTTTGTCATATGTCACCTCAAGCTTTAGGCCCGAGGCTAACTTGTCACTAATAGTCGGCGTCAAGACTGATGTTACGATCAATCCCGCAACCAGGGCGATGTCACGCGTAGCCATACCCTGACGTTGCGATGCGATTCCTATGAATTAGGCGACTTACCGCAAGAAGATTGGAGCGCGCGATGCGCGCTCGGATCGCTTGGTCCATCCGTTGGAAAAGTACGTGCACAACGTGAACTCCGATCAAATGCATCGACAAAGGTCATCGGCGTCTGGTTAGGATGTCTGGCTAACCGCGGTGTAAGTATAATCACGCATTGAGTTCACGATTGGGGGAAGAATGACGGAAGAACCGCGCCTTGACCTGGAGAAAAGCTACTCCGCGATTCGCCACGCGGCGCAGCATGAAATGTGCGTGAGCTACGGCGATCTGGCGGCGGCCAGCGGCGTCGCATGGAATAAGGCTAGGCTGCCAATGCCGCGCCACTTGGAAAAGCTCGTCATCATTGCGAACGAGCGCGGCTGGCCAATCCTCAGCGCTATTGTCGTCAACAAGAACGATGTCGGAACTGGCAAACTTGACGGCTCAGCGCGGGAAGGGCTCCTAGCTGCAGCCCGCCTCATTGGCTTGAAAGTTGATGATCCCGAGGGATTTGTCGAGGAGCAGCAGAAAAAAGTCTTCGAGTGGGCGAAAACTGCCCCCGAAACGCTAGGGCGCTCAACAGACGCGGAAGCCGGACAGAAAGGGCGCGGTTCCCGTTTCATCGCCTATATGCAGCCGGTGCTTGATGCGCTGCGGGCACTCGGCGGACAGGCCAGGCCGAAAGACGTTTGCAATTGGATACGCGAGCACGAGGATGTTCCGGAATACGAGTTGACGAACACGGTCAAGCAAGGCCAGTCCACGTTCGAAAACCGGGTTGCATGGGCGCGGCTCTACCTGATGAAGGCCGGCTTTCTCAATGCGCCTGCACGCGGCATTTGGGGCCTCACTGCCAACGGCCGGGAAACGAACCTTTCACACGAGGAAGCGCTGGCGCTTGTCCGAGACCTTCGCGTATCGCTTCCGGACAGCGGAGACGCTGACCATGCTCCCGCGCCGGAGCAGATCGAGCGCGCTGCAACATTGTTCGATGATCCCAACCGCCGGTTCTGGTTTGCGGGCGCGAGCTGGGACGAAGGTGATCAGCTTGAGCGGTTCGTTCGGGAAGGTATCTGGCAGAACGGCTATGACGACAAGTTCTCTGAACTCGTCGCACAGTTGAGACCGGGGGACCTAATCGCGATCAAGGCATCGTTCGTCCAGCGCTATAACGTACCGTTCGATGTAGGCGAAAAGCCGGTGTCCTGCATGCGCATCAAGGCTGTCGGCACCGTTACGGAAACGCTGGACGATGGCCGGACCGTACGGGTGGATTGGGAAGTTCTGGAGCCGCCGCGCAACTGGTACTTTTACACCTATCGAACGACCTTGGTGATGGCGGACAGGGACGACGCCAACGCACGCCGGCTGATCCTGTTCGCCTTCGCTGGCGCGTCGCAGGATTACGAGTTCTGGCTGCGACAACCCTATTGGGCGCGCAAGTACGGCGGCAGGAGCGCCGACACGGAACTCGATATCACGGCAGAGGAAGAAACGGCGGAACTCGAAGGGAACGAAGCCGAACATCCCCATTACGGGATCGAGAACATCGTCGAAGATGGCTGCTTCTTACCGCAGACCTTTCTAGAGAACGTGCTCCATCGGCTGCGCACCAAGAAAAACCTGATCCTCCAAGGTCCGCCCGGCACCGGCAAAACGTGGCTCGCGAAGCGGCTCGCCTATGCGCTCATTGGCTCAAACCATCGCAATGTTGCCAAGGCGCGAATGCGGATCGTCCAGTTTCATCCCTCACTTTCCTACGAGGACTTTGTGCGCGGCTGGCGGCCGCAGAATGGCGGCGGTCTCGCGCTTGTAGACGGAATTTTCCTCGAAGCGATCCAAGCTGCCGGAGCGGAGCCCGACCGGCACTTCGTTTTGATTATCGAAGAGATCAACAGGGGCAATCCGGCTCAAATTTTCGGCGAGCTGCTGACCTTGCTCGAAGACAGCAAGCGCAAGCCTGACGAGGCGCTGGAGCTCGCATATCGCCATTATGACGGCGAGAGGTTATTCATCCCGCCGAATCTGCACGTGATCGGGACCATGAACATTGCTGACCGTTCTCTGGCTCTAGTCGATCTGGCGCTTCGCCGCCGCTTTGCGTTTGTGACTCTGGAACCGCAACTTGGCGAAGCCTGGCGGCACTGGTGTGTCGAGCGCTGCGGCCTTGACGCCGCAGATATCGCGAGAGTCGAAGAGCGCCTGACCGCCCTGAACAATGAGATCACTGGCGACCGCTCGCTTGGCTCGCAATATCGAATCGGCCACAGCTATGTAACGCCTCTGGACGCACTGCCCTCCGCCAGCGCGGGCGCGTGGTTCCGGCAGGTGGTTGAGACCGAGATCGGCCCGCTTCTAGAGGAGTACTGGTTCGAAGCACCCGACAAAGCAGCGCAGGCCCGAAAGCGCCTCCTCGCGGACTTTCCTGAATGACGACGGAGGCTGCACTCGACACCACCCAAGCAAAGTCGGGATCAAGCGGTCGCATCCCGGTCCGCAATCTTTGGCTTCTACTCCTCTACGCTTCGGACCTTGCCCGGTTCGGCGGTCGCTTTGATGCGGCAGTGGAGGAGTCGTCCGAGTTGTCGGATCTGATTGCGCGGCTTCTTTGTTCTGCCGTTGAGCGCCGCCTGAGGCGCAATCTCAGCCGGGGTTATCGCCACGCTGAAGCCGTGCTTTCGCGGGTCCGGGGCCGGATTGACCTTCTGGAAACGGAATCTCGAAACCTTCTCCGGCAGGGGAAGGTGGCATGCCGTTTCGAGGAACATACGATTGACACGCCCCGCAATCGCCTTGTTCGAAGCGCGCTGGACGCTATTGCCACACGTGTTGCCGAACGAAACCTCGCGCACCGCTGTCGTGTGCTCGCTGGCGATCTTGGGCGCCTTGGCGTGGGTGGTATCCGGCCTTCGCGCGCTGCGCTGGTCTCAGATCAGATCGGACGCCACGACTCTGATGACCTTCTAATGGTCACACTTGCCCGACTGGTCTTCGACGTTGTGCTGCCGACAGAGAGCGAGGGAAGTAACGCTCTCACCCGGGCCGAACGCGATGATATTATGCTCCGCAAGCTTTTCGAGAAGGCTATCGGCAATTTCTATGCGCTGGAGCTGAGTACGCAGGACGGCTGGCGGGTGTCGCAGGGGCAGCGGTTCGAGTGGCCAGTTCAAAGGGCCACGCCGGGAATAGACGCGATCTTGCCCGGCATGAAGACAGACATCATTCTGGAGAATGTCAGCGCCGAACGCCGCATCATCATCGATACCAAGTTTACCGACGCGCTGACCCGCACCGCTTACCGTGAAAGCGTCCTGAAGAGCGGGTATCTTTATCAGATGTATGCCTATCTACGCTCCCAGGAAGACAATAATGAGCTTGCGAAAAACGCTGAGGGCTGGCTGTTACACCCTGTGACCGGCATTAGCATCGACGAGACGCTGTGCATGCAGGGGCACGATATCCGCTTCGTCACCATCGATCTAATGCTGCCGAGCTTGGAGCTGCTGCAGCGATTGCGCAATCTACCCAAACGCGAAGCTCCCGGATCAGTAGAATGCCCGCGGGAACTTTAGTTAGCTGGCGCGGGAAAGACGACTGGCCATGCTGCATCTAAGTCCGAGCCGAAATCAATCGACCGCTAAAATATTAGCGATTGGATCAATCGTTCTCGAACGAAGCCTTGGCACAACCCTGAGCATCTCGGGGCTATCGTGAAATTCGGAACTTTAGTTGCATTAAGCTCTGTCGGCGCATTCGCTGCCGGTGCCGGTGGCTACACCGTATTTCCTTCTGTGCTGGCAAGCGCAACAAGCAAGTCTTGCGTCATTAAGGGCAACATCAGCATCGGCTCCGGCGAGCGCATCTACCACATGCCTGTGTTTCGGCGTGGAATGTTGACCCCCCTGGCGGGGTGACCGGCGTCCAATTTTGACCCCCCACCTGTTTCGTCTGACCATCCGTCTTTTGCTGACGGATGGAGGGGGAGTTGAAGCGAGTGGATACGATTGCGCGTGTTCGTCGAGCTTCGTCGAGC